>DATAAN010000033.1:0-3203 GCA_036260105.1 Actinomycetota bacterium
CGCCAACCGCCTGAACAACATCAACGCCAACCTGGCCGACTGCTCGCAGACGGTGGCGACCATCGTCACCCACGTCGAGCCGATCATCCCCGGCCTCGGGCAGATCAACCGCACCCTGGGCGTCATCGCAGGTGCACTGCCGCTGCTCTACGGCCTGACCGACAAGATCACGGCACAGACCGGGAAGCGCCCGAACTAAACAGCGAAAACCTTCATCATCGGCCGGCCGGGGATCCCTCGGCCGGCCGAGTTTTTGCCTATCGGTTGAGCGATAGGTGATTGATCTTGAGACTGTGACGCCTAAAATAAGGCGTCGCACACCCGGCCTTCACCTACATCTTCGGTCTATTGGAAAGCGATGCCTTGCTAGAGACCTTTATGAGCCCGGCTTTCTGGGCTCCGTCCCTCCTCATCATTGTGGGGGCGTACTTCGCCGTCCGGCTCTCCAACAAGAAGGCCATGGCGGGCTTCAAGGAGATAAACACGTTCAAGGCCCAGAAGGCTGAGACGACGCCGAACGACCCCGGTGTCACCTTTGCCGACGTCGCCGGCTTGGACGAGGTGGTCGCCGAGCTCCGCGAGGTGAAGGACTACCTGCTGGACCCGGCCCGCTTCGAGGCGCTGGGGGCCACCCTGCCGAGGGGCATCCTTCTATACGGCCCGTCCGGCAGCGGTAAGACCCTGCTCGCCAAGGCCCTGGCAGGGGAGGGAGGCGTGCCTTTCTACTTCGTGTCCGCCGCCAGCTTCGTCGAGGTCTACGTCGGCGTGGGGGCGCAGCGGGTTCGGCAGCTGTTCGAGGAGGCCAAGAAGAACGCTCCCTCTATCGTGTTCATCGACGAGCTTGACGCCGTCGGTCGCCGGCGCAACTCCGAGGCGCCCGGAGAGCGGGAGTACGACCACACGCTCAACCAGCTGCTGATCGAGCTCGACGGCTTTGCCAGCGCCTCCGGAGTCGTGCTCATCGGGGCGACCAACCGGCCGGAGATGATCGACCCGGCGCTGCTCCGGCCCGGCCGCTTCGACCGCCGGATTCACGTCGCCGGCCCGGATGTCGTGGGCAGGGAGCGCATTCTCCGGCTGCACGCCTCCAAGCGGCCGCACTCCAGGGCAATCGACTGGAGGGCCGTCGCCACCCGGACCGGTGGGCTGACCGGGGCCGAGCTCGCCAACATCATCAACGAGGCCTCCTTCCTCGCCGCCCGCAAGCACCGGACGGAGATCGGGGCTGAGGACGTCGAGGAGGCGCTCGAGCGTGCCATCTCCGGGCCGCGTAGCGGCCGTGTGATGGACGAGGAGGAACGTCGCCTCATCGCCTACCACGAGGCCGGTCATGCGCTGCTGTCGCTTCTCCTGCGGGGCGTGAGGCCGGTGTCCCGCATCTCTATCGTGGGGCGCATCGGAGACGGCGGGAAGTCCATATGGTCTTCGGGCGAAGACCGGGAGGTCATGACGCGGAGGGAGCTCATGGCCAAGCTCATGGTCCTGCTCGCCGGCATGGCGGCCGAGATCCACACCTTCGGTGAGCCCAGCACCCGTGCTGAGGACGATCTTCGGGAAGCTTTCAAGCTGGCGCGTCAGATGGTCGAGCGCTGGGCAATGACCGGCAAGTACGAGTTCTCCGCCAGCGACAACGGACGAGACCCTTACTCCCGGATGGACGCCTCCTCGAACCAGGAGGTCCGCAAGCTGCTCAAGCGGGCGGAGCAGGCCGCCGTAACGATCATCCAGGACAACGACCGGCGCCTACGGGCGGTGGCACAGGCCCTGATGGAGCGAGAGAGCCTCAACATAGACGAGGTGGCCCGGCTTGCAGGGCTGGACGGTCTGGAAGCCGGCGACGACGACTACCAGTACGGCGGTTCTTCCGGTCGTCCGGCGCCCCCACCGGTCTCGAGCTTCGACCGGGAGCTCAGCCGCTACGGCGGAGGCCGCGGCGCGTAGAGTCGCTGAGTTGCCGGCCCTCGCCGGCCTTACCGGCTCAGTCCGGGAACGGGTTAAGTTAGTTAGACTGCCGGCCGCTCGCAAGGGCACTCGGCCGCATTCATCGACCAAGGAGCTCTAGTTGGCCACCCAGGACACGGGCATACCGGCGGATAACAAGGCACGGAAGTTCGATCGCAACAGGCTGTTGGTCGTTCTGGCGGTCGTTGCAGTTGGTATCGGCATATTCCTCTTCGCCAACCGATCCCAAGAGCCCGCCGCGAAGGGCGAGCAGGAGCCGGAGTTCTTCCGGATCGAGTTTCCGGACCACCGCTTCTCCATCCGGCTCCCAGGCGACTGGGAGGTGTTCCAGCCGGAAAGGCAGGATCCGCAGATAGTGCTGGTAGCCGGAGTCTCGGGCACCCAGAACAACGTGAGGATAAGGGTCAGTCCCCTTCCGCAGCCGGTTACGATCACCGACACCACCCCTGACAGCGTAGTGGCCGAGTTCCAGGCGTTGTTCGACGGCTACATCGACCAGGGCGAGGGAGTGAAGGAGGTCATCCAGCGCCAGAGGGTGAAGGTGGACGGCTTACACGGGTGGCAGTATCTCTACACCTTCACCGATACGCAGACGGGCGAGGAGGGGATGCACTCGCACATCTTCCTGCTCGGCGGCACGAGGATGTACGTGATCGTCTTCCAGGCGCTGCCCACATCGAACTACGGCGTCATGGCGGACACCTTCGACGAGATCATCACCTCCTTCGAGGTTATGGACAGCGAGCAGCCGACCCCGTCCCCGTCGGCGAGCTAATCGGGACGCCGGCACCCAGCCCGTTCGGTTCACAAGATCCGCGGCGAACTGCCATCCTCCATAAATAGATAGGGTTTGCCCAGGCTGCTGAGTAGGGCACCCACTCCGTCAGCTGTTAAGCCATCCACTGGACTGCGATCGACGGGACCTGTTGGGTTGGGTCGTCCGTCCCTCGGCTTCGCCCATCGCAGGTCCGTCAGGGTTTCTTTCGGGACGGCCGCCGACCCTGACCGAGCAACCGTGCGACCACCACTGTTTGTGACTGCCGATCGCCCTCACGACACCCCGTCTGGCCGGCCGCATGGGCCGGCGACCGGACCGGGGGGAGGAAGCGCCGCCACCTCCCTTAATCGACCTACCTGGCAATGGCAGCCGTGCGGCAGCCGGCGGCCGGCCGTACGACGGACGCAGGGACCCGCGGGCTGACAGTGGTGCGTGAGGAGTGAGGTGTGGAGATGGGTGGTGA
>DATAAN010000034.1:0-4257 GCA_036260105.1 Actinomycetota bacterium
GTGTGCTCGGTCAACGTGCACGAGAAGGGCTGGGTCGACGTCTGCTCCGCGGCCCGCTCCGTGGGCATCGGCGTCGAGCTCGGGGTCTGGACCAGCGGCGACGCGGTCACGCTGCGCGCCAACGGCGTGCCGCCCGGCACCACGCGGGTGCTCGCCGAGTCCACCGTCACCGATCCCGAGACCGCGGTGGCGGAGGCCGTCCGCATCCTCCGCGCGCTCGGCTCGCTGCCGGTGCCGGTGCTGGTGCACGGCGAGGAGACGGGCGCGTGGCCCGTGCTGGAGTACGCCATGCGGATGCGCATCGACACCCGCATCGGCTTCGAGGACGTGCTCGTCACGCCGCGCGGCTGGCTCGCCACGGGCAACGACCACCTCGTCGCGGAGCGACTCGCGGTACCGGTTCCACTCCTCGTACATCTTGAAATCTTCTATGGACACCAGACCTCCTACCCCCAAGCGGGCGGGGTACCCGCGGCCTCGTTACCTATCGGCAGGAATGGGGGGTCCTTAACGCACAATCCGGCGTCCCGCCGCCCCCGATCCAGCGGCAGCGACGTGGTAGGGTAGAAAGCACTTGAACGGGTCTTTCGCGCGCTTGGCAACCCGCCCAATCGGTGAATCGTTGGCTCGTGGGGAGGTTGATCTGCAGCGTAAGACGAGGAGTGGTAGCCGATAGCTCCTGAACCACGGCTGAACGACCGTATTCGGATTCCCGAGGTTCGGGTGGTTGGTCCCGGCGGCGAGCAGTTGGGCATCATGAGCACCGCTCAGGCCCTCAGCCGAGCCCAGTCTTTGGACCTCGACCTCGTCGAGGTGGCGCCGCAAGCAGACCCTCCGGTCTGCAAGATCATGGACTACGGCAAGTACAAGTACGAGCAGGACGTCAGGGCAAAGGAAGCGAGGAAGCGCCAGCAGCAGGTCACGGTCAAGGAGATGAAGTTCAAGCCCAAGATCTCCACCCACGACTACGAGACCAAAAAGCACCACATCGAGCGTTTCCTGAATCAGGGGTCGAAGGTAAAGATCACCGTCTGGTTCCGGGGCAGGGAGATGCAGCACACCGACCTGGGCGCCAAGCTGCTGAACAACCTTTCGAAGGAGTTGCAGGAGGTAGCGACCGTCGAGATGCATCCCAAGCTCGACGGGAAGAACATGGTGATGGTTCTGGCTCCGGTTCGAAAGACCGGCACCAAGCCTGAGAAGGAGCCCAAGAGCCAGCACGCCTGAGCTGAGATCGAGGATTTGAGATGCCAAAGCAGAAGACTCACCGTGGTGCCGCCAAGCGGTTCCGCACCACCGGAACCGGCAAGATCGTCAGGGTCCAGGGCCACGTCGCCCACTACCTGGAGCACAAGCCCGGCCAGCTGAGAAGGCGACTTCAGCGCCCCGGCCTGGTTTCCCCGGCCGACACCAAGCGCGTCAAGAAGATGCTGGGGATGTGACGTGGCAAGAGTAAAGAGATCCGTTTCCAGCCGTAAGCACCGCAGGTCAGTCCTCAAGGCGGCCTCCGGCTACCGCGGCGCCCGCAGCCGTCACTACCGGGTTGCGCATGAGCAGATGCTCCACTCGCTTACCTACGCCTACCGGGACCGCAGGGACCGCAAAGGGCAGTTCCGCCGTCTGTGGATCGCCCGGATCAACGCCGCAGCCCGCAGCAACGGCATCTCGTACAGCCGGTTTATCGAGGGCCTGACCAAGGCCGGCGTCGAGGTCGACCGGAAGGTGCTGGCCGAGATCGCGATCAGCGACGAGGCCGCCTTTGCGGCGCTCGCCGGCACCGCCAAAGCCGCACTCGGCGAGTAGGCCGCTTCGGCGCGGCCGGCCACCGGCCGGCCACCGCAGCAGCCCTGGCCGGCCCGCCCCCTGGCTGGCCGACAAGTGATCACCAGCCTTCGCAACACCCAGGTTCAGGCCGCCCGCAAGCTGGCCAAACGAACGGTGCGCGACTCGCTGCGGCAGTTCCTTATCGAGGGTCCGAACGGTGTGGAGAGGGCGCTTTCCACCGGGGCGCCCCTGGTCTGCATCTTCGTGGAAGGCCCGGACAACGGCTTTCCGGAGCTGACCCGGCTCGCCCGGGCCGGCGGCCTCCAGGTCTTCACCGTGTCCGACGCGGTGATGCGGGCAATGTCCTCCACCACCACGCCGCCCGGAATCCTGGCCATCTGCCGGTTCGTCGACCGGGATCCTGCCGCCCTCCTTCGCAACCCGCCGTCGCTGGGCGTTGTGCTTGCCGGGGTGCGTGACCCCGGGAACGCCGGGACGATTCTTCGGAGCAGCGCGGCAGCCGGCGCGGACGCGATCTTCCTGGGCGCCGAGACGGTCGACCTCTACAACCCCAAGCTCGTTCGGGCGACGGTGGGAGCCCTGTTCGATCTGCCGATTTGCCGGAATGTTGAGATACCCTGGCTGTTGCAGGAATTCGGTAATCTCGGAGTGCAACGCGTGGCGGCCGACCCCTCGGGCGAGGCGGTCTACGATCAGGTTGACTTCAGGCGGCGCACCGCCTTGGTTTTGGGGAATGAGGCTTGGGGCGTTCCTGCGGAGCTGGCTGCCGCGGTGGACGCAAGGGTGAGTATCCCGATGAGCAAGAGCGTGGAGTCGTTGAACGTCGGCATGGCCGCAACCGTTCTTCTCTTCGAGGCAGCCCGCCAGCGAAGGGCCGCCCGGTGAGCGACGACAGGCTGGCCGGCATCGTCGCCGCCATCCGCGAGGGCATCGTGGTGCTCGACGCTTCCGGCAACGTGGTGGAGTGGCTCGCCGGCGCACAACGGATGTTCGGCTGGACCGCCGAGGAGGTGGCCGGCCGGAACCTCGACGAGGTGCTCAAGCCCCAGGATGTAAACGGGAAGCGAACTTGTATCGGGCAGGTGGCAAAGGACAGGCAGTTGACGATTACGAAGGCGACGCCCGAGCGGGAGCTGCTGACCGTCACGAAGGCCGGCAGGCCGTTGTGGGTTGGCGTGACCTCCAGCTTTGAGCGGGACGGGAACGGATCGGTCGTACGCACGACCGCGGTCCTGCGCGACATCGGCCGCCGCAAGCGGATCGACATGGCCAAGTCGGAGGTGATCTCAGCGGTGGCTCACGAGCTTCGCTCCCCGCTGACCTCGGTGAAGGGATTCACCTCGACGCTGCTGCACCGCTGGGACCGGTTCGACGACGATCACAAGAAACACCTGCTGGCTACGATCAACGCCGACGCCGACCGGGTGACCCGGCTGATCGGCGAGCTGCTCGACGTCAGCCGTCTGGAGGCCGGGCGCCTGCGGCTTTCGAAGCGGATGATCAACCTGGACGACGTCGCGTCGCGGGTGGTCGAGCGGATCAAGCCGCGGGCAGACCGGCACGAGATCGACTGCACGTTTCCCGACGACTTCCCAAAGGTCTACGCCGACTCGGACAAGATCGAGCAGGTGCTGACGAACCTGGTCGAGAACGCGGTCAAGTACACCGACGGAGGGCACGTCCAAGTCGCCGGAGCGCTCCAGGAGTCGGCCGTCCTGGTGAAGGTGAGCGACGAGGGCGGCGGCATTGCGACGGAGCACCGGTCAAAGGTCTTCCAGAGGTTCTTCCGGGAGCGGGCTCAGTCGCAGAATCCGGGAACCGGTCTCGGCCTCTACATCTCGAAAGGACTGGTCGAGGCGCACGGCGGGCGGATCTGGGTGGAGAACGGCACGGATCGGGGAGCGGTGTTCTGCTTCACCCTGCCGCTTTCGAACGACGGAGAGGTGTGATGTCGCCAGTCCGGGAGCTCGAGCAGATCGAAAAGGAGGCGCTCGAGGCGCTGCAGTCGGCCGCGTCCAGCGAGCGGGTTCGGGAGCTGGAGATCACCTACCTGGGCCGTAAAGGGCCGCTCGCCCGAGTCGGCAAGAGCCTGGGCACCCTGCCGGTCGAGGAACGGAGAACCGTCGGCCAGGCCGCCAACCGGGTGCGGGGGTCCATCGAGTCTGCCATCTCCGGCAAGCTGGCGGATCTGGACCGGTCGGAGCGGTCCCGGAGGCTGGAGGCCGAGCGGGTGGACGTCACGCAGCCCGGCCGCGTAATTCCGCATCACCTTCGACATGCCGTCCGCCGCATTCGCATCGTAAAACGCGTTCTCTCCGTCCCGGAACAGTGACTGGTGCGTGTGCATCCCGGATCCGTTCTGCCCGAAAATCGGCTTCGGCATGAACGTCGCATGCAGATTGTGCTGGAAAGCAATGTTGCGTACGACGAACTTGAAGGTCGCCAGGTGGTCCGCAGTAGCAAGTGCATCCG
>DATAAN010000035.1:0-13841 GCA_036260105.1 Actinomycetota bacterium
GTTGGTCGCGGCCGACAAGTCGCTGAACCAGGTGGACAACATGAACGGCGTGGCCGGGTACACCTCAGCGGCCATCGCCGGGGGTCTGGTCCTCATCGCCTTCATGGGAGGCACTCCGGAGATAGCGGTACCGGTAGCCGCACTAGCGGGTGCCGCTCTCGGCTTCCTTCCCTACAACCACCGGCGGGCGAAGGTGTACCTCGGGGCGGGATCGCCGGAGTTCATAGGCTTCCTGCTCGGCGCGGCGGCCCTCAAGGTCTCGCTGTACTTCGGCCCTCGCTGGGCGCCGATCGGGACGGTGGCGGTGCTTGCCCTCCCGTTCACCGACTCCGCCCTGGCGATCCTTGGGCGCGTGGGCACGGGCAGGCCTATCTTCGGCGGCGGAATAGACCACATCTCCCACCGGCTCTACCGGATGGGGTTCTCCACTCGAAAGGCCGCCCGGCTCCACGGCCTGGCCGCACTTGCCGCCACCGGACTGGTTGCAGTCTCACTGGCCACCGGCCCGGTGCTCCTCTTTCTGCCGATAGCTGCGTTTGCCCTGGCGGCGATTATCCTTCGCGCCATCGAAGGGAGGGAGCCCGTTCGCAGCCGGAGGGGGCCTCCGGTTCTCCGCTACCTGACCTATGGGGTCCTGGCGGTGGTCGGGTTGTCGGTACCGCCGGCGCTGGCCGGCGCCTGGGACCTGCGGGGCGCCCAACGGGCGTTCTCCGACGGCCTGTACCAGACGTCCATATTCAACATCGGCGGCGCCCGGGAGGCGTTCAAGTCGGCCGGCGAGCTTGCCGGCAATGCCGAGTCGAAGTTCAAGTGGCCGCTGACAATGCCGGCGCGGCTGCTGCCGGTCGTGGGCGACAACATCCGGGCGGCCACTGCGATGGCCGCCAGCGGCAAGCTGCTGGCGCCGGCGGCCGACCAGGCACTCAACGCGGCGGCCGTCTTCCCGGTGGGCCCCACGGGCCCGGAGATCGGCTTCAGCCAGGGCAGGCTCAACACGCAGCCGTGGCCCATCGCTTCGGAAGAGCTGTCGAAGTCGGCGGTGGCCGCGAAGCTGGCCCTCGCCGAGCTGAGGGCGTCGGGCGGGGTGCTCCTGCCGCCTATCAAAGGCGCACGCGAGGAGTTCCTTCGGGACGGCGCCCGGGCGGTGGAGAGCCTCGAGAAGGCGTCCGACGCCGCCGCGCTGCTGCCGCACTTCTTCGCCGACGGCACGAGTCGCACCTGGTTCCTGGCCATCCAGAACCCGGTGGAGCTGCGGGCCACCGGCGGCTTCCTCGGCGCCTTCGGCATCCTGAGCGCCGAGAACGGCAGCCTGAAGCTCGAGCGCTTCGAGTCGAACAACTCTCTGCCGGTCGTGAAGAACCCGGTGCCGGCGCCCGAGGAGTTCGCCAAGAACTACGACAAGTTCTACTCGCGCAGCTTCTGGTCCAACACCAACATGACGCCGGACTTCCCCACAGCCGCCAGCGTCCTGGCCGAGATGTGGAAGCAGACCACCGGGCGGCAGATCGACGGCGTGATCGCCATAGACGCCGTGGGCCTCAACCGCCTGCTGGAGATCGTGGGACCGGTCGACGTGTCCCCCGTCGGCCCCATCACCTCGGAGACCTTCCTCCCGCTGGCCTTGAACGAGGCGTACGAGCGGTTCCCGGAGAAGGACAACCGCTCCCGCTTCCTGCTGGAGGTCGGGCGGGAGGTGTGGAGCCGCCTGCTCTCCGGCAACTTCTCGAACCCCAGCCTGCTGATCGTGCCGATGGGCGAGATGGTGTCGACGAAGCGAATCCAGGTCTGGAGTCCGACCGAGCTGGACCGGCTCAAGCGCCTCGGCCTGGCGGGGGAGCTGCGTCCCGACGAGGACGCCGACTACCTCATGGTCGTGGGGCAGAACGCGGCCGGCAACAAGGTGGACTTCTACGCCCGCCGCCGGGTCCATTACTCGGTCGACCTGACCAATCCGCAGAACGTGAAGGGCCGGGTGGAGGTCCGCATAACGAACGGCGCACCCACCGGCGCCAAGCCGAGCTACATCATGGGCCCGACACTGCCGAACGACCCGCCCGGCCTCAACCGCACCTACACCTCGATCTACCTGCCGAGGAACACGTTCGTCACCGGCGCCATGCTGAACGGGACGCCCAGCGGCGTGGAGAGCAGCGGCGAGCTCGGTCTGGCGGTGGCCTCGAAGTTTCTCGAGATCCTGCCTCAGAGCAACGCCAGCTTCGCAGTCGACACCCAGTCCTCGCTGCCCCGGCCCGGCCACTACAAGCTGAAGCTGCAGCACCAGCCGAACCTCAACCCCGACGAGGTCGAGATCGACATCACCCTGCCCAAGGGCGCCTTCGTCTACAGCTACTCGCCGTCTCTGCGGCTGGTCGGCAACCGTTTGCAGTGGAGCGGCCGGCTGGACCGGGAGATGGAGTTCGAGGTCCGCTACGGGTCCTCTTTCCGCGACCGGGCCAACGGAGTCCTGGCCGCCTCCTGACCTCGCCGTCCGCGCACCGCCGGGGCTGACGAGATATCTTGAAGCGATCCGGCCCGGACGGGCCTTACGACAACCGCGACCAAAGGAAGCTCGATGACGACCGGAACGCGCTCGGTCTCCGCCCGGCCGCTCGACCAGGTGCGCCGCGAGCTGGCCCGGTTGATCCTCGACTTCGGCTACGAGCGCCGCGAGGAGCCCTTCCAGCTCTCCTCCGGCGGCACCAGCCACGACTACATCGACGCCAAGCGCGCCATCGCCAAGGGCAGCCGTTTCGGTCTGGTCGCCGAGGCCGTGCAGGCTCTAGCCGCATCGCACGGCGTGACGTTCGATGCCGCCGGCGGCATGACCATGGGAGCCGACCCGATCGGGGTGGCGGTGGCCATGCTGATGGACGTCGAGTGGTTCTCCGTCCGCAAGGCCGCCAAGGGCCACGGCCGGCAACGGAGGATCGAGGGGAAGGAGTTCAAGCCGGGCGTCCGAGTGCTGCTCGTCGACGATGTCATCACCTCAGGCCGCTCCATTCTCGATGCGCTCGACGTGCTGAAGGAGGCGGAGGCTGAGGTGGTTCTAGCCACTACGCTGGTCGACCGGGGTGAGATGGCGAGCGAGGAGTTCGCCCGCCGGGGGGTCCTCTACGAGCCGCTCCTCACCTACCGGGACCTGAACATAGACCCGGTCCAGCCGGCCGGCTAGGTCGGCCGCCGTGCCGGGAAGCGGCTCCCGCCAGCCGGCGATGGCACTGTGCCACGAGTGGCTGTCCGGCCGACGGGGCAGCGAGGTTACCTTCGAGCTGATGGCCCGGGCGTTCCCCGGCGCCGACCTGTACGCCCTGACCCGGGACCCCGACGCCGGCCTGGACTTCGGCGGGCGGCCCGTCCGCACGACCTTCCTGGACCGAATCGGTCCGCTGCGGGGCCACAACGCGCTTCAGCTGCCTCTGATGCCCCTGGCCTGGCGCTACGCGTCCCGGACGCGGTACGACGTGGTGGTCACCTCCAGCCACGCGTGCGTCAAGGGATTCGGGCCCGGTAGGAGTGCGCTGCACCTCTGCTACTGCTACACGCCGATGCGCTACCTGTGGATGCAGGAGCTGGACCGCAGGAGCCCGCTCGCCAGGCTCGCCGCTCCCCTCGCGGCGGGCTTGAGGGCGTGGGACGTGAAGTCGGCGAACTGGGTGGACCACTTCGCCGGCATCTCGACTGCGGTGGTCGGGCGAATCGAGCGGTTCTACGGACGCCAGGCCCGCGTCCTCCACCCGCCGGTCAACACGCGGTTCTTCACGCCCGATCCGGCCGAGCCGCGCTCCGACTTCGTGCTCGCCTTCTCCCGCATGATCCCCAACAAGAAGCTGGACCTGGCGATCCGGGCCGCGGCTCTGGCTGGCATGCCGCTGGTCGTAGCGGGCTCCGGGCCCCAGGAGGGGGACCTGCGGACGCTGGCAGCCCGAACCGGGTCGCCGGTCGAGTTCGTCATCGCCCCGGACGACGAGACCGTTCGCCGGCTGTACCGGACCTGCCGCGCCCTGATCTTCCCGGCGGAGGAGGACTTCGGCATCGTGCCCGTCGAGGCGCAGGCGTGCGGCGCGCCGGTCGTGGCGCTGGGCAGAGGTGGATCGCTGGACACTGTGGTGCCGGGCCGGACCGGCATCCTCGTCGAGCGCCAGGAGGCTGAGGAGTTCGCCGAAGGCCTGCGGGAGGCGGTGGACGCCCGCTTTGAGCCCGGCGACTGCGTCGCCAATGCCGGCCGGTTCTCCTCGGAGCGGTTCCTTTCCGACTTCACCGGGTGGGTGTCGGAAGCGATGGAGGCGGCTGGTATTGGCGCACCGGATCCGTACGCATAGAATGTCGCCACAAACCCGCCGGATCGGGCAGTGTGGAGCCGGTCAAGGCGGGTCGATTCTTGATTCTTTGCAGTTAGCGAATTAGCTTTCCACGCGTCCCGGTTGTATGTAGCGGCTCACGTCAGGTGACTATGTCCGTAAGCGAGATCGATCCGGCCTTCGGGGCCGGCGTCGCAACACCGGTAGACCAAAGCGCCGCCGCCCCGCGCCCGGTCGTAGAGCCGCTGGAGATGTCGTGGGCCGGCAAGCGGGCATTCGATCTCGTTTTTGGGACCGTCCTGCTGGCGCTCTTCACCCCGCTGATGCTGCTGGTGGCCTTCGCCGTGTTCTTCGACACCGGGGGGCCGATCTTCTTCCGGCAGGCACGGGTGGGCCGGCACGGCCGCACCTTTATGGTGTTCAAGTTTCGCTCGATGACCACCGACGCCGAGGAGCAGCTCTCCCGCAGCTCCGAGCTGCTGGGCCACTACCTGGCCGGCGACTACAAGATCTGCCACATCTGCGACCCGCGGGTGACCCGCATCGGCAAGTTCCTCCGCCGGACCAGCCTGGACGAGCTGCCCCAGCTGTTCAACGTGCTTGCCGGTGACATGAGCCTTGTCGGCCCCCGCCCGGTGCGGCCGGACGAGCTGGAGAGGTACGAGGACCGGCGCTCCTTCTACCTGCGCCTGCGCCCGGGCATGACGGGAATCTGGCAGATCAGTGGCCGCTGCACGATCAAGTTCCCCCGACGTGCCGAACTCGACGAGCAGTACGCGCGCCGGTGCTCGTTTGGCTCCGACCTGGCGATCCTCGCCCGTACGCCGTGGGCCGTGGTGAAGGGCCGCGGAGCGAACTAACCGCTATCCGGCCCTCCGGCGGGCGAGGATCCACACATTACGGCGCACGACCGGCAGCCACGCGGCAGCCTGAAGAATTCTCGGGCGCCGCTTGCGGCGAGTGAGAGCGGAAATTCGTCCGGTCCCCGGGACCACCGACTCGTAGCCCAGCTTCTCCACCTCGAAACCGCAGTCGCGGAAGAGCAGCCGGAACGCCCTCCGGGTGAACGGGCGCCGGTGCGTGTAGTCGTTCCAGACCCAGCGCTGGGCGTCGGGCGACGAGGCGAAGACCAGGCCGCCTGACTTCACCACCCGATGGACCTCCCTGAGGGTCAGGACAGGGTCCGGCACATGCTCCAGCACATCCTTCACAACTGCGGCGTCGAAAGATCCGTCCTCGAAGGGCAGCGGCTGCGCCAGGTCTGCCAGCAGGACGTTACGGCCCCGCTCCAGCGCCTGCTTCACTGCGTCGGGCGAAGCGTCGACGCCGGTGTACTCTGCGAAGTGGTCGGCCAGCCAGCCGGTCCCGCAGCCGACGTCGAGCATCCTTGCCTTTGAGTCGAAGTGCCGGGTGATGTCCCGGAAGTAGCCCGGCTGGCCGTGCCAGTCGAAGTAAGCCATCTAGCCGGCCGCCGGCTCCGACGGGACGGAGGCTGCGCGGGCCCTGGGGATACTGGCGGCAAAGACCTCGTCCAGCTGCCTGGTCAGGTCGGGCATCGAGGGCGTCCCGGCCAGGAACTCCGCGGAGGCCAGCTCCGCCTCCTCCGGTGTACGGTTCCGTGCCCGCATCGCAGTGCGGTCGAGCGCTTCCGTCATCTCCTCGACCGACCGGGGATCGAACTCGTCGGCCCATCCGCGGGTCACCTCGGGGAGGGAGCCGCCGGTGCTGGCGCACACGGGCACCCCGCAGCACAGGGCTTCCCACGCCGGCAGGCCGAAGCCTTCCTCCAGCGAGGGCTGGACGACAAACCGCACCGAGGCGAGCAGCCGCTCCACCTCGGACTGGCTGGAGAAGGGCCTCACTTCTACGAACTCTCGCTCTTCCGGCGACAAGCGGGCGGTCAGCGCCGCCACTCCGGCCGGTGACCCGCCCGTCAGCACGAGCCTGCCGCCGCTGCGGCGGAACCCGGTGCCCGCGAACGCCTCGAGCAGCCGCTCCACGTTCTTGTGCGGCAACAGCAGCCCCAGGTAGAGCGCCGCCTCCTGCGGCTCGATCGTCCGCCGGAGGGTCCCGACTCGATCGGCAAGCTCCCGGTCGCCCGGCCATCGCACAACGGTAATGCGCCGTTCGTCTACTCCCAGGTCCTCCACTATGCAGCGCGCGGCGAACCGGCTGCCCGTGAGGATGCGCTCGGAGCGGGCGGCGACACAACGTAGAAAGGCCCGCTTGGCTCGCCGGACGGCGAGGGGGCCGAAGCGCAGCGGAATCGTGTCGTGGATGAGCGTAAAAGCACGGACCCTGCGCAGCGGCCGCTGCTGGTGGAGGAAGACGGTCAGGTCGGCATCAGGAACGTCGAACCAGCTCCGCTGGCCCCGCAGAGCCCGCGGGTCGGGGGACACGGGTACGACGCGGGCTCCGCTCCACAGGTGAGCCTGAAGCAAGGCCGGCCTCCCCCAAAGCAGCCACTCGACTTCGAGCTCAGAGTGCCTCAGCGCCCTCAGCATCAGCTCGGTAGTGCGCCCGGCGCCTCCCGAGTCCAGCCAGCGGCAGTCGATGGCGATCCTGACAAGCGAAGACTCGGTCATCGGACAAAGGATAGAGGACGGGCTCGCCGGGGCGTCCGAGCCGTGGGGCACGGAATCTGAAAACATAGGCAGTTCCGGAAACGCCGCCGACCCGGACCCCGGGCAGGCCGGACGACAAGGAGGCGCGCTGAACCAGCTTCTCTCCCCCGCCAACCTCAGGCGGGCCCAGCGACTGGCCGACAAGCTGCCCCCGCGTTGGAGCCGCCGGACCCGGGAGCTCGGCAAGCAGATCCTCAACTACCGGGGCGCGCGCTCGACGATGGCCAGAGGAATGCTGTTCTGGTACCTCGGCCGGCTAACGCCCCTGGTCGCCACTCCGTTCGGCGACGGCAAGATCCTTGTCGACACCTCCGACCAGGAGATCAGCCGGGTCGTCTTCATGCGCGGCGAGTACGAACGCCTGTACATGGCCGCCGCGGTCGATTACCTCCGGGCGGAGCTCGGCCGTCCCGTAGGGCCGCTGTTCGTCGACGTCGGCGCCAACATCGGTGTCTCGGCGCTGGATGCCCTCCTGCACTTCGGCTTCCAGGAGGCCATGTGCTTCGAGCCCGACTCACGCAGCTTTCGCATCCTGCAGGCGAACCTGCTGCTGAACGACCTTGACGGCCGCGCTCAGGCTCATCAGGTGGCGCTGTCCGACAAGGAAGGTGAGTCGCTGCTCCAGCGCTCCCGAACGAACTTCGGCGACTCGCGCCTCCTGGCGCCCGGCGAGCGGCCCGAGGGCGAACTCGACGCCGAGAGGTGCGCCACCCGCCGGCTCGACGCCTTCTTCGAGGACGAGCGGGATCTCGACGGAAGGGTCGGCCTTCTGTGGATCGACGCCCAGGGGCACGAGCCGCAGGTCCTCGCCGGCTGCCCCAAGCTGCTGGCGTCAGGCGCCCCGGTGGTCCTCGAGTACTGGCCCAAGGGGCTGCGGGCGAGCGGGGGCCTGGAACGGTTCGAAGCTCTCGTCGCGGATGGCTTCAGCAGCGTCGTGGACCTGCGCCGGCTCTGTGCCGGGGAGCGCTCGGACGCCCGCATGCCGGCCGGTTCAATCGCCGCCCTGAGGAGCCGTTACCTGAACGCCGAGTTCACGGACCTCCTGCTGATCAGGTGAGCACGCAGCTCGAGCAGCGGTGTGCCGCCTGCGGGGGCGAGGAGGTGGAGCGCCGGATCGGCGTGAACGACGTCCGCGTCTGCACCAGGTGCGGCATGGGCCGGATTCCCGGTGAGCCGATGCGCCACTCTTACTGGACGCTGGACGACCCGCAGAAGGTGCTCGACGACTCCTACTGGTCGGCCCGCCGGAAGATGTTCCGGGCGGCCCTCGAAGGCCTGCAGCTGGGCGGCGGAGCGGGCAGGGTCCTCGACCTTGGCGGCGGGGCGGGGCACTTCACCGAGATAGCGCTGCAGCTGGGCTGGGACGCATACTCAATGGACCTGTCCGAAGCGGCGGTCGCAGCCGCCGCCACGCGGATCGGGCCAGAGCGGTCGCTCGGCCCCGGGCAGGCGGCGGAGATGGCGGGTTCCTTCGACGCCGTCACCCTTTGGTGCGTGGTCGCCCACGTTGCAGACCCCGCGGCTCTGCTGGAAGAGGCGGCCGGATACCTCCGGCCCGGTGGCCGGATGCTGCTGACGACGCCGAACTTTCTGTTCCAGAACCTGTACGCACGCATCCTTGCCCGGGCCGGCCGCCCCCTCGACTTCTCCTCCCAGGACCACCTGCTCAACTTCACCCCGCGGGCGCTCGAGCTGCTGGCGTCGAGGGCAGGGCTCAGCGGCTTCTCCTTCCACTACTTCGGGGTGACGGAGGAGTGCCTCCTGGACCGCCGCCGCGGCCGGGTGCTGGTACCGCTCAAGAAGGCGTGGAACTGGTTCGGCGCGCGCACCACAGCGCTCGGGCTTCCCCCGCTCGGGGCGGAGCTCCACTTCCTGGCCACCAGGCCGTAGCTCCCCGTGTGAACGAACCGAGAGCTACGCCGTCCGGGCCCGGTATAACCGGACGGGTGACCTGGGCGATGGCCGCCCAGGTGGCCTCCAGCGCCTCCAACTTCGCTATCACCCTGTTCGTCCTGGCCGCCGCCTCGGCGCGGGAGTTCGCCGTCTTCTCCGTATGCTTCACGACCTACCAGCTGGCCGCCCACCTCGGCCGCTATCTCGCCGGAACCCCGATCCTGCTGCTGCACTCCGACGGGCGCCGGCAGTCGGCACGGCAGGAGCAGGCTGCGGTGTCGGTCGCGGTGCTGGTCGGTTGCGGCGCTTCGACGGCCACGCTTCTGCTCGGGCTCGGGATGGGCGACGGCCGGGCCCAGTTCGTCGTCCTTGCGACTCTGCTCCCTTTCCTGCTTTTCCAGGACGCGGGTCGGCATCTCGGCCTGGCGAAGGGCGTCCCGCAGGTCAGCGCATCCTCCGACGTACTCTGGCTGGGCCTGCAACTTGCGGCGTCCGCAGGTTTGTTCCTGGCGGGCAACGCGTCTGCTGAAAACCTGCTTGCGGCGTGGGGCCTGTCGGGAGGAGTGGCCGGCCTGGTATTCGTGCGGCGCCTGGCGATCCGGCCCTCCTTCGAGGGCGCTCCCGCCTGGGTAGCGGAGAACCGAGAGCTGCTGCGCCGGCTGCTGGTGGAGTTCCTCACCAGCACCAGCAGCTATTACGTGGTCCTCTACGCACTTCCCCTGGTGGCGGGACTGGCCGAGCTTGGCCACCTGCGGGCGGCTCAGACTCTCATCGGACCGGTGATCGTCCTGCTGCTGGGCGGCAACTCCCTCGGCATCCCGGAGAGCGTCCGGGCGCTGGGCGACACCGCCCGGCTGCGCCGGGTGGCCCTGGCGCTCGGAGGCGCGCTGGGGCTTTTCTGCGTGGCGTGGGGCGCCGGCCTCTACCTGCTCCTTCCCCGCTTCGGCCCCGATTTCTTCCCCTCCAGCTGGGCCACTGCCCGGCCACTGATCCCGATGCTTACGGCGTACGCCACCGCGGTCGGCGTCGCCATGGCCGCCACCGGAGGGCTTCGTGCGCTGGGCGCGTCCAGGTGGATCGCCCGGGCCAGGGCGCTCGGCGGCCTGCTCACGGTTGCGACCGGCATACCGGCGGCCGCTGCGATCGGCGCACTGGGCACGCTCTCTGCGCTCGCCCTCGCCGAGTGGCTGGTGGCCGGGGCGTCCTCGGTGCAGCTGTGGCGGGCATCGGCCGCACCAGGCGCGGGGGACGCCTTGGCGGCGTCGGCAGCCGGCATCGCGCCCGGCGACCCGCATGACGCGCTCAGTTAGGATGAGCCGGCCTTGCGCTCCCGCCGTCCGGGGAAGAGGTGGGCCGAGGCAGCGTTGCACCTCCGGGCGCCACCGTAGCGACAAGGAGACCTGCTCTTGACGGCGATCCGCCTCCAGATCCTGGCGAGCCTGATCGTGCTCATGGTGGGTTAC
The DNA here is from genome assembly GCA_036260105.1 of Actinomycetota bacterium. Taxonomy (GTDB): domain Bacteria; phylum Actinomycetota; class CADDZG01; order JAHWKV01; family JAHWKV01; genus JAJCYE01. The sequence continues at coordinate 10,279 of DATAAN010000035.1, forward strand.
GCCGCCGTCTGGCGCCGGCGGGAGAACGTTCTTGCCTACGTGGACGGCGGCTTTCTGATCACGATGCTGCTGATGCCGCTACTGGCGACCCGCATCATCGACCGGGTTCCCACTGAGATCGCCCAGCTCTACGCCAACCTATTGCTCATGGGGGCGGCCGGCTACGCAATCGGGCTGGCCTGCGGGACCATTCCGGGAAACCTCCACCGCTGGCGGCGCCCGCCCATCTTCGCCTATCCGCTCAGCCGAAACCGCTACGTCGAGACGATCTTCCGGCGAGCCCGGATCCTCGGCCTGGCGGGAGCCGCCTCCCTGCTGGTGGGATTTGTGGCCATCGGATACGTCCCACTTCTGGCGGCCGACCGGGTGTCGGCCAAGTACGGCGTGGGGCCCTACGCCTCCGGGTTCCAGCGCGGGGTGATCCCCTACCGGACCGGGCTCGCACTGGCCTCGGCTGCGCTGCCTCTCGTCCTCATTGCCTACTACAACCGCCGCCGGTTCGCCGACCTGCTGATCGCTGGGTCGCTGGCGGCCGGTCTCCTTGCCAGCCTGAGCCGAACCCTTGCCTTCTCCGGCATCGTTCTTGTGATCGTCTGCGTGCTCGTTGAGCGAAAGGTCGGGCCGACGAAGATCGTCCTGCTGGTGGCCCTGCTGTTCGCTTTGGGCCAGATTTCGACCGAGATCGTCTTTCCGGAGACGGCAAACCGGGCGGTCCCCCTATGGGGTCGCATCGCCGAAAGCCCCCCAGACATGCGGGACCATCTGGGTTTTCTGGCCCGATACGAGGTCCTCGGCGAGCAGACCTATGGGGCGACCGTCCTCGGAGGCCTCAGCCCGAGGGACAACTACTGGGAGCCCAACCTCTACGCCCTCAGGACTCTTACCGGCTCGACCAACGTGGGAGCCATCCCGTCGGGCGGGCTGCGCCTGCCGGCTCCGATCTGGGGCTACGTCTCCTTCGGCTTCATCGGCGCGGGACTCTGGTCACTCCTCGCCGGCTTCTTCGCCGGGTGGGGCGCCCGCCGTCTCAGGAACCTTCTGACCGACATCCGCCGGCAGCCCGGGTGCTCGGTCAACCTGACCTGCGCCGCCGTCTACTACGCCGGGACGTTCGGGGTGCTTTCGATGTTCTACTTCGCCAGCTCGGCAATGATCGTCCAGATCGCGGTGGCGCTTTATATCGCCTCGTCTCCGCTGCTCCACGGGCGCCGCAACTTCGAGCAGGAGCTGCTCGCCGGCCGCAGGGGAGGCCGGGCCGGAAGCTACACCCGTTAGCTCAGCGAACCGCCTGGACCAGGTAGTAGGGGGCCAGGTTCCGGTGCCCTGAGAGGCGGGCCCACTCCTCGTAGGCGACGTACACCCCCGCCAGAGGCGGGAAGAACGTGAAGTAGCCGGCCCCCAGCCACACCGGTTCCACATCGACCCGGCTCCAGGCGCTCAGCATGGAGCGAACCGACGAGTACCAGCAGCCGTCGTAGTAGGCATGGAATACGGTGTCCGGCGGCCGCTTCAGCAGGCGCTCCAGAAGCCACATCGACACCGGCCGAGGGACCACCCGGTTGGCGATGGCGTGAACCGAGAAGGTTCCCGAGAACTGCGCCACCAGCTCGCCCCCCGGCTTGAGGTAGCCGTACAGGTTGTCGAGGGCTGCCCGCATCGGTTTCACGTGCTCGAGGGCCTGCCAGCTGAGCACCAGGTCGAACCGCTCCGCGAGCTCCGGGTGCGGGCTGGTGATGTCGGACACCACGATCTCGTCGTACGAGCCGGGAGGCGCCTGCTGCAGCTCCTGCGCCGAGATATCGAGTCCTACGTAGGTGCATCCCGCAGGCCGGTCGGAGGCGGGAATGGCGGGGGTCCGGCCCGACCCCACGTCGAGCACCACGGCACCGGGCCGCAATCGTTGCGTCACCAGTGCCTTGAAGTCGTGCTGCCACGGCACCTGGTAGCGTGCGGGAAGCCGGCCTACCGCAGCCGAGAGCGCCGCCGCGCCCGCCGCCTTGAGACGTGTCCGGCCGGGGGCGCGTTGGTCGAGTCGATCCAGCTGTTCGCTCCTCGTCGGTCCGGGGCAACCCTCTGCGGCGGAGGTGACGTTCGATATGCCGGGCAGAACGCCGCGAAGAGGTGGTGATCTTACCAAGCGCCGATTCCCCCCTGATGCTTAGGCAGCGAGCCGGTTGGGACCGCCGGTTAGGGGAAGGGTAATGGGGAAGCGCTCTAAGCCCCGGGCCAGCCCTCGGCGGGCCCACGAGCCGACTGGAGTCCGGCGATGTCCAACAAGAAGAACCTGAAGAAGAACGAGCCGGCGTTTGCCCGCAAGCTCGGGCGGACCGGCATCCTCACCCGGCAACCGGTGATGTGGATCTCCGCTACCGCCCTGATGGCGTCTTCCGACAAACCTCAGCTGCGGCGGGCCGCCGGCCGGGGGGCCGCCTGCTACCTGATCGGTGCGGTGGTCGGCAACGTCCCCAAACCGCTCTTCAACCGGGCCCAGCCCCGCCAGCGCAAGCCGCGGAAGCCGCAGATTCTCCGCGGGTCGTTTCCTTCCGGGCACGGGGCCGCCGAGGTGGCCTACGTCTTCGGGGCCTCACAGGAGGCGCCGGTGTTGTTCGTGCCGCTGGGTGCCGCAGCCGCCGTGGCTCACTGGTCGCTCGTCCGGGGCGGCAAACACTACGTGAGCGACTTCCTGGTCGGAGGGACCATCGGTCTGCTGATCGCGTTGGCCGCCCTGCGGCTCAAGCCTCCGGCAACGGTCACCGAGTTCGTCCGCCGGGCCGAGCCGGCCGGGGCGTTGCCGGTCAGAGGTGGCTAGCCGCCACCCAGACGAACCCCAGCATCGCAACCAGCAACGGCATCCGTGAGCTCACCTCGCGGCTTCGCCACAGCGCCCATGCGAGAAAGCTGAAGGTCCCGGCCGCCAGCGCCATGGCTGCCCCAAGCAGCTCTGCGGGGAGGGCGGGACCGGCCTGCGCAGCGACGAAACCGGCGACCACGAGCAACCAGGTCACCGCACACCTCGCAAGCGCTCTCCCGGTGCTCACCCCGGCCCCCGTCGCCAAGCCGAAGAGGGCCACGCTCTCCGGAACCAGGTGGACCAGGACACCAAGAGCGAGCCAGGCGCCCCCGCCCATGCCGAAAGCCATGCCGGCGCCGGCCGAAAAGCCCTCGAGTGTGGAGTGGAGCCAAACGCCCGCCGTGCCCACTGAAGCCGCCCCTCCAAGTTTGCCCCGGGCTGCTTTGCCGGACAGCAGCATCAGCGCGAAACCTGCTGCCGCCAAGGCGACCCATTCCGGACCCAGTGTCGCCGCTGCGGCCGGCACAGCGTCGAAGACGACGGCCCCCAAGAAGATGCCCGCCGCCGCCGGCACGATCCAGGCCGACCGGGCCGCCACGGAAGAGGCGGGCGAAAGAGCGGCGGGCCCCTCGACCGTCATCGCCCGCCCGGCACTTCAGCCGACTGCCGGCTCGGCAGAGGAGAGGAAACCGCTCCCGAAGAGCTGCCCAGCAGAAGCAGGATGTCGTGCAGCCGCCGCCGCTGCTCCTCGGACAGAGGGGCGAACAGGTCC
>DATAAN010000036.1:0-14337 GCA_036260105.1 Actinomycetota bacterium
CCGGTCCGGAGATGCGGGTCGGGTCCGTAGGGGGGACCGGGAGGGGTGGGTACTGGCGAGGTGGGGGGCCGGCCGGGAGGGCGCTACTGCTTCTGGGCCGCTCGCTCCAGCGCCAGCTCTATCAGCCGGTCGATCAGCTCGGAGTACCCGATGCCACTGGCGGCCCAGAGCTTCGGGAACATCGAGATCTCGGTGAAGCCGGGCATGGTGTTGATCTCGTTGATCATGACCCGGTCGTTCGCTTCGTCGTAGAAGAAGTCGACCCGGGCCAGGCCTGCTGCGTTGACCGCACGGAAGGCCGAGACGGCATAAGACCGGATGGTCTCGCTGACCGTCTCGGGGAGGTCGGCCGGCACAAGTGTCTTCGAGGATGGCTCCAGGTACTTGGCCTCGTAGTCGTAGAACTCCCGTCCGGGGATGATCTCGCCGCACACGCTCGCTTTCGGATCTTCGTTGCCGAGCACAGCGCACTCGATCTCCCTGCCCTCGATCGCTTCCTCGACGATCACCTTGGAGTCGTACCGGAACGCCAAATCGATGCCGGCCACCATGGCGGCTTCGCTCGTGCAGCGCGAGATGCCTACCGACGATCCGAGGTTCGCCGGCTTGGTGAACACCGGGTAGCCCAGCAGGTTGGCGGTCGACAGAGCAGCTTCCCGGTGGGCCGTCCAGCCGCTCCGGCGGAACACCACGTGCCGGGGACCGGGCAGACCGGCCGCAGTGAACGCGAGCTTCATCATCTGCTTGTCCATCCCGACTGCCGATCCGAGCACCCCGGACCCGACGTAGGGCACCCCCGCCATTTCGAGGAAGCCCTGCACCGTGCCGTCCTCGCCGAAGGGGCCGTGCAGGACGGGGAAGACGACGTCGCACGCCAGGGTGGGCGCCCGCAGCCCGTAGGCGCCGGCTACAGGCGTCGAGGAGTGGCGGCCCAGACCGCCGAACATGTCCAGACGGGCCCCCTCGGCGACGAAGGCCTCGTTCGGAAGCTCGAGCGCTCCCCCGGCGATCACCTGCATCGACAGCTCCGGCAGGACCCAGTCGCCGTCCTTGGTGATGCCGACCGGGATGACGACGTAGCGCGAAGGATCCATGGCCGCCGCCACGTGCCTGGCCGATACGCAGGAGACCTCGTGCTCGGCGGACTGTCCGCCGAAGAGGAGAACGACGCGGGTCTTCATCTCAGGTTGTCGAGCGGAAGCCGCGGCTGGCGGGTCAGCGCGGCGGCGATGCCTCGATGCCGGGAGTCGGCTCGGGGGCGCCGGCCTTGCCGTTGCCGGACTCCTTGGTCATGGCCTCGAGCTGCTCCTCCACCCACTCCCGCTTCGCCTTCTCCAGGACCCGCCTGACCGGCCACCTGGCAGCAGCGTGCGACTCCAGCGGTCCGGTGCGCCGGCGCTGCTTCTTCGCCAGCACCTCCAGCACCCGCAGCCCCTCGGGGTCCTCCTCGGTCGGCTTGGTCTCGATGATCCCGGCCGCAACCGCCCGGTTCCACACGTCCAGGCCGTACTCGCTGCGGATGACGCACATCGTCCAGCCGGACAGCCCGATGCCTCCGAAGGAGATGTCGGCGTGCTCGGCGGCGAAGTCAGGGCAGTGGTGGCACCAGTCGTTCGAGACGACCTTGCACTCGTCCAGCGGGATCTTCACGTCGGTGCCGTCCTTCAAGGTGACGTACACGTCGCCCTTGACGTTGATCTTGACGATGTCGTCGACGTTGACCTTGTAGCGGTCACGGACGATGTCGAAGATGAACTCCTCGTACTTGAAGGTCTCGTTGCACATGAGGCCGGCGACGAACTTCGTCATGCGGCTCCACCGCTTGATGCCTTCGGCGGCCATCTCCCGGATGGCGGTCGACTCGCAGGAGACGCCCACGACGCCCACCTTCTTGAGCTTCATTTCGGCGGCCTGCTTGAGGGCGAGCGGCGTGTTGCAGTAGGTGTAGCGGGAGCCCGAGGACTTAAGCATCTCCTCCCGGGTCCTGACTACCGCCGGCTTGTCGAACCAGGGCTTCTCCGGGTCCGGCATCGCCACGCAGGCGCCGTCCAGCTCGCCGTTGTCCAGCATCCAGCCGACGATGGAGCTGACCACCCCGCCGTCCTGGCCGACCTTGCGAATGTCGTCGCTCACGGTGCGGCCGAGCCACTTCTCCCGGTACTGGCCGTAGATCTCACTCGGGTGCTTGCGGCGCCGCCCGAACAGCATGTCCTCGATCTTGTCGAGGTTCGGCTCGAGCCTTAGGCAGGCCATGGCGCAGAGGGAGCAGCTTTGCTCCCCGTGTTCGCAGAAGTCGGGCGGCTTGGTTTCATCCTTCTGGTGCGGCCGCAGGGTCGGCAGCATCTCAATGACGTCGTGCGGGCAGGAAACCACGCACGCCGAGCAGCCTACACAGACCTCTGTTGCGACAATCTCGTTGTAAAGGTGCTTCCAGTGCTTGCGCTCGGGACCGGCGTTCCAGTGCTTCCGCTTCTCCGCCGTGGCCGCAGGTGCGCCTCCGTCAACGTCCGCCATGCGGTGAGTATAAGCTGCGCGCGCAGGAGCCCGCGGATGCCGCCGGATAGCTGGCGGGGACGAAGTTGCGGGGCTGGAAGGAACTAGAGTTTGGAGTCTCTTCTCATCCCGGTGAAGCGCCTGGACCAGGCGAAGCTGCGACTGTCGGAGCGGCTGGCGCCCCAGGATCGGCGGCGCCTCGGCCTTGCCATGCTGGCAGACGTCCTTCACGCAACGGAGAAGTGGGATTCCCGCCTGGTAGTCACGAGCGACCAGGACGCCGAGGCGGTGGCCCTCGCCTTCGGCTGTGCGCTGGTCACCGACCCGGGAACCGGGCTGAACGACGCCATTCGCGCCGGCACCACGGCTGCCGTGGCCGCCGGTGCCGACACCCTTCTGGTGCTGCCGTCCGACGTTCCCATGGTCAGTCCGGACGACATCTCGGCTCTCTTCGCCCGCCCCGAGCAGGTGGTGATCGCATCCTCTCCCGACGGTGGGACCAATGCCCTGATCCGGCGTCCTCCGGATGCGGTGGAGCCGGCTTTCGGACCGGCCAGCTGCCACGCGCATCGCCGCCGCGCCGAACAGGCGGACCTCTCGTGGCGGGTGCTCGAGCTGAGCTCGCTGGTGCTGGACATCGACCGGTACTCCGACCTCGTCCGGCTTGGGGAGCAGGAAAACGTTCGGGAGAGCGTGCGGCTGGCGCGGGAGCTGCTCGGTTAGGGCAATCCTTTCGATGGCCGAGGCGCTGGAGGCGCCCGTCGAGTCGGTGGGCGGCAAGGCGGCGTCGCTGGCCCGCCTGCATGCCGCAGATATACCGGTTCCACCCTTCTTCGTGGTGGAGGCCGGCGCACTTCGGGAGTTGCTGGAGGCGGGTCCAGGCGGGCACCTCAGGCCGGAGCTTGCTTCGGCTGTGCTGGAGGGGTATCACGGGCTGGGACACGCCGCCGTTGCCGTCCGGTCGTCGGCCGCCGGCGAGGACTCGGCGGCTGCCTCCTTTGCCGGCCAGTTCGCCTCGATCCTCGGCGTGTCTGGCGACGAGAACCTGCTGCTTGCCGTCGAGCGGGTCTGCGCGTCGGCCTTGTCCGATGACGTCGAGGCGTACCGTCGCAGTTCCGGAGTGGAAGCCGGCGCCTTTGCCGTCGTCGTGCAGGCTCAGATCTTCTCCGAAAAGGCTGGGGTGCTGTTCACCCGGCACCCGTTGGAGCCGGACGGCCACGAGGGCTATCTGGAGGCCAACTTCGGGACCGGAGAGTCGGTTGTCGGTGGCATGGTGACGCCGGACTCCCTGACCTTCACGCGGGCCGGCGGTAAGGTCGTCTCGAGAACCATCGGATCCAAGCGAGTGGCCACGGTGGTCGACGAGTCCGGCAGCGCAGTGATCCCCACCCCTCCCGAACGGAGGGAGCTGCCGGTTCTGTCGGACGAGGAGGCGGAGGCAGTGGTGGCGAGGGGGCTGAGGATCGAGGAGCTGTTCAGTTGTCCCCAGGACGTCGAGTGGGCGTTCGACTCCGCCGGCCTATGGATATTGCAGGCACGTCCACAGACGGGCCTAGCGTCGTGACCGCCCGCTTCCGGGAACCTCACCACACCTTCGACGCGGCCCTCCTTGCGGCCGGGAGGTCCGGGGACGGCGATTCCGGTCCGCCGGCTCCGACGGCGGCGGAGTTCCTGCGGCATGCGGAAGACGCGGCCAAGGAGCTTCTGGCGTACGCCCGCCGGCTCGGAACGGGCGAAGTCGGCAAGCGGGGCCATGTTGGCGGATCCGGTCCCGGCGCCGTGCCAGGCCGGGGTGCCCGCCCCGTGGAGGGTGTCGCGCCCACGGTGGGTGCCGGACCAGCCGAGGGCGGCGAGGGGGTCAGGTTCGCCGTCGGTGGCGGACCGGGCCACGAGGCGGAGCGTCGCGGGGCCGCGGACGATGCCGGACCCGCCCACGACGCCAAGGCAGTTTCCCCTGCCGGGCATGTCAAGCCGGAGCTGGACGCCGTGCCAGGCGGCGCCGGGATGGCTGAGCTTGCAGAAGCTGCCGGCCGGTTTCTCCAGCTGGCCGCCGCGTGCGTCCCTTTCGTCGCCGATGCACCTCGTCTGGCCGGGGCCGTACGAACTGAGCTGGTTCGGAGCCTGCCCGACGGCGGCGAGGGAGATGCCGCCTCGGCCATCGGCTATCCCGACTCCCCTGCCTTCCGGGAGATGCGCAGTCTCTACCGGATCGCCTACGGGGTCAGCCGGGACCCGGCTGCCAGGGAGATCGTCCTGGAGCTGTCGGCGCGGCGCACGGCCGAAAGGCTGAGCGCCGACCTCCCCGAGGTGTGGCGCCAGGTCGAAGACCACATCATCGAGCACGGTTGGGTTCGCACGTGGAACACGGCGCTGCCGCCCCTCAGCGCCAGGGAGGCGGTCCAGCGGATGCAGAACGCCCTGCTCCGCTGGGACCCCGAGACGGCGGGCGTTGCGGCCGGCGAGTTGCAGCCGGGCGGCAGGAGCCGGCCCCAGCCCAAGCTATCCGAGAAGCTCCAGCCGCTCGCCGCTGCCCACCGCAAGCTCGCCGGCGAGCTGCCGTTCAGCCCTGCCCTGTTCACCAAGGCTCGCTGGGAGAGCCGGCGGTTCTGGCAGGCGGCGGCCGAGCAGTGCGGGGTGGATCCGGGCCTCCTGCCGTGGGCCACGCCCGAGGAGGTGCTGGCCGCGCTGCGGGGGGAGCGGCCCTTGGAAAAAGCGGAGCTTCAAGCGCGGCAGGCGAACGGGTTCTCGCTCCATGCCGCAGCCGGCGACGTCCATGCGCACGCCCGGGAGACTCCGGCGGAGCCGGAGGGCGTGCTGACGGGACAGTCCGTCTCACTCGGCCGGGCGGTCGGGCGGGTGAAGGTGGTCCTCAACGCTGACGACGGAGGCAAGCTGCTGCCGGGGGACGTGCTCGTCACCGACCTCAGTACGCCGACCTATGAGGGACAGCCCTCGGTGTTCCCCTACCGCGGCATTCCGTCGGTGGCGATCGAGAAGGCCGCCGCCGTCGTCACGGACGAAGGCGGCCTTCTCAGCCACGCGGCGATCGTCTGCCGGGAGAGCCGGGTCCCCTCGGTGCTCGGCACCGAGAGGGCGACCTCGGTCCTCCGGGACGGCATGATCGTTGAGGTCGACGCCACCCGGGCTGCCGGCAGGGTGATCGTGCTGGAGGGCTAGGTACGGGTTAGCGGGCCTTGTGCAGCCCCTGGCTCGCCACGTAGCTCACGCACTCGCCCCGGTTCTTGAACCCGTACGCCTGCCAACCGCCGTTCTCGCAGTCGTCGAAGCTGACCGGCATCGCCGGGCGGCAGCTCACCGTCCAGTCGACGTTGGCGCCTTCGACGTACCAGTGGACGAACGTGAAGTTCGTGTCCTCCGGGAACGTGTAGGAAACGGAACCCGGGAACGGCGTCGAGTAGACGTCGCCCACCGGCGAGTCGGCCGGGGCGATCACCAGGTTGACCGTCGACGGAGGCCCGTACTGCATGGGCTCCGTTGCGGTGACCGTGATGGTCTCACCCTTGAAGTACTCGGCGACGCCGTAGACGCCGCCCCCGGCGAACAGCCAGCCGTCCGTGCCTCCGAACTCCCCGTAGTCTCCGTCGAGCCGGGGATCGTTGGCCGCAGCGCATCCGGCCGACAGCGTCTGAGCTGCGGCCGGAGCGGCGGAAGACATCAACGGCACGGCGGCAAGCGCCAGTGCCACGCAAGCGCGGGTCACTCTGTTCATGGATACCTCCTCGTCGAGACTGTGACTCGATTATCGAGGAGACCGAAGTATTTGGAAGGTGGGCAGGCTGGTGGATTCGCGGTGGTGCTGGCCGCCCTAACCGGCCGGCTAGACCGAGCCGGCCTCCACCGGCACCGGCTCCGCCGCCCTCGGCGTGGCCCGGTGGCGGTCCATATAGTCCACGAACCTCGGGAACACGTCGCGGTCCGAGTGCTTCGCCATGAATGGGTCCTGGTGGCCGTAGCCGTCCAGGATCATCAACTCGTCCCGGCCCGGAGCCACCTTTTCCATCCGCTTGTAGCAGACGACGTTGGAGTCGCTGAACACCTTGTTGTCGGCGCCGGTGCACCAGCAGACCGGGGTGGTGATGTCGGCTGCGTGCTCGAAGTAGTCGTCCGGCAGAGCCTTCAGGTGCTCGGCATCCGTGTCGTACTTCACCGCATGCCCGGCCTTGACCATCTTGTAGACGTGCCGGTAGTAGTTCATGCTCGTCGCCCCGTACAGGTCGCCGCCCCGGCGGTGTGTCACGTCGTGCAGGTTGTCGTGGCTGTAAAGCGCCGGCCAGCCGGTACCCCACATCAGGCTCAGCATGTGGCAGGCCGGGACGTCGCACTCGCGGTGGAAGAAGGACACCACCTTCGAGAAGCCCTTGCCGCGGGTCCAGCCCGGGTCGTTGCACCAGTTGGGGTTCAAGTAGGGGAAGCCGAGGACGTACTCGACGGCGTTGGGCGCCATCGCCAGCTTCATCCTGGACCACCTGGGCACCCGGGGCGTCAGTCCCACCGAGTTGGCGATCACACTCTGGACGCCGTCGACGGCTTTGCCGAACAGGCTCATGACGAACGAGTTGGCGCCCAGGCAGTGGCAGATCACGTGGATCGGGTTGCCGCCGGTCTCCTTCCGCATGATGTCCAGTGCGGGGGGATAGTCGTACAGGGCGACGTCGTCCATGGTGTAGCGGTGCTTGAACAGGTTGTAGGAGTGCCGGTTCGACATGCGGAAGTCGAGGCACCACACGTCCCCGTAGCCATGGTCGAGCAGGTAGCTGACCAGGTTGTAGTGCTCGGGCATGATGAACATGTCGGTGGACGTGGTGAGGCCGTGGATGATCATCACGGACTCCGACGCCTCGCCTCGCTGGAACCGAAGCATGCTGAGTCCCAGGCCGTCCTCAGTGTTGAAGTAGTAGGGGGTGATCTTGGCGTCCTTCACCCCTTCGAGGGTGTAGAGGGGGATCTCACGGTTCATCTGCTGCTCCCATCGTCTTGCCGGCGGAGACCGCCAGGTACTGCTGGCTCGGATCGATCTTCTTCAGTCTCTCGGGGTCGCGCGACGTGCGGGTGTGCATGTAGCGAAACCCCCCGTATTCAATTGTCAGGTCATCCAGCTTGGTAGCTATCTCGTCCAACAGCTCGGGCCCCATCTTTTCCGTGATGCCGGTGAAGAACAGAAGTTCGCTGAACTGGTTCCGGCCGGTGCCGGCGGCCAGGTAGTCGGAGCGGATGCTCTTCACGTAGGCGGAGACGACGGAGAAGCAGCCGAACCGCCTGCGGTAGTCGAGCATCAGCTCGTATCCCCGCCGGAACAGCTCGTCGAAGTGGTCCAGCGGAGCCAGGATGATGAACATCCGGCTGGGCTCCCCGACCGTCGAATCCAGGATCTTGTCGGCGAAGAACTCGACGTTTTTCGACGTGGCGTACTTCGGGCTGAAGATGACGCCGACCTGGCCTACCGTCTTCAGGGTGCGATCCAGCTTGCGCGGCAGGCGCCCGGCCACGTAGCCGAGGCCGTGGAGGGCGTTGTAGGCCAGGCGGTCTCTCTTCGCCTTGTAGGGGGTCTGCTCGGTGGCGTGGTAGGCGGAGAACTGACCGAACCGCAAAGTCCGCCCGCTCTTCAGCGGCAGGTCGACCCACACACCGCGCTCGTACAGCGCCTCTCCGGGCTCCCGCAGCTTGGCTCCCGCCGCCTTGATGAAGGCGTTCACATTCCGGAAGTGGCGCTGCCGGTTCTCGAGAACCGTCGAGTACTTGTCGACTCGGATGATCCTCACGGTGAGCGTGGCGATCACGCCCTCCCGGCCCAACCCCCCCAGCACCCGGAAGAAGTGATCGGGTTTGTCCTCCCGGCTGCAGCGGACGACCTCGCCGTCCCAGTTCACGTACTCCAGGCTCACCACGTTGTCGACGAACATGCCGAAGCGGTGCGACGCCGGGCTGATCCCGCCGACGGAGGCGAACCCGCCCACGGTGACGTGGTTGTGGTCCCCGATGACCGGCAGCCCCAGGCCTTTCTGGGCTAGAGCGTCGTCGATGTTGGCGGAGACCGCGCCGCCCTGGACCGTGGCCGTCAGGTTCTGCTCATCGACGGCCAGGATGTCGTCCAGCTTGGCGGTGAGAAGCACCGGGCCGCCGTTCCGGGAAAGGACCAGGTCGTTGCTGGAGTGGCCGGCCGCCCGGACCGCAAGCTTCTGCCCGAGGGCCTTCACCTCCTTGACTGCGGTGACGATGTCCTCGGTGGTCTGCGGCAGGTAGACCTTGAGCGGGTAGTTCGGGGTTATGCCGGGGTTCGAGATCCGCTCCCAGTCGTAACCGAGACTGTCGATGGAGTCGTGCGTGAAGGCCGAGTGGCTGTTGATCGACTTCTTCCACTCGGGCAGACCCTTGGCTGGATCTCGGTGCCCGCCTTGGTCCAGAACCCGCCCGACCGCCGTTGATATGGCCATCTATCCTCCTCCGGCTCTCCGCTTCAGAGCCTTGCTGAATGCCCGGCATCCCTTGGCCGCCGGGACGAACGGGAGCGCGCCGCCGACCGGGGAGAGCGTCGGGACCGGGGCGCTTCTCACGGTACCGTCCTCACCTTCACGTCAGCCCGCGTTCCGGAACAGCTTGTCGGCGCCGCCGTACGCCTCCAGCAGGTCTCCGGCGAACGCCTTGCCGAACTTGGCGACGGCCCCGAACGCCTGCACCACGCCTTTCGCCGAGTTGGCGTGCATGGTGGTCATCTGGCGCAGGAAGTCGTCGGGAAGGATCTTGAGGATCCCGTTGCCCAGCACCTCCCCGTCCTCGGAGTCGCCTCCATAGACGGTGATGTACAGCGTCGTGGTGTCGGGCCAGACGTCCAGGCCGGGGTCGTTCCGGATGGTCTTGAAGCCGGAGAACCGGTACCGCTTCCCCTCCTCGGAGGTGAGCGTCATGTTGTAGATCATCTTCTTGGTCACCGGCGAGTCGTCCACGTCGACGAACAGGTTGAACCGGCCCTCGCTTACGGTCAGCGGCCTGCCCGACAGCGCCGGCGCCCGCACGGTTCCGACCATCGCCGCCTCGTGCTCCGGTTCGTCGAGCAGCCGGTCGACGTCGTCCGAGATGACGGTCAGGACGAACTCGAACGGCGAGTTGGTCTCGGTGCCCTTCTTGAGGCCCGCCTCGTAGTTCCCGTCGTCCACCTTGGCGAAGTACCCCTTCATGGACTCCGTGAACTGGATGCCAACCTTCTGCGGAGCGTCCGGCACTGCGGGTACGGGCGGGAACGAGTAGTCGATCTCCCAGCCGCGCTCCTTCGCCAGCAGGGCGACGTTGCGCTCGGCCACCGCGCAGATGGTCAGTAGGGGGTTCACGCCGACCGACCGCGGAATCACCGATCCGTCCATCACGTAAAGGCCGGGATAGGCGTCGGTCCCCTTCTTGCCGCTGAAGACCTGGCCCTTGTGGTTGGTGACGCCGTGCTCGGCGTCATCCGCCATCACGCATCCGCCGAGCGGGTGCACCGTGACCAGGTCCTGGCCGAGCACCGGGCTCCACGTCGGATTCTTGACGTAGGTGCCGCCCAGGGCTGCGGTCGCCTGCTCCAGGGCGTCGTTGACGGTTCGGAACACCGGCTGGGCGCCGACCCCGGGCCACACGACCCGAACCTTCTGGTTCTCGTCGAGCTCGAGCCGCCCCCCCGACCCGTCGTGGGCCATCACGAGGTAGGTCTGGGTGTTGTCGATCGCCCCCCGGTCGGCGCCTCCGAGCAAGCTGGCCGCCTCCCGCTTGCGCTCGAGCCACCAGTCCCCGGCGTCGGTGTCCTTGCCGCCCAGCTTGGAGACGATGGCGAACGCCGCCGGCAGGAAGAAGCGGAGCGCGCCCGGGATGGCCCCCTCCTCGATGACGAAGCCGTCCTCAAGGTCCTCCTGCTCCCGGACGTCGATGATGCCGGTGATCGTCGGACCGACCGGGTCCGCCTGCTCGGGAGGGATCGCCCCCAGGCCGATGCCGTTGATCTCGACGTCGTTGTTGTAGCCGAAACCCAGAACGTCTCCGTTTCCGGAAAACCCGTAGCCGAGCCGGTCCGATACCGCCAGGTCGGCCAGCCGCGAGCGCAGCAGGATCTCGGTCGAGCCCAGAGCCCCCGCGCCGATCACGACGATGCCGGCCCTCACGAACATCGGCGGGGCCGAGAAGTACTCGCGGCCGCTGTCGTGCAGGTCGAAGTAGACCAGCCACTCGCCGTCGACCCTCTGCACCCGCCGGACGTCGGTCTTGGTGAAGATCTCGGCGCCGTGGTTAACCGCATCCGGGAGGTAGTTCATGATCAGCGTGTTCTTGGCCGAGTAGTTGCAGCCGGAGACGCAGTCGCCCACCAGCCGGCACGCTTTCTGCGGCACGCCCACATGGTTGACGCCGTCCTTGAACGTCACGTTGATCGGCGGCCTGTAGAACTTCCGGCCCATCGCCTCGGCCGACTTACGCTGCGCCTCCAGCTTGGCGAGCGGCGGGAAGTCGTCCGGATACGGAACGGGCTTCAGCATGTCTACGGCGTGCTGGTACCCCGCCTCGATGCCGCCGGCGAGGTCGTCCCGTATCTCCTGCGGCCACCGCGAGTCGTCGAACACCCGAGGTTCGGCGCGCAGCGAGACGTTGGCGTTGATGAGCGACGTGCCGCCGAGCCCGCAGCCGACGAGCACGTTGAGGTCGTCGTTGACATGGAAATCGAGAAGGCCGGTCGCCGGCCCCAGGTGGTGGCCCCGGGCGTTGACCTGGGTCTCCGCCGCCGCCTCGGGCCCCGTATCGGGGTACTCGCCCGGACGGAACTCCTTGCCCCTCTCCAGAACGCACACGCTGCGGCCGGCGCGGGCCAGGCGGGAGGCAGCGATGGAGGCGCCGTAGCCGGAACCCACCACCACCACGTCGTAACGGTCACGGATCGACGTGATGGGTAGGGAAAGCCGGCTCATTCGCCCTCTCCGCTCTCTTCCAAGGCCTTGGCGACGACGTCGGCTGCGTCTGCGACCTCGTCCTGATACAGGACCGAGCATCCCGGGTCACGGATGACGGAGTAGCCGTAGATCGGGTGGCCGAGGTCGTCGAGGTTCTCGTGCCACCACCGGGCCGAGTTCCACAGGTGCTCGGGAGCGCTGTTGCGCTCGGACGCTGCGGGCGTGATGTCCAGGTCGATCGCCTCGAAGGCGTACTCGATGTAGGACGAGGAGAAGATCGGGAACCCCTCGCTGAGCGGGTTCGGACGGGCGCCCTGGGCCCAGTAATAACCCTGCCAGACACACAGAGAGTCCCACATGTTGTAGCGGATGCGGTCGCGGTTGGGCCGGCGGGCCTTGAACTCGACCAGTCCGGCCTCCTCGTCGTTCATGTCGACGGCGAGCAGCGCAACGTTGGCGGTGACCATCGGGCTGGCGTAGTTTCCGAGCTTGCCGAAAGTCAGGCCGTTGCTGTTCGGGTCCGCCAGGGCGCCTCCCCGCGGGGACATCGTCACCTCCAGCACCTTGAGGTTGGCCAGCTCGGCCCGGGTGGAGGGCGCCTCGCCGGCGATGAGGAAGGCGTGCGACCACTTGCTCGGCCGGCGGTCGAACCGGACAACCGACTGTGCCTGCCTGAGCGTGACACCGATAAGGTCCCGCTCCCCCACCAGCCCGATGCACATGAGGCCCTTGTTGCCGACGCCCTTCTTCTTCCTGCCTGTGTCCTGGTTGGCCAGCCGCTGGAAGGCGTCGAGGAAGAAGTCGAGGTTGTCGCCGGTTGAGTCGCGATACTCCTCGGTGATCTCCACGACCCCGTCGTTGGGGGCGTTGGCCCCCGAGTGGCGGACGACGCTCATACGTTCCTCCTCATCGAAGCTCTATCTCCTTTCGGTAAAGGGGCACGATGTCGCCCTGCGGCTGGGCGGACCGGAACGTCCGCTCCCAGAAGGAGCGGTCGTCGTAGGGCCGGTGCCTCCAGATCGAGAGCTCTAGGCGGACCCGGCCGCCGGTCCCGACCGACATCTTCACGACGCCAACGTTGTTGTCGATCATCGGGGTCCACGAGCCCTCGTCCTCGTCGACCTCCCAGGGCGCTTCCCGCCCGTTGATGACCGGCCGCAGCTTGGAGGGCGGCGGCTCCGGGTCCGGCGTCTTGATGTAGGGGCCGATCCTGGAGGCGGGCGATGCGACGAACTCGTACACCCTGCCTTCTCCCATCCCGGCGAACTTTGCTGTGCTCAGCCGGCCCCGGTGGATGTCCCCGGTGAGGATCATCACGTCGTGCGGCGGGCGGTTGCCGCTGCCGTTGCTGCGCTCGCCCTTCACGGTCCGGACGATCTCGTCGCACAGCCGCCCGTAGTCGTCGGCGAAGTTGGACAAGGAGTGGTCCTTGAAGTCGCCGTCCTTCTGGAAAAGGGGCTGGCCGAGCACCAGCAGGCCGGGGCCCTCCAGCGAGTCGAACCAACGAGTGAGGTCGGCCCACTGCTCCGCCGGGATGAAGCTCTTGGGCTCGTCGGCGAAGTGGGTGCGCTGCGAGCGCGTGTCGCAGAGGAAGAAGCCGACCGGGCCGATCTTGAACTGCCGCCACGGCTTGCCTCCCCCGTTCGCCGAGTTCTGGAACAGCTCGTACAGGGTCTGGGCGACGTTGCCGTACTCGTCGCGCTTGTGCCACGTCCGCATGAGCTGAGCCTGGCGCTCCGGATAGTCGTTCCAGAACTCGTGGTCGTCGCAGAGGAAGTAGTTGGGGCTGCTGGTGAAGACCTCCTGGTAGGCCGGGTCGCTCCAGTAGGTCCGGTAGCGGTCGGAGTACAGCTCCGCCGAGCTCCGGCCGGTGAGCGGGGCAGGCGGCCAGTCCTGATAGACCTGGTCTCCGATGAGCAACTTGAACGCCGGCTGGTGCAGCTTGGTGAGCGTGCGGACGCCGGCGCCGCATGCGCCCTCCTTGTCGTTGTCCCTCCAGAAGCAGGACGAGATGAAGAAGGTGACCGGGTTTTCGTGATCCAGCTTGTCCGGCAGGGTGCGCCAGGTGTAGGTCTTGCCCGTCTCCGGGACCTTCACCTGGTAGGCGTTTCCGTCCGGATCCGGATCCCTGAGCCGCACCTCCTGGACCACCATGCGCCGGTCGAGCTCGGGAAACAGGGGAAGCTGTACCGGCGGGGGCAGGTCGACCGGCACCTCCTTGCCGGAGCGGGTCACGGTGACCTCTTCCGGCTTGAACTCCTGGGTTCCCGGCTTCGAGTACCAGATGCGCCATCCGGCGCCAGCGTCCAGGGGAGCCCCGGGAACTACCCAGATTGCCATGTCGAGAGCTCGATCCTTTGCCGGGACAGCATTCGCCAGCACAGCCTCAGAGCTCAGTATCGGGGCGGGTTCGGGTGGTGTAAAGGTGCGGTTCGGCATCCGGATCCAGGTTGGATCGGCCTCCGGCAGCGGCAGCGGCCAGCGACAGACAGGCCGGTGCCACGCAGTACCCGTCCGGAAGGAACGCGCAGCATTCGGCACCGGTTCCGCCGCACCGGATGTGGTGCCGGGCGGCCGCGAGAGGAAGGTCGATCCGCAACTCCGCCACCGTCGGAAACGCCGCGGGAGCCGGCGAGATCCGCTCTTCGTGGTGGCCCGGCATGGTCCCCTCCCCCGCTGCTTGGCAGTTCGAGCCATTATTGGCTCCAAGCCGGGGGCGGCGCATCGGGTAAGTGCTTCAGATTCGCCTGGGTAGGTTCGGCAGCGCCCTACGGCAGGTCCAGAGTCTCGTTGGCGCCGGAGAAGGCGAATCCCGGCTCGGGGCCTCCCGCCACGACGTAGAGGGTCGTTCCCAGTGCCACCACGCCCAGGCCGTGGCGAGGAGTCGGCAGGTCCGGGAGGCGCAGCCATCTGCCGGCGC
>DATAAN010000037.1:0-15824 GCA_036260105.1 Actinomycetota bacterium
GCTGCGTTGTTGAAGAGGGTCTGGAACTGGCCGAAGCTGCCGAAGGCGCTGTTGATGGCGTCGGCCAGGGCGCCCGTCGGCTCGCCACCGCCGTTGGGCGAGAGGATCTGCCAGAAAAGCGAGTGGTTAACATGGCCCCCACCGTGGTTCCGCACCGGGGTGCTGAGCTCCGCAGGCACCGCGGCGAAGTTCCTCATGAGCTCATCTATCGGCCGAGCGGCAAGGTCGGGCTTGTCCGCCAGAGCGGCGTTGAGCTTGTCGATGTAGGTCTGGTGGTGCTTGGTGTGGTGAATCTCCATCGTGCGTGCATCTATATGCGGTTCGAGCGCATCGTATGCATAAGGCAGCGGAGGCAATTCGTAAGCCATTTACTCCCCCTGTTCGATTGACACTTTGGGCCGAAGTATATTGGGCCTCCCCTTTGACCTACCCGGCATGCGGGGGGACGACTCACTCCCCCGGCGGGCCGACCTGCTCCAGCGGCCGGTACAGCTGCACCTTGACCTTGTCGCCTGCCTTCACTGAATCACCACCGGCCGGGATGACGGCAAGCCCGTTTCCTTTGACCACAGTGCCCAGCAGGTTGGACGCCGCAGGTCCGGTGGAGCGGGCGCGCCAGGCGCCGTTGTCGCGATAGACGAGAACTCTCGAGTACCGGGTGCGGTCCGGCAGGCCCTCCATGTCGTCGTCGATCGAGGCGTCGATCACGGGGCGGGCAAGGTCCGTCCTTCCCATCATCTTCAGCAGCGCGGGACGGATGAACAGCTCGAACGAGACGAACACCGACACCGGGTTGCCGGGGAGCCCGAAGTAGGTGCGGTTCTCCACCGTCCCGAATGCCTGCGGCATCCCGGGCTGCATCGCCACCTTGTACGAGTCGATCCGTCCGAGCTCGCTCACCACCTTGCGAACAACGTCGAGATCGCCCACCGACATGCCTCCCGAGGAGATGAAAACGTCCACCTCGGCGGCGTTGGTCTGGAACACCTTCCGCAGCAGGTCCTCATCGTCCGGCACGATCGGGGGCCTCACCGGGCTGATGCCGAGCTCCTTGAGGCAGCCGGAGATGGTGTATCCGTTGCCGTCCGGTATCTGACCGTAAGCGGGCTTGGAGCCCGGCTCGACGAGCTCATCTCCCGTCGAGACGACGCAGACCCGGACCTTGGGATAGACGGTTACCTCGGAGAAGCCGGCGGTGGAAAGGTTCCCCAGCTCCGGCCCGGCGAGGATCTTACCGGCCGGCACAACGACGTCCCCCTCCCTAAGGTCCTGTCCGGGCGGGCGCACGAACTGGCCCTGCTCGAACGGCTTGTGAACCGTTATGACATCCGGCTCCGCAGTGACGTCCTCCTTGGGTGCGATGCAGTCCGCCCCCGGAGGCACCGGCGCGCCGGTGGCAATCCACATCGCTTCGCCCGGGCCAACCTCGGCATCCGGCGTCTTGCCGATGAAGGCGCTACCTACTCGCTTCAGGACCACTCCCGATCCCTCGACCGACGAGACGTCCTCCGAACGGACTGCATAACCATCCATTGCGGACGAAGCGAAGGTCGGTATGTCGTAGGGAGCACGGGCGTCGTCGACCAGGACGCATCCCCAGGCGTCCAGCAGCGGCAGGGTTACCGGGTCAAGGGTCTTGACGGCGGACAGGATGTCCGCCCTGACCTCTTCGACGGTTCTCATGGAGTACGCCATTCGGCTAGCCCGCCACCTTGCGCGCGGACCCCTCGGCGTCGGCGGGAGGCGGCGCCTCCTCCAGGCCCACCCAACGATGAGTCTCGCCCTTGCCTTCCTTCTTCCAGACCGGGCAGCGGATCTTCACCTCGTCGATCCCGTAGCGGGCGGCCTCGAAAGCCTCCCCCCGGTGAGCCGATGAGCACGCCACCACCACGGTGTGGTCCCCGATCTTGAGGTCCCCCAGGCCGTGAAGGATCGCGACTCCGGTGAGCGGCCATTTCTGAGCCGCTTCCTCCGCCACCTGGCGGAGCACCGCCTCCGCCATCTCGCGGTAAGCCGAGTACTCGAGCCGGTCGACCTCCCCCCACTCCTCGGCGTGATTACGGACGGTGCCGACGAAGACGACGGTGCCTCCGGCCTCCGGAGCGGAGACGGCGTCCATGGCCTCCTGGACCGAGATGCCGCCCTCCCGCAGTCCGGTGAGGATTTGCGCCCCACCGGCAACCGGCGGAAGCAGCGCCACCTCGTCGTCCTCGGAGAGGACCTGCTCCCCTGACGCGATCTCCTTGTTGACGGCGGTGCGGATCTGCCCGGAGAGCCGGCCGACATCGGGATAACGGTCGTACACCATCGCCAGCAGGTCGGCGGTTGAGGAGCTCTCCGGAATGTCCAGAACCTCCTCGGCCCTGCCCCTCTCTGCCAGGCCCCCAAACATACGAACCCGAACCTTCATGGAATATGCGCCTTCCTTCCTCGGATCGACCTAACTCCTCGAAGCCGCCGCCTCGTACCTGCTGTCCAGCCACTCGCCCTTCCTGCCCGTCCGGTGCCGCAGCAGACCGGCGAGGATGGACAGAGCGATCTCCGCCGGGCTCTTCGCGCCGAGGTTCAGGCCGACCGGCGACTGGATTCGATCTATCTGGTTGTCGTCCACGCCGATGTCCCGCAGCCGCTGAATGTGCGGTCCGGTGTGCCGGGCGGAGCCGATGATGCCGACGAATCGGGGGTTGCGGTCCAGGATGCCGGCGATCTGGTTCGGCACCGACGGCGACTCGTGATCGGTGTGTACCACGTCGATCGGGCTGCCGGGCGGAACCTGCTGGGTCGACGTCTCAACCCGGGCGGCGGCTTCGCGGTGCTCCGAAGTGACCCAGTCGCTGCGGTCCTCGACGAGGATCGGCTGGTAGCCCAGGTCGCGCCCCCAACGCAGCAGCCACAACGCGACCGGGGTGGCCCCGATCACCACCAGCCTCGGCCGCTGCGTGTACGGCTCCAGGTAGACCTCGATGGTTCCCAGGTCGTGGTGCAACGTCCGCACCGCCGACTTGCCGGATGCGAGGACCTGCGCGGCCTCGTTTGCCACCGCGGTGTCGAAGTCCGAGCATCCAAGAGTTCCGCTGAGGGGACCGCCCGGACCGAGGAGCATCTTCTGCCCCACCGAGCACGGAGGAGAGCCCTCCCGCCGGATGGCGGTAGCCAGCAGAGAATCCTCACCCGCAGCGATCCGCTCCGCCAGTGTGCTTGCGACATCCCAGGCCGGGGAGGCTCCGCCGTCCGAAGGAGCCGTTTCCTCGGGGCGCGAGGCGGGCGACGGCACTCCTTCCTCGGATTGCCGCTTCTGGTCCTGGCCGTGGGAGGGCCCGTCATGACCGCCGCCGGAGTCCTGTCGATCGCCGCCCTTACCGCCGGGCAGGTCGGTCTCACCGGGACGCTCTTTCGGCTGGGGCGGCCCATCCTGGTGCTGGGTGTGTCCAGTGATGAGGTCCAAAGCGTGCCCGAACAGAGGCAGGACGACCTGGAGCCCCTCCAGGCACGCCTTCGGGCTGCCGGGAAAGTTCACCACCAGGGCATCCCCCAGCACGCCGCTCACGCCCCGGGACAGAATGGCCATCGCAGTCTTGGCCCGGCCGTCGGCCCGCATCGCCTCGGCGAATCCCGGCGCATGGCGCTCGATGACGGCGAGTGTTGCCTCCGGCGTCACGTCCCGGGGTCCCAGACCCGTGCCTCCGGTGGTGAGTACGAGGTTGTTGCGCTCGGCTAGCTGGCGGATCGCCGGCTCGATATCCCGGCGGTCATCCTGGACGACCATGCGCTCGGCCACCTCGAACCCGGCGCCCTCGAGCGCCTCCGCCAGCACGCGTCCGGAGTCGTCGGTGCGGGTTCCATGGAAGACGCCGTCGCTGATAGTGAGTACGGCGGCTCGCCTTCCTGTGGGCAACTTCCTACCTTCTTCCTACCTCGGCGGGCCTGCGGGGCGGCACTTCGCCGGAGGCCGGATTGGCTGCCTCCCCCGCCGGCAAAGGCGCCGTACGGCCTATATGTTGAACGGCTCGGCTGGGATGAACTAACCCTTTGGATGAGTCTAAGATTATTGCGAAGTTAAATCGCTTCGCATGGCCGGCCACAGGGTAGTCATGTTGTCCTTGGAGGTTGCCGTGTCTTCGTCTTCAGTGCTGACGCTGTGCGTTTGGAGGGCTGCATGATCAGATTGGGAAGTCTCGCCGGGTACTCGTTCGAAGGTCCTCTTCTGCTGGGCGGTTGGAACCCTCCGAAGAAGCCGGGCGTGTACGCCATCATGTACAAGGCCGACCCGGTATCCAAGCCCGAGGCGTACTCGGTGATCTACGTTGGGTACGCCCTGGACCTGTCGAAGGCCGGCCTGCCGAAGCGGCACCCGGCCGCATCATGCTGGGCCGAAAGGGCCGGCTCACCCTGGAAGCTGCACGTTGCCTACTTCTTCGTGCCGGACTCGCAGTCTCTCGAGGGCACGCTCAAGCAGATTCAGATCGAGCTCATCGCCAAGTACAACCCCGCCTGCAACGACGACAAGTACGACAACCAGTGGGACGACACATGGCTCGGCGACTACACGTCCAGCCTGACCGGACCTCTGGCACCCCGTGGAGCGCACGAAGAACCGATCTAGGCTTAGTGCTAGTCTGTTGCCCGGTCTTTACAAGCACGTGGAACCGACAAGGCCCTAAAAACTTTGAAAGGAGTTGGAATGGCCGACGAAGACTTTGAAGCTAGCCCCGGCAGCCCACGGATCTATGAGCTGATCCAGGATGCTCCCGGCAAGAACAACCAGCACCGGAAGGGCGGCGACAACTCGGTGTGGGCATGGCCGGAAGTCACCGACTTCCTCAAGATCGCCGGCCAGCCGGTTCCCGGGCCGTGGCCTCCTCACCAGGAGCGCCGTCCCGACCCCGAGGTCGCAGGCCAGGAGCCGCAGGCAGTCTCCGAGCCGGACCAGGAAGCTCGCGACATCGCCCGCAAGCGCGGCGACGACCCGAACGCTCCTCTGACCTACCGCCGCGGCGGCGGCAGCCAGTCTCCGGTGCAGCAGCCCGGCGAGACCAAGCAGGAGATGGCCAACAGGCTCGGCTACCGGGACCTCGACGCCTTCGAGAGGGCCCGCACGACCGGTGTCGTCTGGAAGGGCGGTTCCCTGAAGGACCTGGACGTAGGCGAGTAACACTTCGCATCAGACAAAGGACCCCGGCGCCAAATGCCGGGGTCCTTTCTTTTTGGGGGGTGCAGTGGGCGAAGCCGCCGAGAGATGGAGAGCCGAGCTTCTCGGCTGGGCCGTGCCGGACGAGATACTCGCCGCCGCCCCCGAGTCACCGTGGGGATTTCCTCCCAAGCTTTTCGCCGACCGCGCCGCTTCCGCGGTGCGAAGGGGGCTCTCGACGGCCAACCGAAAGGCGCTCGAGGCGCTTCCTAAAGGCGGTACGGTGCTGGACGTCGGCGTCGGAGGTGGAGCAGGCAGCCTGCCGCTCGCCGGACGGGCCGGCCGCCTCATCGGCGTGGACTCCTCTCAGGGAATGCTGGACAGGTTCCGCGAAGCTGCCGAGAAGGCGGGGGTCCGCTGCTCAACCGTGCTCGGGACATGGCCGGAAGCCGCCCGCGAGGTTGGAAGCGCCGACGTGGTGATCTGCCACCACGTGCTCTACAACGTCCCGGACATCGTCCCGTTCCTCCAGGCACTCACCGAGCGAGCGAAAACGAGGGTTGTCGTCGAGCTGACGCCCGAGCACCCTCTCGCCTGGATGAACGACCTGTGGCTCAAGTTCCACGGGCTCAGCCGTCCGGACGGCCCCACGTTCCGGGATGCGGTAAAGGTGGTGGCAGAGCTCGGTTACGACGGGGCGTGGAACCTCACTCGGGGCGAGCCGGTGATGAGCGGCTTCGAGAGCCGGAACGACGCAATCGCGCTCGTACGAAAGCGGGTCTGCCTTCGGCCCGAGCAGGATCAGGAGCTCGCCGAAGCTCTGGGCGACCGGCTTGTGGAGCGGGACGGCCTGTGGTCGGCCTCGCCGCCGCAGCACGAGATTGCGACGATCTGGTGGACGCCATCGGTGGGGGCTTAGTTCGGCGTCCAAAAGACCAGCAGGCCGTTAACGCTTAGTTACCTGGGGCGTCCCGCTGATGCCAAACTTCGAGGCAGAAACAAGGGAGCACGGCCGTCGACGGACCGGCCCAGCTGCCGAGCTGCCAATGCTGGTCATCAGTTCTGCCATTCCCTACCGAGGCTCAGTAGATCCTTACCGTGTCTCCAACACGACACCCTTGCTGTCCGGTAGCCGACATTTTGCGAGCACTCTTGCCGACAGAATCACGTCGCTGGGAGCGGCAAATCGGCAGCCGGACGAGGAGGGGGCGTGCACATGCAAGGTGTTCGAAGGGTTCTGCTGGTGCTGGGAACCGGAATGGCACTCATTCTGGCGGGGATGGACATCACTGCGGCATCAGCCGGAACGAGCAGCGAATCCACTGTTCGCTTCTGCGTGAACGACCGGAGCCGGATTCCTCGAATCGTCGATCATAGCGACGCCTGTGGCCAGGGCGAATTCGCTTTGGAGTGGAGCACCGTGGGAGCTCAAGGACTGCAACGCCCTCAGCACCCGCTTGACTTTCAGAGCCCGCCTGGGGCGCCAAGGGTATTCGAGTCCAGGCAGAAAAACATCTCGATTACCCACGAGACGAAAGCCCTCGTCTCTGTGATGCTGCCCCCCGGGCGGTGGGTGCTGCAAGCCAAGGTGGCTCTTGACGACTTGGCCTTCCACAAGCAGATCCAAGGCCGTTGCACCATGGAGGAGGATCAGACGAACTTCTCGCATGACGCGCCGCTCGATAACGGCACGATCGTGATGCTCGACGTGGCGGAATTCAAGACCCTTACCGAGGTCGCAATGCTCTGCCGGACCCATCACCCCGATGGGGCGGAGGCCTATGTCGACGACGCCGTGATCGTCGCCACCAACGTCAGCAACTAGCGCTCGACGGTTGCGCTCATGATCTAAGCCGACGTCGCAATCTACGGGCCGCCTGCCGGTAGCCGGTTAAAGCCTTACTCGCAGCTCCGGCGATCGTTCAGTGCTGGTGGATGCGTCCCGCGGAGTGCTTCAGCGACCCGCCGGGCCGGCCGTAGCGGATGGCGATGATCTGAGCTGCCACCGCGACTGCCACCTCTTCCGGCTGGACGGCGCCGATGTCGAGCCCGAGCGGCGCCTGGATCCGCTCCAGCTCATCCTCTGAGACACCCACCTCGAGCAGGTTGGCTACCCGCTTCTCGTGGGTGCGACGGCTCCCCATGGCGCCGATGTAACCGGCTTTGGTCTTGAGGGCGACCTCAAGCAGCGGAATGTCGAACTTCGGGTCGTGGGTGAGGATGCAGATGGCGGTCCGGCGGTCCACCTTCGCGGTCTCCAGGAACTCGTTGGGCCACTGGACGACAATCTCGTCCGCTTCGGGGAACCGCTCCTTGGTGGCGAAGACCTTGCGGGCGTCGCACACGGTGACGTGGTAACCCAGAAACTTGCCGATCCGCACCACTGCCGACGCCAGGTTGACCGCTCCGAACACGTACATGAGGGGCGGCGGAGCGAACGACTGGATGAACAGCTCGACCTCCTCGCCGTCCTCCTCCCCCTTGGGGCCGTAATGGACGGTGGAGATGGCACCGTGCTGGAGCATGTCCAGGGCCTTGGAGGTGGCCACCCGGTCGAGATCCGGGTCGCCGAGCGATCCGAGAACCCGGTCGTCCGAGGCGAGCAACTTGGCGCCCGGGTTTGGGCCCTGGACCTCCGTTATGAGCGCTACTGCATCCTTCTGCTGTATTGCATCCTTTAAGGCGTCGTAGATCTCACCCATCAGTAGTCCAGGCGCTCCACGAACAGGTGGACGGTGCCGCCGCAAGTGAGCCCCACCGCGCACGCCTCCTCATCCGTTATGCCGTGGGTGATGCGCTGGGGGACGCCCGAGTCGATGACCTCCATGGCCTTCTCGATCACGGCCGGCTCGACGCAGCCGCCGGAAACCGAACCGGCGACTTCCATCCTGTCCGATACCGCGAGCACCGCCCCGGGGTCCCGCGGTGCGGAGCGCTCGGTTGCGATCAGCGTCGCAACCGCCACCTTCTTACCGTCCGAAAGCCATTGGTCCACTGTGTCGAGAACTTCGTACATAAGCCGCCTCCCGGGCCCCTGCCGGCTCGAGCGCACAACGCCCGACCGGACTTGATGGACAAGACGCAAAAACTCCTACGAAACCGTCAACGCAGCGGGCAGAACAAACATTTCCCCGCCTCGCGCCGGCGCCCTCAGTGCCAATGTTATTAGGGACGCTAGACTAGGCACCGAAAGGGACGGAATGCCGCCGGCGCTGGTTTGACACCTGTGCCGGGCAGTCGATAAATTTACCGGCGGGTCCAACCCTTGGACGCAGCACCGCACGAGGGAGAACAGGCGTCCGAAGCGTGAGCTACAAGCGATCGCCGCCTGTTCACTTCACTCCCCTCCCCCAAATCCCTCATTTCCAGTTTGTTGTGCTGTTTTTGGCTGTTCAGAAGTTTTCGTGTAGTGCGACCTAGGAGGAATGCATGTATCCCCCACCCTTCGAGTACATAGCGCCCGACACCCTCGAGGAGGCTATGCAGGTAGTCGCTCAGTACGGCGACGACTGCAAGGTCCTCTCCGGCGGCATGAGCCTTATTCCTCTCATGAAGCTCCGGTTCGCCAGCCCGGCCATCATCGTGGACATCAACCGGATTCAGGGCCTGGACTACATCAACGAGGAAGGCGGAGGGCTTCGGGTAGGTGCACTCACCCGCTACCGCTCGCTCGTGCGTTCCGACCTGCTTAAGGCGCGCTACCAGTGCGCCGCCGACGCGGCGCCGCAGGTTGCCGACCCGATCGTCCGCAACCGTGGGACGCTCGTCGGTTCCCTGTGCCACGCCGACCCGCAGGGCGACTGGGGCGCAGTCATGCTGGCCATGAACGGCTCCATCGTCGCCCGGAGCGTCTCCGGCACCCGCGAGATCCCCATTGACCAGTTCATCGTCGGGCCGTTCCAGAACAGCCTGCAGACCGGTGAGATCGGCGTCGAGGCTCGCATCCCGAGCCAGGGCGAGCGGTCCTTCGGCAAGTACATGAAGCTCGAGCGCAAGGTGGGCGACTTCGCCACCGCGGGTGTTGCAGTTTCCATCGGCTGGTCCGGTGGCTCCATCAGCCACGCCGGCATCGCCCTGACGGGTGTGGGCGCAGCGAACATCAAGGCGACCTCAGCCGAGTCGGTCCTGATGGGCAGCAGCCTGAACCAGGGAACCATCGAAGAAGCAGCTCGCCAGGCCGCGTCGTCCTGCGACCCGAAGAGCGACCACCGCGGCAGCGGCGAGTACAAGCGGGAGATCGTCCGGGTCTTCACCGTTCGTGCCCTGAGCGCCGCCGCCGGCCTTCGGGCGGCCTAACTAACCGTCCGGGCGCTGAGACAATAAATCGACGGCCCTAATTCAAGGGAGGACAGTGTGCAAGTAAAGCAAGTATCGGTCACCGTGAACGGTGAGACCTACACCACGGAGATCGAGCCCCGGCTCCTTCTGATTCACTTCATCCGTGAGGTTCTCGGCCTGACGGGGACCCACCTCGGTTGCGACACCACCAGCTGTGGCGCCTGCACCGTTCTGCTCGACGGCCTACCCATCAAGTCCTGCACGTACTTCGCAGTTATGGCGGACGGCCACGAGGTTCTGACGGTCGAGGGTCTGGCCCTGGCTTCGGAGCTCCACCCCGTTCAGCAGGGCTTCCACGAGGAGCACGGCCTGCAGTGCGGGTTCTGCACCCCCGGCATGATGATCACCGCCAAGGCGCTGCTGGACGAGAACCCCAACCCCACCGAAGACGAGATCCGCTGGGCCATCTCCGGCAACCTCTGCCGGTGCACCGGCTACCAGAACATCGTCAAGGCGATCAAGTGGGCCGCCCACAAGATCAACTCGGAGCCTGCCGCTTACCGCAGGTAACACCGATCGTTCCGACTCAACCCCCACCTTCGCTAGCGAAGGTGGGGGTTAGTCTTTAGTAGGGACAAGATTCCCCCGACTTGAGGACAATCCGACAACATGGCCAAAACGCAGACCGACGCGGCCACCAAGCAGTGGGTCGTCGACTACTACGACGGGTCCTGGTTCGACTACCGGCTTATCTGGCTGAACGGCGACAACCTGGGCAAGCACTTCGGCTACTGGGAGCCCGACATCAAGTCCCAGGCGCAGTCCCTGATCAACATGAACCGCCAGATGGCGCTCCGTGTGGATCCCCAGCCGGGACAGAAGGTACTGGACGCGGGTTGCGGCGTCGGCGGCTCCTCCATGTGGCTCGCGAGGAACTACGGGGTCGACACCGTCGGCATCAGCATCTCCTCGCGCGAGCTGGAGCGGGCCAGGCGCTATACGGCCAAGAGGGGTCTGCAGGACCAGTGCCGCTTCGAGCAGCAGGACTACATCCACACGAACTTTCCGGACGGCACCTTTGACATCGTGTGGGCGCAGGAGAGCTCCTGCCACAGCCGGCACAAGGACCTCTTCGTCGCGGAGGCCTACCGGGTGCTCAAGCCCGGCGGCATGCTGGTAATCGAGGACTGGTATCGCACCGGACGCCCGTTCCACCCCGCCGACGAGAAGCTGCTCCATCACTTCCTCGGTTGTTGGGCTATTCCCGACATCCCGACACGGCAGGAGATTACCGGCTACTGCACGGACGCCGGCTTCACCAACGTCGTCTTCGACGACATCACTCCCTACATGCTGCGCTCCGCACGCCACCTCTACAACGTCACGGCCACGCTGTACCCGGGCGCCTTCCTCCTGCGTTGGATGCGACTGAGGACCGAGGTGCTCCACAACAATCTCAGGGCCGCACGCAGCCAGTGGAGGGCTCACGTGAGAGGTCTGTGGATCGCCGGAATCGTATCGGCGCAGAAGCCGGAGGCGGCGGCGATCCTCGACGCACCGGCGGAGGCCAACGTCCCCGAGCCCGTGCCGGCCAGCTGATGGCGAAGACCGGAACCGACGCGGCCATCCGCAAGTGGATCGTCGACTACTACGACGGCTCCTGGTTCGACTACCGGGTGGTCTGGCTGAACCGGGGCACCCTCGCCAAACACTTCGGCTACTGGGAACCCCACATCCGCAACCACGCCGAGTCCCTGCTCAATATGAACAAGCAGGTGGCGGCGCGGGTCAACCCAAAGCCCGGCGAGAGGGTCCTGGATGCCGGCTGCGGCGTCGGAGGTTCTTCGATATGGCTGGCGCGCACCTTCGGGCTGAACACCGTCGGGATCAGCCTCTCCGAGAAGGAGCTGGAGCGAGCCCGCCGCTACGCCAAGGAGCGCGGGCTGGAGGCTCAGTGCACCTTCGAGGTGCAGGACTTCGTCGCCACGACGTTCCCGGATGAGAGCTTCGACATAGTTTGGGCTCAGGAGAGCTTCTGCCACGCGATGGACAAAGGCGCATGGATGAAGGAGATGTTCCGCCTTTTGAAGCCGGGCGGCCGGCTGGTGATCGAGGACTGGTTCCGGCCCCGCCGGCCCTACCACCCGGCGGACGAAGCGATGTTCCGGGAGTGGCTGAGGGGTTGGGCGATCGAGGACCTGGCGACCAGGGATGAGGTCGTCGAGGACGCCCGGGCCGCCGGCTTCGCCGACACGAGGCTCGACGACATCACCCCCCACGTCATCCGCTCCGTGCGGCGGCTCTACGGCATGACCGTGGCCCTGTTCCCCGGCGCCTACCTCGGCAAGCTGGTCAAGCTGCGGAGTGAGGTGCTGCACCGCAACATCGTCAGCGCGCGGCTGCAGTGGAGGGCCCGGAACCGCAATCTGTGGATCTCGGGAATCTTCTCGGCCCGCAAGCCGGAAGCGCCCGAGGAGCCGAAGCCGTCGAAGAGGCAGGCCGAGGCAGAGCCTGCCCCAATGCCCCCGGCCGCCTCCACCACTTCCGCCGAACCTCCGGCCGTCGAGTTCGTCCAGTCGCCACCGGAGGACACCGCCGGGCCGGCGCCTGCCCGCGCTGCAGAAGCGGCCGCCAAAGGGAAGAAGAAGGACAAGGCCGGGACCGCCAGGGCGAAGAAGGAGGACAAGGCCGAGCCGGCCGCCAAGGCGAAGGCAGAGCACAAGGCGGAGCCGGCAGCGGAGTCCCCGCAGTCCAACGGCGAGAAGGCCGCCAAGCCTAAGACACGCGCAGCGAAGTCGTCGCAGCCGCACGACGAGAGGGCCGCAAAACCGAAGCCCAGGCCGGCGTCGGCCAAATCGGAGAATCCACCGAAGGACGCTACGACCGGAGAGCCTTCAGCCTCCGAATGACGCGCCAGAGCGGCCGGCAGCCTCAGTTCGCGTTTCGGCGGCTCGAGGATGCGGATCTCCCTTTGCTCCATCGGTGGCTCAACGAGCCGGGTATCGTGCGCTGGTGGGAGGGGGACGACGTCTCCTGGGACGGTGTCGTGAGGGACTACGGCTCCGCCAACCGGGACCCAACCGAGCACTGGCTCGCCTGCTTGAATGGCCGGGAGCTGGGTTGGATCCAGGTGTGGGCGCTGGCCGATGAACCGGAGGAAGCGGCGAAATGGCTGCCCTACGGAGTTAGGGCCACCGCCGCGGGAATCGATTACCTGATCGGCGAACCGGCCGATAGGGGACGGGGGCGGGGTTCGGCGATGATCTCGGCCTTCATCGACCAGGTTGTTTTCCGGATGTACCCCCAGTACGACCAGGTCTGCGCTGCACCCTATGCGGCCAATGTCGCCTCCTGGCGAGCCCTGGAGAAAGCGGGCTTCAACTTCCGGGGCGAGATCGAGGACAGGGACGGACCCTGCCGCCTCATGGTGTGCGAGCGGCAGCGGCCGGCGGCGGTCTGACACTTGCCGGAGCGACTCTTGGACCCGGTTTCCCGGCTCACCTCCCAGCCGCCTGCCGTGCAGCTGGTGGTAGTCCTCTACTCCGTCACGCTGGCACTGGTTGCCGCCGAGGTGGCGTGGCTGGCTCGGGAGCCCGGACCACGACGCCGGGCGGTTCTGGTCTCAGCCGCCGTGGCGTCCACGATGGGACTGGGCGCCGTACTCGTGGGCTTCGCCTACGCCGAGGTGCTGGAGAGCCTATGGGGCCGGCTCGACGGCTTTCGCTGGGAGGCGGCCGCTCGCTACTGGGCTCGCCATCCGCTGGCCGGCTGGATTGCCACCTTCGTGGCGTGGGACCTCGCGGGTTGGATCTACCACGTCATAGGGCACCGGACTACGGTCGGCTGGGCGGCGCACCAGCCCCACCACTCCGGCACGGAGTACGACGCCTCCCTCGGCCTTCGGCAGACCTGGGTGCCGTTTCACGGGTTGCTCATTCACCCGTTGCTGGCGCTGCTGGGGTTCGATCTGGAGGTGGCTATGGTCTGCGCCGCAGCCTCGAACTCCTGGCAGGTGCTCGAGCACACGAGCCTGGACCTGCGCTTCCCCCGCTGGTTCGCCGCCGTCGTAATGACGCCGGCTGCGCACAGGCACCACCATGGGGTCGAGGGCAACCTCGTCAATCTGGGGCCGTTCCTGACGATCTGGGACCGTTTGAGCGGCACGTGGGTCTCTGAAGACGCCCCGGCGCCCGAGCGGTACGGGCTGGGCACGCCCGTCGGCAGCAATCCGCTGCGGATAGAGCTCGCCGGCTGGATGGCGCTACTGCTCCCCCGGCGGCCCGCTCCGGCTGTTCCGGCCGGACAGGAATAGGGAGACTTGAACGGCTAGGACGATCGCCACCACGGCGGCCACCATCCAGCCGCCGCTCACCAGTAGCGCCAGGCCGAAGAGGGTCTCCAGCGCAACCACGCCTATCCACCCGATCATGGCCTGCGACGACCCGGCTGCCGCCTTCCTGGCCAGCACGAATCCCAGGACGGCTACCGCCCCCACGACCAGAAGCATGCCGAGCAGCACGACGATGATCATCGCCACGTCGGCTGGGGTGAACTGCGGCGCTTCTGCCAGAGGCGCTGCACCAACCGCCACCGCCCGGCCGATGTGAAGCGTCACGCGCCCACCCGACCCAGCCACTCGAGCAACGGGGTGACCGCCCGCCAGGCGCTCACCACCCGGTTCTTGGCCTCCGGAGTGTGGAGCCACGGCTCGGCTGGGTAGTCGACGCCGGCGGCATACACCTTCAGGCGGAGCAGTTCGATCCGCGGGTGATCGGAGGCGTAGCCCCGAGGCGCGGTTCGCAGCGAGAGTTCCTGGAAGAGGTGCACACCGGACTGGGCCATACGGCCAACGATCCGCTCGAGGTCTGGTCCGGTCGTTTCGTCGGCGATAGCAGCCCGGATCCGGGCAACCGTCTTCGAATCCGGGGCGTGCAAACCCCCTCCGGCGAAGATCCCCTCTTTGTTCAGTTGCACGTACCAGCCACCGCCGCCGGCCGGCCTCCCGACGACGGCGTAGATCCGGTTCTTGTACGGCGTCTTGTCCGGTGAGAACCGTATGTCCCTGTTCGGTCGACTGACCTTGCCGTCGCCGAATTCCCCTGCCACCTCCGAGAGCAGCAACTCGAGCGGGCCTCGCACCGCTTGGTCGTAGGTAGCGCGGTGCGCCTGGAACCACTCCCGGCTGTTGTTGGCCTCCAGCCCCCGAAACCAGTCCAGCGCCTCAGGAGGCCATCCGGGAAATCGATCCGGGCCACTCGACTTCTTCGCCATGCGGCCTAAAGCGTGGCATAGACTCGCCGGTTGTGAAAAGCAGCGACCGCATGCGCTCCAAGCGTTTCCCCAGGGCCTCCGCCTACAACCCCGAATGGGTGCTTGCCCACGCGAGCGGCGGTGCCAACTCGTTGTGGCTCACCGAGTGGGCGGCTTCAGCCCTCGAACTGCAGCCGGGCATGCGGGTGCTGGACCTCGGATGCGGCAAGGCGGCGTCCTCCATTTTCCTGAGCCGCGAGTTCGATGTGCAGGTTTGGGCGACCGACCTGTGGTTCAGCGCGACCGAGAACGCCGAACGGATCCGGGACGCCGGAGTCGCCGACCGTGTCTTTCCGATTCACGCCGACGCGAGGTCGCTCCCCTTCGCGGCTGGCTTCTTCGACGCCATCGTCAGCATCGACGCTTTCCCTTACTTCGGAACGGACGACCTGTACCTCAACTACGTCGTCCAGTTCGTGAGGGAAGGCGGGCAGCTTGCGCACGCCGGCGCTGGGCTGATGAAAGAGGTTTCGGAGGAGGTGCCGGAGCACCTGCAAGGGATGTGGTCGCAGGACCTGTGGTGCCTGCACTCCCCCGGTTGGTGGCGCCGCCACTGGAGCCGCACCGGCCTGGTCGACATCCAAGAGGCGGGCACGATGCCCGAGGGATGGAAGGTGTGGCTGGAGTGGCAACGGGAGGTGGCTCCGGAGAACGAGTTGGAGATAAACACGCTGGAAGCCGACGGAGGACGGTATCTGGGCTACGTCCGGTTGATCGCTCGCCGCCTGGAGGGCAACCGGCTGGAGGACTACTGCTGGCCCGACACCATGAAGTCGGCACCCGTCGACTACTCCTACCGGCCGTTACTGCGCGAGAACGTAGACAACGGCGCTTGAACCCTCGGTAGGTCGCACTAGCCGGACGCTGATGGCGATTTCCCGGGGACCCGTTTCCAGTCTTTACCGAACGACCGGATTGTTCCATTGTTGTGCCGGGGACAGCGGCGACAAAATGGAAAGGAGGAAAGGTGGCCCCTTCTACGCTTATTCGACGAGGCTCTCGAGGGGACGACGTTCGCCGGCTTCAGCAATCTCTGCTCGATGCGGGCCTTGACCCTAAAGGCGTCGACGGGGTCTTCGGGAAGGGGACCGAAGATGCGGTGAGGCTC
>DATAAN010000038.1:0-3853 GCA_036260105.1 Actinomycetota bacterium
CGATTTCCGTCGCGGTCGCTGTTGAAAGCTATCTGACGGCCGTCGGGAGACCAGTCCGGAGAGAAGTCCTCAGCGTTGTTGTTCGTGAGGCGGCGCGGGTTGGAGCCGTCGGCGTTCATCACGTAGATCTCGAAGTTGCCGTCGCGGTTGGTGTTGAAGGCGATCTTGGTGCCGTCAGGGGACCAGTCGGGCGACGAGTCGACGCCTGTGGCGTCGGTGATCCGCTGAGGATTCGAGCCGTCGGCGTTCATGAAGAAGATGTCCTGGATGAGGTCCGCAGACTCGGTGTTCTCCGGCTCCTGCTCGTTCCCGCAGGCGGAGGCGCTGATCAGAAGGACTGCCGCCAGGCATCCCGCCACGACCGACCGTCTGCTTTTTCGCACGTGCATTCCTACCATCCGTCGCTTGCAGAAAGGGAGCTGTAGAGAAGGCGGTGAAGACGAACCTTCAGATCCGTCCCACCGGTGCCGACGCCTCCGCCACGGCCAGGGTGGACTCAACTGTGTCCGAGGCGGGCAGCGCACGCACCACCACCTCATCGAGAACCCTATCGTAATCAGCCAGGCCTGTTGGATAACCGCCGCGCTCGTCGGTCACGCCTACCGACCGTAGTGGGACCCCCATCGCGTCGAAATGTCGCGTGTACGCCGGATAGCTGTTGTACCTGGCGGCCTCCTTGGCGATTCGGTCGCGCGCCCCGGGTCCGATGGCGGTGCGCACGTAGGCCGCGACCTCCGGACCCTCGTCCCTGTCGCTTCGCCGGATGCCCCGGGCGATGTGCTCCTTCGCCCACTCGATTCTGGCGGGAATCATCCAGTTCAACAGGACGGTGTCGGCGATCTCTCCTGCCAGCAGGCACATCATGCGGCCCATGGCGGCCACGGCAATCCTCGGCTCCGGCCCCAGCATCTCCCGGAGCTCCTCGACGGCCCGCCGGACGATGATCAGCGGCGCTGCGGAGGACCCGGCGCCGACGCCGAGCACCAGCCGGTCGAACGGCAGCTCGAGATCCCGAACCGCCTGGACGATGTCCTCCGGAGGACGGCGGTCGACCGCGACTACCCCGACGCCCAGCCGGATCGACTCGGTCGCGTCGGCCATGGCGGCCGCCGTGGCGAGGCCGTCCGCCGCCGGCGTGTCGTTGCTCCAGATGGTCGAGTAACCCATCTGCTCCACGGCGGCGGCGATCTCTCCGGCGCGCTCCTCGTCGCCCGTCGCCGGGATACCGAACGCCCTGCTCATGCCGGCAGCTTAGGCGTCAGGGAAGAAGATGGCCGGCCACCTCTGAGATGACCGGCCAGATGCGCTCGTCGTCACGGGCGAGCTTCCCGAAGTCGTACTCGATCCCGTGGCGGTCCCACGCCGTTCCGGTTGTCTCGACGCAGATCATCGGGTCGTCGTTCAGCAGCAGGAACCAGAACCGGTAGGCGGAGACTCCGAAGGGATCGGACTCTTTCACGTTCTTCAGCCGCTCGTGAGCTTCGGGGAACAGCTCGAACCGGCTCTCCCATACGCCGCCATAGCCGTCGGAGGTGTCGAGGTAGCCGTTCTCGCAGTTCCAGTAGAACTTGCCGAAGGAGGCGTTGAAGGCGATGTGGGTGAGGAAACCTGAGATGAAGCGGTAAACCGTGACCTCGTTCGTGGAAGGTCTCAGCTTGGCGACGGGCGGCAGCCCGGCGAATGCGGACAGCTTGCGCATCGGCTCACGCGGGTCGGCGGCGCTGACGAACTCCGCCCAGAAGTCCGGCCAGTTCTTGAAGGTGAGCGAGCCGTTGGGCCGGCGGAAGTGGTACTGGACTCCTCCGAGGCGGTTGAGCTCGAGACGTTGGTAAGGCTGGAAGCCGGGGTCGAGGAGCAAGGTCAGGCAGTCGTTCTGCCCGCCGCCGGGGTGGGTCTGGATGATGCGGATCTTGGGGTACCGGCGGACCATCTCGGCGGCGACCCGCCAGGAGGCGATCTCCAGCAGCTGCCGGCTCGGATGGCGCGCGGGATAAGAAGGAGGGATGGACCGACCCCTCATACCCGGCCCCCCCGGTCGGACTCGATATTCAACTCATCGGAACCAAGTAGCGATAGGGCGTCCGACGATGTCACTATGTGACCCTTTCCCCCGGTACTTCTTCCTTCTATTAACTCACGCGGGCGTTCTTTACACGTAACGTACTATTGGCCTAATTCCATGCGTTGCCCATTCTGTTCTCATCCCGAAGACCACGTCGTCGACTCGCGGATGGCGGAGGACGGACGGGCCATCCGCCGCCGCCGCCAGTGCGAGAGTTGCGGCCAGCGCTACACCACCTACGAGCGTATCGAAGAGATACCCCTCCTTGTCCAGAAGCGAGACGGCACTCGGGAAGCTTTTAACAAGGAAAAGCTGATTTCCGGCGTCCGCAAGGCGTGCAAGAACCGGCCGGTGTCCGCCGAGGACCTGGAGAAGCTGGCGGACGACGTCGTTGAGGCGGTGAAGGAGGAGGGGAGCAGCGTCGTCATGAGCGCCGACCTGGGCAAGGAGATCCTCGAGCGCCTCCGCGTGCTGGACGACATCGCGTACCTGCGCTTCGCCAGCGTCTACAAGGATTTCCAGGAGCTGAACGACTTCGAGAAGGAGCTCGGCCTGCTCCAGAAGAAGCTGCCGCCGAAGGAGCGCCCGGCCACCCCCAAGGCCTGAGGTTGGTCCGGATTCAGGTCGTCCGGCTCGACCGTGCAATGCCGTCCTTGAATCCGGCGAAGCCGGGCGACGCCGGCGTCGACCTCCGAGCGACGCAGCCGGCCAGTTTGGCGCCGGGGGAGCGCAGCCTCATTCCGACCGGCGTTGCCGTTGCGATCCCGGAGGGGTACGCCGGCTTCGTCCAGCCCCGCTCCGGCATGGCCATCAATAAAGGACTTGGCCTTCTCAACTCCCCCGGTCTAATCGACTCCGGCTACCGGGGAGAGATCAAGGTGATCGCCATAAACCTGGATTCCGAGCCCCTCGAGATAGCGCGCGGCGACCGCATCGCCCAGCTCGTCATCCTCCCCGTGCCGCCTGTGGAGTACGAGGAGGTGGACGAGTTGCCGGCATCCGAACGCGGGGCCCGCGGTTTCGGGTCGACCGGGACCGGCTGACCCGCAGTCTTGGCCTCTGTCGGAAGGGCTGATACGATGGGACTTCCCGCGGACGTGGCTCAGTTGGTAGAGCATCACCTTGCCAAGGTGAGGGTCGCCGGTTCGAATCCGGTCGTCCGCTCCAAGTTTTTCGAACAAGATGTACGTAGCCCTGGGAACTCTTAGCGTTACTGGCCCGTCCCATTGTTCTTGGACGCGTAAGTGCGTCCGTCAAGTGTCCGTCCCGGGAATTGCACGGACGCTTGTCCCCCCCAACACGCGGCGACGATGCTTGGACCACTTTCGGATGTGGCCCATCAGCCCGCCCGCCTCGTACTTACTTAACGTGGTGAGCCACCGAGAGAACTCGGCGCGGTCGTAGCGCAGATGACGCCCGACCTTCATTGCCGCAGGACCCTGGCCGGTCCGCCGCCAGCCGTAGATGGTGGAGACCGGTATCCGCAGGTAGGCTGCGAGCTCCTCGATCGAAGTCAGATGTTCATCCAGCGGAGCGCCAAAGATCGGCCTGGCGCCGCAAGCGTCACGATTGTGTAGCGAACGTCCATGCCACCTCCGGTCGCAAGCGTCACAGGAGGCCTCGGGTGCACCGGTCTTGTCAAGGCGGTCGCCCGCGTAATGAACGGAAATTGAGTGAACTGGTGGATTGTGGGCCGTAGTCGTCGTCATGGGTTGGCCCCGAGTTCAAGAAGTAGCGCCTCTTACTCCTAGAACCGGGGCTAGGGCCGTTTCGCGGACATTTTGATTTCTC
>DATAAN010000039.1:0-1753 GCA_036260105.1 Actinomycetota bacterium
CCGGCGGAGCATCCGGCATTTCAGCGCTGATCCCCGGCCGACCGCAGGTTTCCGTCGAACTGGCGTTCCTTCCGCCCTCTAGCTGGTTGCTGAGTTCGGGCCAGCGGGGTTAGCTCACGGGCGGCGGCGTGGATCTCGACGGGGGGATGCTCTGGCGCTCGGTCACCTGGCGGAGGCGCTCGAGGGTCTGCCTCATGCCGGCGTGGAGGTCTGCCCGGCGGTCCTTGCAGCCGAAGAGGGTCCCGATGATGAACCAGCCGATCCGCTTGATGGGCTTGGTGACCGTGTATGACTCCGTGACCAGAGTGCCGTCGCCCTCCGGTGCGAGCTCGTACCGCCACACGACCGTGCCGCCGAAGGGCTCGGTGCGGGAGAACTCGAAGGTTCGGCCGGGATCGGCGACGGTCACCACCGGCTTGTTGGTGAACGAAGGCCGGTGCGGGGTCGCCATCTTGTTGCGGCCGACGAAGCGGGCTCCGACGGCAGGACCTGTGGCGCCGTCGAGCCATTTGCACTCGATGATCTCCGGGCTGAGCTCCGGCATGCGGGTGACGTCGGAGACGATGGCATAGATGGTGTCGGGGTCGGCCTGCATGTGCAGGCTGACGCTGT
The DNA here is from genome assembly GCA_036260105.1 of Actinomycetota bacterium. Lineage (GTDB taxonomy): Bacteria > Actinomycetota > CADDZG01 > JAHWKV01 > JAHWKV01 > JAJCYE01. The sequence continues at coordinate 613 of DATAAN010000039.1, forward strand.
CGTGGTCGAGCTCTTGGATCACGGGATCACGTGCCCGCAGGTGAGTTCGTGCAGGGGAGCGACGATCTTCTCGGGCAGGCCGGGGATGCCGAGCTTCTCGAGCCCGGGAACGATCCGGGCGGCGACGAACTCGTCGAACTCGTCCTCGGTGTCCCAGACGTCGAGCAGGCGCATTGTGCCGTCGAGGAAATTGGCGACGTGCACCTGCATGCCGGCGGGCTTGTCCTGGTCCCAGCGGACGATGTCGCGAAGGGCTTCGTACTGATCGGGGGTGAACCCGTCCCATCGTTGCATGATCACGGTTGCCATGGTCATCGCTCCTTCTCAGTTGGTTGGTTGATGGCGTCGTCGACGAGCATGTCGACGAGCCGGTTGAGGTGACGGAGCCAGCGGGTCCCGCCGGGGTCGTTGGCCAGCTGGGCATCGATGAGGCCGGCTGTCACCGCGACGATGCAGTCGATGTCGCCCCGGCTCGTGACACCTGCGTCGTTCAGGAGGGAGACGAGCCCTCCGAGGACCTGGCCGGCGAGCGCATACGACTCGGTTGACGGCGTGAAGCCGGGGATGTGGCGTTGGAACAGCAGCTCGTATCGGGCTTCGTCTTCGACGGCGAAGGTGGCGAAGGTCCCTAACCAGGCATGAAGAGCAGCCCGGGGATTTTGGCTGGGCGGCAACGCGTGGAGGCGATCGAGCAGCTCCCGGTTGCCGTCGGCAAACATGGCGTCGTAAAGCGCGTGCTTCGAACCGAAGTACTCGTAGAGGGACGGCTGGCGCATCCCGACCTCGCGGGCCAGGGCGTGCAACGACAGGCCGGCGACCCCATGCTTCCGGGCAAGGCCCCAAGCCGCCTCGACGATCGACGCCACCTTCGCCTGTCGACGCAGCGCGACCTTGTCGGGAACAGGACGGGCCTCTGCCCTCGATTCCTCGGCGAATCGCTTCCCTATCACTGATAGGCAGTCTACCTATCAGTGATAGGAAGTCAACAACATCCGCCGGGCAACGGGCGAGACGCCGACCGTGCGGCTCTGGCCGAGGAGCGTTCGCCCGGTTCAAGTCCGACCTCGGGCTCCTAGAACGTGTCGTGATCTGCGCGATTCCTGTCATTGTGGACAGTGGCCGGCGGTCTTAGGTTCGTCCC
>DATAAN010000040.1:0-11134 GCA_036260105.1 Actinomycetota bacterium
GTGCGCGCCCGTCCCGGCGCCCAGGTCTCTGCACCGGTGAAGTGGGAGGAGATTGATCGGCTCCACCCCGACGAGCTGACCATCGTCACTGTGCCCGAGCGCGTGGTGGCCGGTGGTGACCCTTGGGAGGGGATGAACGAGTACCCTCAGTCGCTCGAGCCGTTCCTCGCCCTAGCCGAGCGGGACCGGGAGGCGGGCCTTCAAGATGCGCCGTGGCCCCCGGTCTATCCCAAGCAGCCGGGCGAGCCGCCCCGGGTCGCTCCGAGCCGTGCCCGCAAGGACGCTGAGCGGTAGGGGTCCTCCGGGGGCGGCATGCGAGCGCCGACGTTGGTTAGTCGTATGCCGCCTCCAGCCACCAGCGGCCGTTCTCGAACGCCACCAGATAGGCGTTCTCATCGGCGCAGGCCACCTGCATCCGCACCAGTCTCCGGCTGGCTTTCGGGTCCCACCACCGCTCGTTCACCGGCCACGGTCCCGCCCAGCCGGTGACCTCCAGGCGCCGGCCGGCGCCAAGCGTCAGGCACGCCGGCGGGGCGGCCAGGCGCTCGCCGTCGGTCTCCACCGCCTTGCCGTCGCCGTCCAGCACCCCCACCCGGCGCCGGTCGGCGAACACCAGTGCCGGCGACGGTGACGGCAGGTTCCCGGGCCACGGCGCCTCGGCTAGGAAGTCCGGGACCGCCTGGCGGTTCAGCAGGTCGACGGCGTCGGCAGGGACCAGGCGGAACCTGTCCTCCGGCCCCCGGCCGCCTTTGTACTCGGGAACCGTCACCGCCTCCGGGCCGAGCAGCCCCTGCAGCCGGGCGATGCCCCGCACCGCCCGCCGCCCCGGCTCGGTCTGGCCTCCCCAGAAGCTGAGCTGCACGCCGCCCCGGGCCGTCACCTCCTCGGGGACGATCGTGATCTTCGCCAGGGCGCTGCCCGGCGGGCGTTCGCCCGACCCGGTCAGCCACCCGTCGAGCTGCCACCGCATCCTCTGGGCGATCGCCCCCGGGCTGAACCCGCCGTCCAGCCGCCAGGTGCGGGACAGGGTCTGGCCGTCCTCGGTGGTGGCCTCGATCACCACCTTGTCGCACGACAGCCCCTCGGCCTCCAGCTGCCCGGCCAGCCGGTCGGCCAGTCCCTTGCCGGCGAAAACTGCAATGTCGGAGCGGTCGGTGGGCGGATCCAGCTCCTCGCTGAGCTCGATCACCGGCCGGTGAGGGCGGGGGACGAAGCGGTGCTCGTCGGCGCCGGCGGCCTGGCGGTGGGCCTCGACGCCGTCGTGCCCGAAGCGGGCGAGCACGTCGGCCGAAGGCAGGGCGGCGAAAGACCCGAGCGTCTTCAGGCCCAGCCGGCGGAGCAGGTCGGCCAGGTCCGGGCGGCCCAGCAGCGACACCGGCTGCGGCGCCAGGAACTCCGCCGACTCCCCGGCGGGCACGATCTCCGGCTCCCCGCGGCGCAGGCTTCTTCGGGCGGCGACGCTGGCGGCGAACAGGCCGTCGGCGATCCCGAGCCCGAAGCACCTGTCCTGGCGGACGTTCGCGGTGACGGCGGCGAGGACCTGGGTGGCCAGCGCCTCCTCGCCCCCGAAGTAGCGGGCGCTCGCCCGGCAGGCGAACAGGCAGGTACCGGGCCGCAGGATCTCGATAAACGGCGTGAAGCCGTCCAGGGCGGCCAGCACCTTCTCGAACTCCCGGGCCTCCCGCGCCGGGTCCGGTTTCATGTTGATCAGGGTGGGGCAGCGGCTCTCCGCCTCCCGGCGACGGAGGCCGGGAAGGATGGCCAGAGCGGCCGCTCCCGGCGTGGCGACCGTCACCCGGCCGCCCTCCAGCACTACCGCCGGCGTGTCCCGGGCGACGCCACTCGCCAGCAGCGGCCACCACGGGCAGCCGAGCACCAGGACCCGCTGGCTGTCCGCCACTGGCTATCCGATCTTGAAAGTGGAGGGTGTAGCGACCTGCCGCTCGACGGGCTTGCCGGGTGGCCCAGACGCCTGAACGGCCTGATCCGGGCCGGCAGACAAGCCGCGTTGCGTCTCCCGGCTACCCGATGTGGGGAACGGGATGAGCTCCGCCGGATGGCGGCCGATCTCCCGGACGCCGGATTCCTCCGCCCGAATTCCGCCGCGCTCGTCGGGCAGCCAGAGCACCGTCCGGTACGGCCTCGGCGACCGCCGGCCTCCGGTCTCAACCTCCACCTGCCGGGCGGCCAACCGCCCGTAACCCCAGCCGATGCCCTGCCAGCGGACGTGGCCGACGGTCAACCGAACGTCGGCCGCCTCGTTCCACGGCCGCCCCTTCAACCCGGAAGCGACGGGCAGCAGCACCGCCTTGCGCTCCCTGGTCCGCATGCCAAGCCGGCGAGCCATGTTCCCGGGCACATCGGGCCAGTCGACCAGGACGACGTCGAAGGCATCGATCAAGGCGGCCACCACCGTCGGCCACAGTGAGGCCGGGGGAGAGGCAACCAGGACCAGGCGCTCCAGTACCACTCCCAGCTCGCCTGCCGAGGCGACTCCCAGCGTGTTGCTGCCCACCACCGCTACCCAAGACCCGGCCTGGGAGGCTCCTGCCGCCAGCGCCAGGGCCAGCGAGTGGGAGCCGGGGCCGCCCTGCACCAGCAGCGTCGATCCACGCTGAAGGCTGCGGTTGGGGAGAATGGACTCGAGCGCCGGAAGCACCGGAAGGGCCTGCTCGCTGGCGTACGAGACCGGGCGCGCCAACTCTGCTAGCTCGTCCAGCCGCTGGGCAGAGAACCTGGCTGCGTCCATAGGGACTGTGTATTATCGAACACACGTTCGATTCGGTCAAAGGTGGGAAAAATGCCAGAAGCGAAGGGGACATTCCAGATAAAGACCTGGGAAGGCGAGACCTACGAGGAAGCCGAGGGCGCCGTCCTGAGCAAGGCAAGCCTGACGAAGGAGTTCGAGGGCGACTTCACCGGAACCAGCTCGGCAGAGCTGCTGCTGGCGGAGGCCCATGGCGCCCGTGCCTACGTCGGCATGGAGCGCATCGACGGCACGCTGGACGGCGCAACCGGCACCTTCGTCGTCCAGCACTGGGCCCTCAGCAGCAAGGACGGTGACAAGTTGACGGTCAACGTCGTCCCGGGCTCGGGAACCGCTGCCCTCGAAGGCATTACCGGCACCATGGAGATCTCAGTCGACGAAGGCGGAGGCCACCACTATTCGCTTTCCTATGATCTGTAAGCCTCCTCGAGCCGCCTGCAACTTCAGCCCATCCGAGCGACCTACAGGCCCGGATTCATGGCGATGACCGGACCGCAGATCCAGGGATCGACCGCATCGATATAGACGATGTTGGGCCTGTTGCCACTCGCGTGGAGGGCTCTGGGAAGTTGCGGATTAGCCGTGCTCGAGAGCAGATCCAGATTGTAGATGGAGCCTTTCCCCGTCAGGGTCCACGAAAACAGGAAGAGGTAGTCGTTCCCTACACCTGCGCAGCTGGTTCGTTTCTGCTGCTGGTCCGCCGACATCCCTCTAATTGCGTTGTCGTTGGAGTAAGAGTCGTAGACCCCCAGGTAGTGGTTGTCGGAGTGCGGGAGAAACGCGCCTGAGTCTTCGTTCCCATAGTCGCTGTAGGGAAAGGTCCCGTTGTTCGAGTTGATCAGCGAAGGATCGTAGTCGGGATGGAATGCAGCCACGACCTTACCCTTCAGATTTGCGAGCGACTCCTCAGGGAAGACTGGCGTGGAGGCGGCGGAGTACAAGTGGCCGGCAAGCTTCGACGTTACCAGGTCAACCGTCGGTTTCTGATCCCCTGAGACATTGGACCGGAATTTCAGAAAGACCGCCTCCGTTGGGTTTGCGACGATGAATCGTTTGACGTCATCCAAGATGTCGTCGAGTCTGCCGCCGTAAGACGCACCGTGGTAGGTCCAGAGTTCCAGTTCGGTGACATTCCACGCGCACACCCTCAGATCGAAGTAACGCGCGCCCGCTGTGAGCTGGTCGTAGATCGGTAGATGCTGGGTGTTGGCGCTGGTAGTGACGCCCGGCCTGTACATTCCGGCGTCGTGGCTCCCGGGCATCGTGATTTCGTTGAGCCTGACGGTTGGATTTACGGCCAGCAGCCTGCCCATCCACCCGGAGTTGTCCGGCGTGGCAGCCGGACGGATGTAGTAGGAGTTGCTGTAGATCTCGCTGTCCTCGCCGATGGACTGGTAGACCTCCAGATAGTCGTTTTGCGGAGCGCTTTTGGTCAGTGAGTCCGTGTAGACGCCACTGGATCCCTGGCTGTACGCATCCCCCTGATTGGCACGGAAGTTCAGCGTGCTGTTGTCGTCGAACGTGATGCCGATCGAGAACCAGCATCCCCTGTCCGTCCCGCTGTTGATCTCTTCGCGCTCGTTCCGCGAGTCGTTGTTTGCCAGCGGCCCCGTGAAGTTGAGGTCCGGGCGCCAAGGCTTGTCGCGGTCGGGGTCGTTAGCGAGGTAGTCCCAGTCTTCGTCGTGGTCGATAGTGATGTCGGTCGAGCGGATGCCTTTGCCACTGAGATTCACCAAGCCAAGGGTCGTGTTGTAGCTTCCCATTGCCTTTGCCTCCCGGGGTTCTTCCAGATGCTACCGACTCTACTCCCGTGCGGGCCGGCCGAACCTGTGTCGACCAGTCACGCAACGAGTGGCTGCGGCGGGGCAGGGCCCTTTTTCCCCACGTTGTACCGATGCTCCGGCTGGGAAAGAATGCGACCAGATTTACAGGGCGGTCGGGTGCAGGTTCGTCAGGAATGGATGAACGAACTGAGGTCGTGACAACGGAGGAGACCGAAGAGGCTCCTCGCTCGCGCCTCGACAGGTTCTTCGGCATCTCCGCCGCCGGATCCTCGGTCAAGACCGAGGTCATCGCCGGGCTCACCACCTGGATGACCATGGCCTACATTTTGTTCGTCAACCCCGCAGTTCTCGGGGCCGTGCCCGACCGGGACGGCGTCTCTCTGGCATTTCCGCTGGTGCTCACCTCCACCGCGCTGGCCGCCGCCGTGAGCAGCCTGGCGATGGGGCTCATCGCCCGGTACCCGTTCGCCATCGCGGCCGGGCTCGGCCTCAATGCAGTGGTGGCCTTCCAGCTGGTCGCCGGAAGCGGCCTGACCTGGCCCGAGGCCATGGGCGTCATCGTCACCGAGGGCATCATCATCTTCCTGCTGGTCCTGACCGGCTTCCGGGAGGCGGTGATGAACGCCATTCCGCTGGCCCTCAAGCAGGCGATCGGTTTGGGCATCGGCCTGTTCATCGCGTTCATCGGGTTCATCAACGCGGGCTTCGTCGGAAAACCGGAGACGCCGACCCTGCTGGTGGAGCTGGGCCGGGGCGGGGAGCTGCGCGGCCTGCCCGTCGCGGTGTTCGTGATCGGCCTGCTCCTGACCGCCTACCTGGTCGCCCGGAGAGTGAGGGGTGCCCTGCTTCTCGGCATCCTGGCGACCACAGTCATCGCGATCCTGTTGAACGAGCTGATCGCCGGAGGAAGGGGCTGGCCGGAGACCACTCCAGCCGCGGCCCGCTTCCCGGACCGGCTGATCGCATTTCCTGCCGGCGAGAACTTCGGCCTTATCGGCGACTTCTCCTTCGCCTACTTCGGCCGACTCGGAGCGATAGCCGCCATCCTGGCGGTCTTCACGATCATGCTGTCCGACTTCTTCGACACCATGGGCACCGTCGTGGGCCTTGGGGCCAAGGCGGGCTATCTGGACGACGAGGGCCGGCTGCCCCGAACCCGCCAGGTGCTGGGCGTGGACTCGGCGGCGGCCGCGATCGGCGGCGCCTTCAGCGCATCGTCCAACACGACCTACATCGAGAGCGCGTCGGGCATCTCCGAAGGCGGCCGCACCGGCCTCACGGCCGCCGTGGTGGGGCTGTTGTTCCTTCTGTCGGTGTTTCTCTGGCCTCTGGCCGACGTGATCCCACCGCAGGCGACTGCGCCGGCGCTGATCATCGTGGGCTTTCTGATGATGGAGATGGTCCGGCAGATCCCGTGGGAGCTGCCCGAAGTCGGCATCCCGGCCTTCCTTACGATGGTGGTCATGCCCTTCACGTTTTCCATCACCAACGGCATCGGGGCGGGCTTCGTGAGCTACACGCTGATCAAGCTGCTCCGAGGCGAGGGCAGGGACGTCCACTGGATGATGTACCTGTCCACCGCCGCTTTCCTCATCTACTTCGCCATCTACTACGTGAGGTCGGCGCTCGGGGTGGGGTAGCGCTCTACGGGGGACGAAGCGACGCTCCGGATCAGCGAGGCCAGAAGTCGGCGTTGGCTATCTCCAGCAGGTTGCCGGACGGGTCCCGGAAGTAGAAGGACGACCCGAGCGGTTTCCCGCCTCCTCCGGGCGGCCACTCGACCTCCTGCAGGACCTCGACGCCCGCCTGGGCGAGGTGGGTCCTCCACTGCTCGTAAGCCGTCGCCGGCACCAGAAAGCACACGTGGCCGGGTCCGGTTGCGCCGTGCGGCGGAAGGGAACCGGGACGCTTCGTCGCCTCGGCGTTGAAGAGCAGGAACACGCTGGAGCCGGCCCGCAGGAAGATCTGGCGGCCCGGAGTCTGGCCGATGACCCGCATGCCGAGGGTCCCCGAGTAGAAGCGGAGCGTCGCCCCCTCGTCCGTGTAGTAGAGAACGGTCTCCAGCACACCGGTCAGCTCGGGGACGGTCACGCCGGCCTCGCTGTTCCGGCCGGCGCGCAGGTGGCGGGCACCAGGCGCCGCTAGCGCGGCTCCGGGTAGTGCGGCTCGATGATGCCGAAAAGGGCGCCCTGGGGGTCGATGAAGATGCCCATCTTTCCCAGCGGGATCGGAAGCGGGTCCACGACCACCGTCCCTCCCGCCGCCCGGGTCGTCTCGGCCGCCGCCTCGGCGTCCGGTACCGCCAGGTAGACCACCCAGTGCGCCGGGATGTCGGCCGGGAAGGCGCTGACACCCATCTCGCTCACCCCGCCTACGCCCTCCGGCCACTTCTGGCCCCGAACCTGCCAGTTGAGGTAGGGAGTGTCCGGCGGAGCCCCCTCGGAGACCTTCGCCTCCCACCCGAAGACCTCGCCGTAGAAGCGCTTGGCCTGTTCGATGTCCTTCGTGTTCAGGTGGTTCCACGTCCAGGCGCCGGGCTCGTTCACGATCTGGGCTCCGATGCTGCTCGCGCCCTGCTTGATGAAGCTGAAGAATGCGCCTCCCGGATCCATTGCGACGCCCATGCGTCCCGCGTCCGCCGGCAGGTCTATCGGTTCGGCGACGACGGTTCCTCCCGCCTCCCGGATCTTCGCCGCGGTGGCATCAGCGTCGTCGACCGTTACGTAGCTGTTCCAGCTGGGCGGCTGGCCGCCGAAGACGGGGCCGATGCCCCCCACCATCTTGCCGTCGTTCATGAAGAAGCCGTACCCGCCGGTCTCCTCGGGCGGGCCGGCGGGCTGGGTCTCCCAACCCATGAGGTCCCGGTAGAACCGGGCCGCCGCCTCCACGTCGGTGGTGGAAAGGTCCACCCAGGAGAACTCCCCGGGGTTGTAGCCGGTTCGCTCGCTCATGGTGCCTCCTTCTAGTGCGCTACTGCGTCAGCGGATCCTCACCGCGAGCACGCAGATGTCGTCCTCCCGCGCGGCGGTGCTGAGGCGCCAGCCCAGCACCTCGTCGCATACGGCTTGCGGCGACAGGTCCTCCAGCTCCGCGACGAAGTCACGCAGCTCCTCCATGCCGTCGTCGATGGTGCGGCCGCGAATCTCGACCAGGCCGTCGGTGTAGAAAAGCAGAGTCGTGCCGGAGCGGAGGACCTTGTCCTCCTGGCCGTACACCCACGTGGGATCGACGCCGAGCATGGCATGCCGGGCCGGTGGAAACAGGTAGTCGGTCTCGCCGGTCCGGCAACGCAGGACGGTCGGGTGTCCGGCGTTCGACCGGGTGATGATTCCCGTGCTCTCGTTCCACAGCGCGATGATCCCCGTCGCCGTCTCCTCGGGCTCCAGCCGGCAGAGCATGCGGTTGAGGCGAGCCATCACCCGATGGGGCGTCGGATCCTCGTCGGCATATGCCCGGACGGCGTTGCGCAGCTGCACCATCACTGCCGCCGCTTGCAGGCCGTGGCCTCCGACGTCCCCTATCACCAGGCACATGCCGCCGTCGACCGGAAAAGCGTCGTACCAGTCGCCCCCCATGGGGGCGTCGCTCGCCGGCAGGTACGCCGCAGCCGTCTCCAGCCGTGCGGTCTGCGGGAGCGTGGCCGGAAGGAAGGCGGCCTGCAGCACGTGGGCGTCGGCGGCCTCCTGTGCTGTTCGCCGGCTCCGCTCGCCCTCCTCGAGCGCCCGCTCGAGCGACTGCGAGGCCAGCTGTGAGATCCGCTCCAGCCTCAGCGTCTGCTTGGTGCCGAACCTCTGCAGGGCACGCCATCCCAGCCCTATGGCGCCGATGACCGATCCGTTGGCCGCCCGCAGGGGGAGCGACGCGGTTGAGGTGAGCGAGGTGGCCAGAGTGTCGGCCAGCAGGTGGGGATACTCCCTCGCAACGTCGGCCTCGGTGGGTACAAGCACCGGGCGGCCGGTTCGCATCGCGTCACACAGAGGGGTCTGCTCGTCGAGCTGGAACTCCGCCCAACGTGCGGCGATCGCCGGATCGATCTGGGAGCCGTGGATGACCCTGACCTTCTCGGTCACCGGGTCCAGCAGGGCCAGGTTGCAGTACGAGGCGCCGGCGGCTGCCTCCCCGTGCTTGGCAACCGCTACGCCGACGTCGTAAGGAGTTACTGCTGCTGTGAGCGCAATGGCGAGCCGCCAGATCGCATCCTCGTTAACCGGCCCTTCCGTGCCGGCGTCAGGCTGCGAGATTGCCGCATCGGCAATCTGGAGGGCTGGGTCCGTCGGTGCGTCGGCGAACTCGGTTGACATGGCTTTGTAAGAACTCCCCGACGTAGTACACCTGTGGGACCCGGCGACTGCGACGCCCGGAGGCTAGGCGACCACCGAAAGACCCTAAATTCCCTCAATTGAACCATCCAACCCCCCACTTTGAATAATCGGCTTCCCGTCCTTCGGCACCGCTACGGGAACGAGCCCTCCCAACACGGCTTTTTGACGCTCCCGGCGGGAAGACCGCCCTTTCGTGTGGCGGTTCTGGTGCACGGCGGGTTCTGGAGCATGCCGTGGGACGCCGGCCTTATGGCTCCGGCCGCCAGGGACCTGGCCCAGCGCGGCGTTGCGGTCTGGAATCTCGAGTACCGCCGGCTGGGAGAGCCCGGAGCCGGGTGGCCCGGCACGTTCACTGACGTCCTTGCCGGGTTCGCCGCGCTGGCGGGCCTGCCTGAGGTGGAGGTTCTCGACCTGTCGAGCGTCGCAGTGGCGGGGCACTCGGCCGGCGGCCACCTGGCGCTTTGGCTGGCCGCCGAGCGCAAGGCCTACGGTGGTGGCCGACCGGCCGTGTCTGCGGTGGCCGCCCTCGCGGCGGTCACCGACCTGCGTCTCTGCTGGGAGCAGGATGCCGGTGGAGGAGCGGTCCGGCATCTGCTCGGAGGATCGCCGAGCCGGTACGCCGAGCGGTACCGGGCCGTCTCGCCGATAGAGCGGCTTCCCCTCGGGATTCCACAGCTTCTGGTGTCCGGGAGGCGGGACCGGATGGTGCCGCCCGGCTTCAGCATCCGCTACGGCGACGCCGCCGCGGCCGCCGGCGATGACGTCACCGTTTTGCTTTTCGAACGCACCGGTCACATGGACGTCATCAATCCGGGTAAGAAAGCTTGGAGGACGGCCGCAGCGTGGATGATCGGAAGGCCGGAACCGGCCTTATGATGGAAAGATCAATATGACGCCCGCCGCCTACCTAGCAGCCGCGTCTTCAGGGCAGAACTTTGCCGCCTTCGACGTCCCCGCCGGGGTGTGGATAGCGTTTGCGGTAGGCATTACGACCCTTCTGCTGCTGGACCTGCTTCTGGTCCACCGTAAGCCGCACGTCATCAGCTTCCGGGAGGCGGCGATCGAGTCGGCGATCTGGATCGCCATCGGGCTCAGCTTCACCTTCGTCATGCTCTGGTGGCAAGGAGGCCAGGCAGCGGGCGAGTACATCGCCGGCTACCTCATCGAGAAGAGCCTGTCGGTAGACAACGTCTTCGTCTGGGCGGTGCTCTTTTCCTTCTTCGCCGTGCCGGCCAAGTACCAGTTCCGCGTGTTGTTCTTCGGCGTCTTCGGCGCCCTGGTGCTCCGGGCGGTGTTCATCTTCGCCGGAGTGGCCCTGATCGAGCGCTTCGACTGGGTGCTCTACGTCTTCGGCGCCTTCCTGGTCTTCACCGCCTTCCGGATCGCCCGGCACAAGGAGTCGGAGATGCACCCGGAGCACAACCCCGTTCTCAAGCTTGTTCGCAAGGTCATCCCGACGACGAACGAGTACCACGGCCAGCACCTGTTCACCCGGATCGACGGCCGGCTGATGGCCACGCCGCTGTTCACCGTTCTGGTGATGGTGGAGGCAACCGACGTCCTGTTCGCAGTCGACTCGGTGCCGGCGATCCTGGCGGTCAGCCGGGAGCCCTTCATCGTCCTGTCGTCGAACGCGTTCGCCATCATGGGCCTGAGGTCCCTGTACTTCCTGCTCGCCGGGATGGCCGACCGCTTCCGCTACCTCAACGTCGGACTGGGGGTGATCCTCGGCTTCGTGGGGATCAAGATGCTCATCTCGGGCTTCTACCACATGCCGGTTGCCATCTCCCTGGCGGTCATCGCCACGGTCCTGGCCGTCACGGTGGTCGCTTCCCTGCGAGCCGACAAGCGCGACCGGCAAGCCGGCGTGGGAACGCATGCCCCCCAGCCGGATTTGCCCGAGACGGCCTCCGACCTGGCCGAGCCGGACGAAACCCCGGCCCGCTAGGGCCTCGCGGCGCTCCTGCCGATGCGTGAGCTGGTCGTCCTGGGGACCGCAGGGCAGGTCCCGACCCGCCAGCGCAACCTGAACGGCTACCTGCTCCGGTGGGACGACGAAGGCCTGCTCTTCGACCCAGGAGAGGGAACCCAGCGCCAGATGCTCTACGCCGGTGTGAAGTCGTCTTCCATCAGCCGCATCCTCCTGACCCACTTCCATGGCGACCACTGCCTCGGGCTTCCCGGCGTGGTGCAGCGTCTGGCGCTGGACGGCGCTGCCCGGAGGGTCCGGCTGTACTACTCAGCCCAGGGCGAGGAGTACC
>DATAAN010000041.1:0-11498 GCA_036260105.1 Actinomycetota bacterium
TCATCACTTGCAAGAACAACGGCGCAACATATGACGCCTCCTGGGTCCCCTCAAAGGGTTCTTGGGCAAGTGTCCATGGGATGACCGCCGACCAGGCGGCGTCGAAGCACGCAGAGCTTACTGCTAAGGGCTATAAGCGAACTTCCTCCTACACCTGCGGGTCCGTTACGGTCGCAGTCTGGCGAAAATAGCGCAAGGACGAATTATCCCTTCGACTCCGGTCTCGACCAGAGTCTTCAGTGAAGGGACGTCCACTCCGCGGACGTAACCTTCCACAGTCGGCGTGAGCCTTATTGTCCTGCCGCTCCACCGCTTCGGGGCGCAGCTCGCAGAGCGATCAGGCCGCCGAGGATCAAGCCGAACACTGCGAAAGATGCCGCGTACCACTCGGGCGGGAACCCCTTCTCGGTCACGAGAGGAAAGACGAGCGGAAGGAGGAAGTACTGCAGCAGGGCCCACACTGCCAGACCGAACAGTACGCCGCTGAGCACGATCCGTAACCGGTTTTCAGTCCGGACCAGGACCGTGAAGAGCAGGCCCAGCAAGACGGTCAACACGAGCAGCAGCAGAACTCCGACGGCGAAGGACGGCAGATCAAACTCCAGGATGTTCGCGACGGCGGTCCTGCCCATTGCCATGGTGGCCAGCACCCGCGGCGGCGCGTACCAAGGCAGCTCAAGAACCGGCGCAGCGATCGCCATGGTGAACAGCCCCATGCCTAGCCCGGCTACCGCGCCGGTCCAGACACCCTCCAGCGGCTTCGGTCGCGCCGCGGAGCCGAACCCGCTGGCGAAGGCCGCTCCAGAGAGGACCACCGTTCCCAGAACCGCGAAGAGCAGGCTGGGCCCGAGTGGCACACCCGTCTGCCGTCCGGGGCTCACCCTCCAAACGACCCCGCTGTTCGGTTCAAGCTTGAGGCCTTCGACGCTCACGCGGGCGATTCCCCAGTCCGCGATGTACATGTCGCCATCCGGTCCGAACGTGACATCGGAGGGGTGCTCCAGCCCTCCCGCGCTGTGACGCGACGCCTGTCCTTCGGTCTTGTTGGCAAGAAAATCGGTGATGCGGCCGCGTTCGGTATCGACCTTCACGACTTTTACGCCCTGTGGGCGGTCGACGGTACCGGTTGCGGGACTGAAGTCGCCGAACAGCGCCAGGTAGGCGGTCTCCGGCGTTCCCCACAACGAGGAGGGCGAGAAGGCGAACCCGTTGGTCGCGGCATGCGGGTTGAACTTCACAATCGGTTTCGGTGGCGAGCCGGTCGGGTGATTGGTCAGCAAGAACTGGGGTTGGTCGGTGTCGGCCGGCTTGAACCGCGACTCGGTAACGGGCCGGTCACAAGCAAAGTCGGGCCAGCCGTACCAAGCCCCCTGGGTCACCCGGTACATGCAGTCCCAGGCGTTTTCGATGGGCCGGGAGCCCCGGGCGTCGAAACCGTGCATCGCCACGTAGATCTCACCGTCGGGCCCGACTTCCACACCGTAGGGATTCCGCAAGCCTGACGCATACACCTCCAGCCCAGTGCCGTCGGGCCGGACGCGGAGAACAGCGCCGTTGCACTTCGGGTTCCCCTTCACCACAGTCCCGGCGGGCTGTACCTCCCCGAACGCGGAGTACGGGCTCGTCCGAACCGGAACCGACTCGTTCCCCTCCGGGCTCAGGACGCCCGGCTCTCGTGTCAGTGGGTTCTCGGATTCGAAGACGGCGCCGCTGAGCGTCACGTCGGTGCAGGGCACGTCGTGGAATTGCCTGAGCTCAGGCTTCTTAAGCCATCCAAACACGGCGTTGTCGGGCCCGACCACGCCGGAGTTCGTCGCCGTACCGACGCCGAAATAGAGAAACCCGTCCTTGAAGACCATCTGATTCACCTGATGGTCGCCCTGTCCGGGGAGGCCGGATAGAAGCTCTCTTACTCGTCCCGGTCTCTCGATCACGGAGATGGTTCCCGCATGAGCCACGTAGACCCGGCCGTCGTTGTAGGCGATCGCCGTCACGGGCACCTCGTCGCCGAAGTCTCCGGCGTCGGCCAGAGTCGTCTTGCTGCCGTCGCTCTCGATGCGGGTAACCTTAGGGGCACCGCCGGCGCCTTCCGGACACTCCTCCGGATCGGCGCAGTAGCCGGACTCCGCGACCAGCATCCGGCGCTGGTCGTCGAACGCCACCATCGTCGGAGCGGCGAGCCCCTCCACCGCAACCTCGATGACGAACCCCTCGGGCACCGAGATGTCCTCGGGTCGAATCGCCCTGGCGCCCCACGCGTCGCTAGCCGTGATGAGGACCAGAAAGCTAACCGAGGTGGCTATGAGCAGGACCTTGACTTTGCGCCAGTTCATTTAGGCACCTCCGAGGGCGTTTGGACAACGTGTAAAGCCAATTGTCATGGCTTTTACACACGACTACCCGCAGACGAGGGGCTTAAACCCACGGAGTACTACATTTAGGTTAGGACTTCTCAGGAATCCTAGCCGCCCATGTTGATCGCGTTGATCCTCGAAGGGTGGATCGTCACTTTCACCCGCCGCTCGCCTGGGCCGTCCAACTGGCGCAGGTCCAGGCCGCCGTACTTCCGGCCGACCCTGTCGGCGAATGCGTAGTCGTCGTCCGGCTCCACCGCGGCGTCGCCGCGAATCTCCAGGTACCGCATCGGGTTGGCAAGGTCGAGGATGAACAAGCAGACCGCCGGGTTGATGATCAGGTTCTTCGTCTTCTGCCGGGCCCGGTTCAGGGAGACCATGAAGTCGTCCCCCTCGCACAGGAACCACACCTCGGATACCTGCGGCCGCCCGTCCGGCCCTATCGTCGCCAGCGAGGCGAACTGCGCGTTTTTCAAGTCCTTGTGCGACTCTGGAACGCCCGTCGACATCGGTTCTCCGTCCTACAGAAGCAGATCGACGACACTGCGGCCGATGGTGTAGGCGCCGACGACCAGCAGGATGACGGCGATGAGCACGAGCGGGCCCACCCACCAGTCGGTGCCCCGCTGCAGCGGAGTGGGCTCCCCGGTGTCCCGGTAGACCGCCAGCGTCGTTCCGTCGGCTCCTCGAACCATTGCGTGCTCGTTGTCGGAGTCCTCCAGGTCCGATGCGGCGACCAGTAGCTCAGTCACCTCGTCCCCGGTCAGACGGACGGTTACCTCGGTGAGAGTGCGGCCGCGGTCGTCGGTTATCTCCATGCCTCAGTCGTTCCCGAAGATCGGCGCCAGAAACGGACCCATGGCGCCGGCCATCTGGAACAGAGCCTCGGCCCGGGAGTTGTCCTGGTCGAGGTGCGACAAAAGGTCGACGCCGAGATAGAGCGCGACGACTGCGAAGGCAAGCGTGCGGGCGTTCACCGCGTTCTCAAAGATGGAGCCGGCGAGCAGGTCGCTGATCACGCCCTCGGTGAACGCAATCCAAGGCTCCATCCGGGCCACCACCTCGGGGCCGAGGTCCGGCCGGGCCAAACTCCCGGCTACCATCTCCGAGATGACGGTGATGTGGCCGGAGCCCAGGTCCTCACGGTAGAGCCGCGTCGCTGTCTGGATCTTCTCGTCGACGGTGCTCGCCCGGCTCATCGAGTCGCGGTAGCGGCTCATGCGGTCCGCGCTCGTCTTGTCCAGGGTGGCAAGGAGGAGGTCGTTCAGAGTACCGAAGTGGTAGAAGATGAGCGCCTGGTTGAAGCCCCCGCGCCGGGCGATGGCTCGGGCGCTGGTGCCGGCGAAGCCCTCCTCCTTGAGGGTCACGAACGCAGCTTCGATGATGCGATCCTTCGTCGAAGCGGGAAGCTCCTCGGCCCCTACAACCTTTAGAATGGGTTGCGTTCTATCTTTCGGCACCAGCACCTCCCCTCATCGGCAGGTGCATCGGTACTCCACCGCACCGAACGTTTGCACAATTCCTCCAATAGCCCATAATCCCTCTCGGTCAACTAGAGCGAGGGCGGTATGAGCGTAAACGAAATCGATGAACCCGGCGAAGATGAAGAAGACGACGAAGAGGATGTCCCCCTAGCCGCGGAGGAGGAAGCAAGCTTCGAGGACTTCATTTCGAAGGCCAAGGACCCCGCCGACGCCGAGGAGGAAGAGGAGTCCCTTCTTGACCTCACCCGTGAGGAACGACTTGAGTCACTGTCAATCCGGGCCGCTCCCAAGCAGCCCAACGAGTTCGTCTGCACCTCCTGCCGGCTGGTCAAGCACGAGAGCCAGCTAGCCGATGCCGCGCGTGAGCTTTGCCGCGACTGCGTCTGAGAAGGCTGCCCAACTAGCATCACTTCCTGCCGGCCTCCTGGCCGGAGCAATTTCGGGGGGACTCCTATTTCTCGCGTTCCCGCCTGCCGATCTATGGTTTCTGGCACCCGTGGCCCTGATCCCGCTCGCCCTTCACTTCGCGGTCGGAAGAATGGGATCGGTGGCCGCCGCAGGCGTCGCGTTCGGCCTCGTCTTCAACGGTTTGCTGCTGTACTGGATCCGGCTGTTCGGGCCGGCCCCCTACGTCGCCCTCACCATCGTCCAGACTCTGTGGATCGTTGTCGCGCTGGTCGTCGGCGTGCTCGTGCGGGACCGGATTCCGGCTAAGGTCAGGTTTCTCGCTCTGCCCCTGGTCTTCCTGCTTCAGGAGTTTGCCCGCTCCCGCATCCCTTGGGAGGGCTTCGGGTGGGGAGGGCTCGGCTACACGCAGCATGACAACCGCCTTGCCTTGAGGCTCGCCGCCTACACCGGAGTCTGGGGTCTGAGCTTCCTCGTGGGGCTGGCCAACTCGCTGCTGGCCGAGTCAATCCTCAGCTACCGCAGCCGGCACCAGTTCGGCCTGGTGGCGACGGCGTTGGCCGGCATGGCGCTGTTCCCGGCGGTCCTGCCGGTACCGACGCCCGACGGGCCTGCCGTGAAGGTGGCGATGATCCAGGGCAACGTCCCGGAGGACACGCTTGACCCGAACGCCGACGACGACATCGTGGTGGCCAACCACGTCCGGCTGACCGAGGAGGTAGCCGGGACAAATCCGGACCTGGTCGTCTGGCCGGAGGGCGCGTTCGACCGTGACCCGCTGCTGCGCTCCGACTACCGCCAGACGCTGGTGGAGTCGGTGCGCCGGACCGACGCCCACTTCCTCGTCGGCGCAATACTCGGCACCGGCGTCCAGGGCGACCTTCGGAACAGCAGCCTGCTCCTCGACCCGCAGGGTGAAGTTCAGGACATCTACACGAAGCAGCGCCTCGTGCCGTTCGGCGAGTGGGTGCCGCTCCGATCGTTCCTGCAGCCCCTGGTGCCCGACGTCGGCCGGATACCTTTCGACCAGAACCCGGGCAAAGAGTCGACCGTCTTCGAGCTGCCCCAGGGAAGTTTCGCGGCGTTAATCTGCTACGAGTCGACTTACCCTGACCTGGTGCGGACCTTCGTGCGGGAGGGGGCGCGGATGCTTGTTGTCTCGGCAAACTTCTCGTCCTTCGACCACAGCGCGGCCAGCGCCCAGCACATTGCCTTCACCCAGATGCGAGCTGCGGAGCAGCGGATGTGGGTGGCGCACGCATCGATCAGCGGGATATCCGCGGTGGTCGACCCGGCCGGACGGGTTCTGCAGCAGACCGGTCTCTTCGAGCCGGCCACCCTGGTGCCCACCCTGCCGATGGCGACCACCACGACGCCCTACGCTCGGCTCGGCGACTGGGTCCCGGCGGCAGCCGCTCTGACGGTTGCGGCCGCTCTGCTGGCACCGGCCTTTCGCATCGGCCGGCGGCGGGAAGCTGCCGGCACGGCCGCCGCCTGAGCCACCGGCCTATGGAGGCGGCGACCGGGCAGGCTGCCGACGTAGACACCGGTCCATCGACGATCGCCCTGGCGAAGACCGGCTTCGCGCCTAAG
Source organism: Actinomycetota bacterium (assembly GCA_036260105.1). Taxonomy (GTDB): domain Bacteria; phylum Actinomycetota; class CADDZG01; order JAHWKV01; family JAHWKV01; genus JAJCYE01. The sequence goes on from DATAAN010000041.1 coordinate 5,837, forward strand.
CTGCAGCGGTGGTGGCCGGCGGTGTACCTGGCCGGCTACGCCGTGTTGATAGGCGTGGCGGTGTCCAGACACGAGCCGTGGTTCGACGAGGCCCAGGCCTGGCTCATCGCCAGGGACTCCAACCCGGTCACCCTGCTCACCCGGCATCTGCCGTACGAGGGTCATCCCCCTCTCTGGTACCTGCTCATCATGCTACCGGCCAAGTACCTGCCCTACTGGACGATCAACGTGATCTCAGCGGCGCTGGCGTTCGCCGCCGCCTACGTGGTGGTCCGGCACTCGCCCTTCCCGGTAGTCGTCAAGGTGCTCCTGCCACTCGGGTTCTTCCTGTTCTTCCAGTACGGCGTGGTGGCTCGCAACTACGCGCTGCTCGGCGTGCTGATCTTCCTGGTGGCTAAGACCTACTCGGAGAGGTTCGAACGTCCCTATTTGTTCGCCGCCCTTCTTTTCGCCCTCGCCAACGTAAGCGCCTATGCCTACGTCCTTACCGGCGTCGTCGCAGCGGTCACCACGCTGGAGCTGCTGCGGGACCGCCGCTCGCTTCCCCGCCCGGCGTTCCGCAAGACGCTGGTCGCCACGGCGGCTCTGGGTGCCGGCATGGCCGCACTGGCGTGGCTGATGTGGCCACCCTCTGACCGGACCTTCGCCACCACGTCCGGAAGGATCACGGAGAACGCCTTGGGCAGGGCGGGCGACATCTTCGCCAGCGGGATGGCCGGGCGAAATCTCTTTACGATTGCCGCTCTTCTGGCGACGACGGTGCTGTTCTGGAAAACCCGCACCCTGTCGCTGTATCTGGCCAGCACCTTCGCCCTCATGGTGTTCGCCGCCATCGTCTACGGGACCATCTGGCATCAGGGAACCATGTTCCTGACCTGGGTACTGGCCCTCTGGATCGCCTTTGAGCGTCTGGATTGGTCCAAAACGGACGAGAAGCGGATAGGGACGGTGGCCCTGGCCGCCGTCGTCGGCATCTCCGGCCTGCACGTCGTGTGGTCGGGAGCGGCGTTCGTGGCCGATGTCGCGAACCCTTACTCGGGTAGCGAAGCCCTTGCCAACTACATCGAAAACCACGGCTTGCAGAGCTCGACCATCTACGGGATCAACTTTCCTTCGGTCGCCGTGAACCCTTACTTCGGCCGCAACATTCTCGCCAACTACCACGAAGGAACCGCCACGCCGTCGTTCTGGTGGTGGTCGACCAACAACGGGATGCGCGACAGCGTGGATGCCATCCTGGCCGGCAAACCGGACTACGTGATAGTGCCCATCAAGTTTCCGGGATGGCAGCAAACGGTCCGGCAGCTGCATGGATACGAAGCGCTCAAACGATTCGACGGCATGCTGTACTGGAAGATGGGGCCGGTGGAGGCTGACGGCTATCTTTTGATGCGGAGGATCGAGGCGGGATGAGGTCCGTTTAGGGCAGAGGTCCCAGAGGCCCCAGCCGGTCGGCCCTTCCGTTCGTCGCCGCACTCTTTTCGATTCTCTGTCGCCGGATCAGGGCCGCCGAAGCCTCCAGCAGCTCCTTTATCCTCTCCAGGCGCTGCACCTCGGACCGCATTTCCAGCAGCTCCTGCTTTCTGTCCACGCCCATGCGGAACCGGGCCGCCAGGTGAAATGCCAGGCCGAGGCGGTCGGGAACCGGCTCCTCGAGGTCCACGCCGGCCGCAGTCATCACACGGCGATACTCGCGAAGACTCTCTTCGTACACGTCGCGGTCGGGCAGGGCAGTGGAGTCGAGGAGCGGCTCCACCTCGGCGGTGAGAAAGCTTCGCTCGGCCTTGATTTCGAGCAACCGAAACCGCTGGGAGCCCTCCACCACGATGTCCATGCGGCCGTCGTCGTAGCGCTCGAGGACCTCGGCGACTGCGGCGCGAGTGCCGACATCCCGGATGCCCCGGCTGTCCAGCAGGATGATGCCGAACTCCGATGCCGTGTCGATGCACTCGTTGATCAGCTCCTTGTAGCGAGGTTCGAAGATGTGCAGGGGCAGCCGCTCGCCGGGAAGGAGGGCGAGGCCCAAAGGGAACAAGCCGATGTCTGGCACGCGTTCAATTGTGGCGCATCTGCACGACACGCCGTAGCTGCGACAGCGCCGCGGCTACGAACTGCCGGTGGTCCGAGGCGCGATCTCGATGTCGTTGTGCTGGGCGGGCGTCCGGGCCCCCACGGAGGTGGGCTGGGCCGCCCCTTCCCGCGTGACGGTGTCGCCTCCCAGCGCAGAAGCGATTCTGACTCTGTCGTGAGGGTGCAACTCGTCGGGGCGGATGCCCTTGGCCGTCCGCTGACCTTCCGGGTGCTGGATCTTCGCCGTTGCGGCCGGGCTATCCAGATCTGCCAGCTCTGCCGAGAGCGCATCACCGAGAAGTCGCTCGACGGGGGAGGGGACGTCGCCGGGAGGCCAGCCAACCTCCGCCCTCCCGTCGGATATGTGCACCACCAGGCCCGACTCCCCGGTGGCCTGCGCAAGCTCCCGCAACGTGGGGATCTGCGAGAGATCCACCTCAGGCTTCGTTCCGAGCATTACGAGCCGGTTCGGTCCTCCGGAAAGAATCACTGCATCGTGTTCCGCGCGAACCTCGGCCAGGACCTCAGGCCGCACCACCGCCATGACCGGTGCTATCACGACGACGATGGAGAAGCCATCGACGTTCCGGACGGGCGCAGTCCCCACGACGGCACGGCAGCGGGCAACCTCCTGGAGCTGGCGCTCAGCCCAACCCGAGTCCTCAGCGTCCAGGTGCTCCAGGGCAGCAAGCCTTCCCAGAGCGCGGTAGATGCGGGACCAGTCCCATGAGGTTGCGAGCGCCTGGAGGTACTTGATCCACTCGATACGGTGGGTTCCCCCTTCGAAGGCATCACCGAACGCAGAGAACTTCCGGTCTTCGACGCCGGCGAAGAGCCTCCACACCGGCCCTGTTTCCCTCCGGACCTCTGCCAGCTCCATGACGACGGCGGGCGGGTCGGGCAAACCGCGGTCGCCGTAGACGAACCTCACCCTCAGCCCGGCTTCGCTGAAGGTCCGAAGCGCGTGGACAAGCAGGGAATCGACCGAGTCCATCGGCACCAGGTCGGCCACCGTGATTTGCCGTTTCTCCTGCTCGGCGGCCAGCCCGAAGATCCGGCGCGTCACCTCGTGCGGTGCGACAACCTGGATCTCCGAGCCGGGACCCGTCCGTCGCAGCCACGCTCCGGCGGCGAGGAATCCGGGTACGTCGGGGGGGACGAGCAGGACCTGATGTGCCGTCTCCTTCATTGCGCCGCGCTCCAGCCTGGTCCCAGTGCTAGAGACGCTTCCTGGCTACCCGTGGCCACCGCGCTCAAACCGGATCGGCCTGGCGGGAGGCCGCTTTAAGTCCAGGCAGGCCGTCGATGCTCAACCGGTTTTTCTCCTCGCGATACCGGCAGAGTCCATCCTCACCCTTGGCCTCGCTCCAGCTCTGCAGTTGCGCCCGCTCGCCGACGTAGTCGTAGAACGGCACCGCGAAACCGCAGGAGTCCGAGATCCGCTGCACCTTGACTTCGATGACCGCCCGGGCACCGGGATAGTCGGGAAAGAGCCCTTCCAGCTCCCCGTACCGGACATCGCCCGGCTCCCATACCGATCCCTTGCCGTGCAGCCGGACGATGCGGGGCTTGCCCTCGAACGCGCAGAACATCACGACGATCCGGCCGTTCTCCCGGAGGTGTGCAATCGTCTCGACGCCGCTGCCCGTGAGGTCCAGGTAAGCCACGTTTCCGTTCGGCAGGAACCGCAGGGTGTCGAGGCCCTTGGGGGAGACGTTGACGAAGCCGTCGGGATCCAGCGGCGCCGTGGCTACGAAGAACATGTGCTGGTTGCGGATGAACTCCTGCAGCCGTTCGTCGAGCTTGTCGAAGACCTTGCTCATATAGTGCGCACCTTCCATCAATACTGGTTGCGGGTTCGTTTACCTCCGCAGCGCCGGAGGAAAACTAGAGCCCAAGAGTAATCCCGCCATTGGAGGACGCTCGATGACCGACAGCACCATCAAGATGTACAGCACCAAGTGGTGCCCCGACTGTTTTCGGGCGAAGTGGGCGTTCGAGAAGCATGGCGTGCCGGTTGAGGTCATCGACATCGACCAGGACCGCAGCGCCTCCGAGTTCGTGAAGCGCACCAACAACGGCATGATGAGCGTGCCGACGATCGTCTTCCCCGACGAGTCGATACTCACCGAGCCGAGCGCCCGCGACCTGGAGGTCAAGTTCCGGGAGCTCGGCCTCGTCGGCTGACAGTCGCCAGATTTCTGTGCCGGTGTGGGGGATCTTAAAAAGTCTTGCTCGTCACACATCGGTTTCGTTCGAAGGCGGTGGAGTGGGCGACTGAGCGTCTCGCGCTCGATGTGTCGAGGCGAAAGTTGAAGCGGCGTCGCACTCCATAAGGCCTGCTGATAAATTTGCCCGCAGCCTTGGAGGACGCCGACATGGAATCACGGTTGACGAACAGCAGCCCGGACCTGCCGGCGACCTTCAATCCTCTCGCCGGGGATCAACTGGAGAACCCCTTTCCGGTTTACGCGGCGGCGCGCGAGTCCCTGCCCGTATTCTTCAGCCCCGCCTACCGGATGTGGGTGGTTACGCGATATGAGGACGTCCGTTTCGTGACAGACCGGCCGGATCTGTTCTCGTCCAAGGACTCCATCAATCCCATCGTCGAGTTCTGCCCCGAGGCCTACGGCGTTCTCGCTACCGGATTTCCCCCGACCGCAGTGCTCGTCAATTCCGATCCTCCTGATCACGAGCGCTGGAGGCGCGCGATTAGGGGAAGTTTCTCCGGCCCCCGGATGCGCCGACTGGAACCGGAGGTTCGGGAGCTCGCCTCGGCCCGGATTGACCGGCTGAAACCCGCCGGCAAAGCCGAAATCATGGAAGACCTGGCCTATCCGATACCGCTGCAGGTCATTGCCCGCCTATTCGGACTGGGCGACGAGAGACTAGACGACCTGAAGCGATGGAGTTTCAGCTTCATATCCTTGATTTCTTCAGCTCTGGACTGCGACCGGCAGGTGAAGGCGGCGAACGACCTGGTCGAGTTCCAGCACTTCATGAAATACCAGATGGACCTCAGGCGCTCGAATCCCGGCGAGGACATCATTTCGGAGCTCCTGCATGCGGGGGGAGAGCAGCGGTTCACGGACGGCGAGCTGGTTTACCAGCTCACCGGCCTACTGTTGGCGGGTCACGAGACCACCACCAACTTCATAGGCAAGGCCCTCTTCCTGCTTCTGAGCGAGCCGGACCGGTGGGGCGCGCTTGTACGAAGCCCATCGCTGGTTCCGCAGGCGGTGGAGGAGGCGCTTCGCTACGACACCTCCGTGCCTACGTTTCTGCGCACGGCTACGACCGACATTGGGCTGGCCGGGCAGAGTATCAAAGGTGGGGACCGTGTTCTGGTGGTTTACGGTTCGGCGAACCGGGATTCGTCGATATTCGAAGAGCCCGACACCTTTGATCTCCACCGAAGCTTCGACCGCCCCCACATGGGCTTCGGTCACGGCATCCATTACTGCGTGGGCGCTCCGTTGGCTCGCATGCAGAGCCGCGTCGTGCTTGAGACGCTCGTCGACCGGCTGCCGGGACTACGCCTTGCCCAGGGGCAGGAGTTTCATCACGTGCCCACCCTGATCTTCCGTGGGCT
>DATAAN010000042.1:0-5298 GCA_036260105.1 Actinomycetota bacterium
CAAGGACTTCCGGGAGCCGGTGGCCAGGGCGATGGCTGAGTCGAGCGTGGTCTGCGAGCACCTCCACCTTCCGCTGCAGTCCGGGTCGTCCCGGGTGCTGAAGCTCATGAAGCGCAGCTACTCCCGCGAGCGTTACCTGGAAAAGGTGGAGATGGCCCGCAGCCTCATCCCCGGCCTGGCACTGTCCACCGACATCATCGTCGGCTTCCCGGGCGAGACCGAAGATGACTTCCAGCAGACGTTGAGCCTGGTCACGGAGGTTCGGTACGACTCGGCTTTCACCTTCAAGTACTCACCCCGGCCGGGCACGGCAGCCGCCACCATGGAGGACCAGGTCCCGCCCGACGTGGTGCAGGACCGGTTCGACCGCCTGGTGGCGGCTCAGCAGCGGATCTCGCTGGAGCGCAATCAGGCGCACATCGGGGAGACGTTGGAGGTCCTGGTTGAGGGGCCTTCGAAGAAGAATTCGTCGAAGCTGACCGGCCGCACCCGGACGAACAAGCTGGTCCACTTCCGCGTCGCCGCAGAAGCGGAGGCGCTCTTCTCGCCCGAGGCTTCGCTTGCTTCCCCGAGCGGCCCGTACGGCGGTTCCGCCCCCGGCATTTCCGGCGGTGCCGTGCTTGATCGGCTGAATGACGCTATCGGGGCAACCTCCCCGCGCCGCGAGGGCAGCGTGCTGCTGGCGGACAAGGCGGCGCCCGGCGGCATCGCCGCCGGGGATTTCTGCACTCTGGAGATCACCGCGGCGGCACCAAGCCACCTGGAGGGCCGGCTCGTCCGATAAGGACCGGCCCGGGCCGGTACTGGCCATCGTCGGGCCGACCGCCGCCGGAAAGAGCGCTCTGGCGATGACAGTCGCCCAACAGGTCGGCGCCGAGATCCTCTCGGTCGACTCTGCGGCCATCTACCGCGGAATGGACGTGGGCACCGACAAGCCAACGGTCGAGGATCGGAGGAGGGTGCCTCACCACCTTCTCGACCTCGCAGACCCCGACGAGGCGACGACCGTGGCGCAGTTCCAGGCTGCCGCACGGACGTGCGTGGCCGAGGTTCTGGGACGCGGCCGGGTGCCGCTGCTGGTGGGTGGTTCAGGACTCTACTTTCGCGCCGTCGTGGATCCGCTGGAGTTCCCCGGCACGGACGCCGCCGTGCGGGCCCGCTGGGAGGGCGAGGCGGCGCGGGTAGGAGCAGAAGAGCTGCACCGGCGCCTGCAGGAACTCGACCCGGAAGCCGCCGCCCGTATCGATGCCGCCAACGTCCGGCGGACCGTCCGGGCGCTGGAGGTTATCGAGATAACCGGACGCCCGTTCTCCTCCTACCGCACGGCGTGGGACCAGAGGCGCGCCGTCTACGACCTGCGCGCGGCTGGACTGACGCTGCCGCTCGACGAGCTGGACCGCCGGATCGACCGCCGGGTCGATCTGCTGATCGAGCGGGGATGGGTCGACGAGGTGGCCCGTTTGCGGCAAGAGGGGGTGCGCTTCTCGCCCACCTCGCTCAGCGCCCTCGGATATGCTCAGATCCTCGACCACCTCGACGGCCGGCTACCCCTGGCCCAGGCCATTGCCGAAACCAAGCAGCGGACGCGGCAGTTCGCGCGCAGACAGCTCCGCTGGTTCCGGGCGGACCCGCGGATCACCTGGTTCACCGATCCCGACGAGGCGGCCGACTACCTGAGGAAGGCAGCAGACGGTTGAGCATCGAGTTCTCGAAGTACCACGGGCAGGGCAACGACTTCATCCTGGTCTACGACCAGCCGGTGGACGCCTCCCGCGCAGTTGCCATGTGCCACCGGAACACCGGTATCGGCGGAGACGGAGTGATCCTGATCAGCTCTTCGGACAGGGCGGATTTCGGTTTCCTGCTGTACAACGCGGACGGCGGGATCGCGGAGGTGTCCGGCAACGGCCTGCGCTGCGTCGGCAAGTTCCTCTACGAGAAGGGCATCCATCACAGCACCCGGGTCACCCTGGAGGCCGGGGGCCAGATCAAGGTGCTGGACCTGACCGTCCAGGACGGCGTAGTCACCTCGGTGCGTGCCGACATGGGGGTGCCCGAGGTGCTCGAGGACATCATCCTGCACGGGCGCACGTGGAAGCGGACGGTCACCGGCAATCCGCACGCTACGACGTTCGTCGACGACATCGACACCGCGCCGGTGACCCAGCTCGGACCGCTGGTGGAAAATGATCCGGCGTTTCCCAACCGGACCAACGTCGAGTTCGCCAAGGTGGAGGGCGGCGTCATCCACGCCCGGTTCTGGGAGCGGGGCGTCGGGGTGACCCAGTCTTCGGGAACCGGATCCAGCGCCTGCCTGGTTGCCAGTGGTCTTAAAGCGGCCACCGTTCGCACGCCCGGTGGAGATCTGTTTATCGAGTTGGAGCCGGGCGGCCGCTTGTTCATGACCGGCCCGGCAGTTCACGTTTTCGATGGGAGGACCCCGTGAGAAGTGCCCGCAGGATCGCCGCTCTGCCGCCCTACCTGTTCGCCGAGCTCGACAAGAAGGTCTCAGAGGCCAAGGCGAAGGGTGTGGACGTCATCTCGTTCGGGATCGGCGACCCGGACCGGCCGACTCCGGCCCACATCGTGGAGGCCGGCCAGAAGGCCATGGGCGATCCGGCGACGCACCAGTACCCCTCTTACTACGGCATGCCGCAGTTCCGGGAGGCCGTCGCCGCGTACTACGACCGCCGCTTCGGCGTGAAGCTCGACCCCGCTACCCAGGTCCTCCCGCTGATCGGGTCGAAGGAGGGTATCGCCCACCTGGCGACCGCCTTCGTCGACCCGGGCGAGATGGTGCTGGTGCAGGACCCCGGATACCCGGTGTACCAGACGGCCACCATGCTGGCCGGCGGAGGCTCTATCTCCATCCCCCTGACCGCGGAGAACGGCTTCGTTCCCCAGCTGGAACGGATTCCCGAGCTGTCGCTGCAGGCGTCCAAGGTGCTGTGGATCAACTTCCCGTCGAACCCTACTTCGGCGGTGTGCACGCCGGAGTTTCTGGAGGAGGCGGTGCGGTTCTGCGCTCGCAACGACCTGCTGCTGGCGCACGACGCGGCGTACGTCGAGCTCACCTACGACGGGTACGTCGCTCCGAGCGTGCTCCAGGCCCCGGGAGCGCTGGATACGGCTATCGAGTTCGGCTCGCTCTCCAAGACCTACAACATGACCGGCTGGCGGGTCGGGTGGGTGGTCGGCGCGGCGCAGGCCATCGAAGCGATCGGCCGGGTGAAGACCAACATCGACTCAGGCATCTTCAACGCCCTGCAGCGGGCGGGCATCGCAGCCCTGGAAGGGCCGCAGGACTGCATAGCCGAGAGCATCGCGGTCTACACCCGCCGCCGCAACGTGGTGGTGGACGCGCTGAACGCCGGGGGCATCCGCTTGGAGGCTCCGAAGGGGGCGATCTACGTTTGGGTTCCCGTCCCGGAGGGGCAGACATCAGTGGGGTTCTGTCAGCTCCTCCTCGACGAGGCGGGCGTCGTGGTCGCCCCTGGATCGGGGTACGGGCACCACGGTGAGGGATTCGTCCGCTTCTCGCTCACTCTTGCCGACGACCGGCTCGACGAGGGCATGGACCGCGTCCTGAAAGCGATGAAAGGAAGCTAGTGGCAACAGTCGACACCACCGAGCGGGTGGTCCTCGTAGGAGTCGTCCGCTCACAGTCGGAAATTGAAGAGGGAATGGAGTCGCTCGAGGAGCTGGCGCAGCTGGCGGCGACCGCCGGTGCCGAGACAGTCGACCGGGTCATCCAGGCGCGCCCGTCGCCCGACCCAGCGACCTACGTCGGCAAGGGCAAGGCGCAGGAGATCGTGGAAAAGGCCCGGAAGCTGAGGGCCACGGCGATCGTCTTCGACGATGAGCTCAACCCGGCCCAAGGCCGGAACCTGGAGGACGTGGCGGGAGTCAACCCGCTGGCGCCCGACGCCCTCAAGATCATCGATCGGACGGGCCTCATCCTGGATGTCTTCGCCCAGCACGCGCACTCCGCCGAGGGCAAGCTGCAGGTCGAGCTGGCGCAGATCAACTACATGGTCCCCCGCCTCAGAGGGTGGGGCGAGGTCATGAGCCGTATCGGAGGCTCACGAGGCGGCGGCGGAGCGGCCGGTCCGAGCCTCGGCACGAGGGGGCCCGGCGAGACGAAGCTGGAGATCGACCGCCGCCGCATCGCGCGGCGCCTTAAGAAGCTCAAGGAGGAGTTGAAGGAGGTCGAGCGCACACGCTCGATCAAGAACCGCCAGCGCACCAGAACCGGGGCGCCGCAGATCAGCCTGGTCGGCTACACCAACGCCGGCAAGTCCACGCTGCTGAATGCCTTCACGGGCGCCGGGGTGCTGGTGGAGGACAAGCTTTTCTCGACCCTTGATCCGGTCTCCCGCAAGCTGGAGCTGCCCGACGGCCGCGACGCAGTGCTCACCGACACGGTCGGCTTCGTCAAGAAGCTGCCGCACCAGCTGGTGGAGGCGTTCAAGTCGACGCTGGAGCAGACGATCCACGCCGACCTGCTGCTGCACGTCGTCGACGCCTCGCAGCCGGATCCGAACGATCACATAACCGCGGTGGACCAGGTCCTGATGCAGATCGGTGCCGGCGACGTGCCCAGGATCGTGGCGATGAACAAGTCGGACCGGCTGGATCCGGAGACCCGGCGGCGACTGGAGCGCCAGTTCCCCGGAGCGCTGTTTATCTCCGCGGTCGCAGGCGAGGGTTTGGACGCACTGTTGGAAGCGGTCAGCAGCAAGCTCGCAGCGTCCCAGACGCTGGCCGAGTACGTCATCCCGTTCGAGCGGGGCGACGTGCGAAGCCAGCTCCACGAAGCCGGCGAGGTGATGGAGGAAGCGGCCGCCGACGACGGTTGGCGGCTGATGGTCAAGGGCCCCCGTGCGGCGCTCGGCCGGTTCTCGGAGTTCTCGGCGCCTTTCAACCCGCCGGGTGGAGCAGATGGCGGGGCAGCCGGCGAGGAGCCGGAGTCGGAAGGATAGGACGGAGCCGGCCGGGCCGGCGGTTCAAGCAATACAGCCGGGCGCGCCCGGCATCCATTCGGCGGAGGGACTTCCGCTAGGAGCGTATTTCGGGTGCCGGCTCTGTGGGCACCCACGCCCGGCGAGCCCGCCGCTGTTGGAGCCCGGGCCTGGCGGCGGCGTAGGACGATGCCGCGACGACCAGGCCGTACGCGGCCCACCGCATCGCCCGCACGTCCAGGTAGTTGGCCAGCTCCCTGACGTTGGTCAGGAGCAGGAGCCCTCCGACCGCCACCCCAAGGCCCCGGGCGGGGATGAACCTAATGGTCCAGGCGGC
>DATAAN010000043.1:0-2107 GCA_036260105.1 Actinomycetota bacterium
GGCCAGGAAGCGGGCGCCTAGGATGCCGAGCGGGCCAACAGGCCAACCCTGGAAGGACCGAAGTCATGGTCCGGGCTTCGCCACCATCCAGATGACGCTCTCGGCAAACAGGGACTACAACCATCACTGTACGCCAGGCGACAGCCGGGCCCCAACCGGTCGCCACCGAGCCGGCCAGATTGCCGCGTCGCTCCGCAGGCTAGACCCGGTGTGGCAGCCTCGGGCGGGACCGCCGTGATCGGGCCCATCGCGGCGGGCAGGCCGGCCCAAACCCCGTCGGTCTCCCTCCCTCGCCCGGGGCTGCCCTCCTGGGGCTTGTCGGGGTGGCCGGCCAGCCGCTCCTCGATCCGCTGGACTCAGAGGCTATCTCCGGCGTTGCGGGCTGGCAGCGCAACGGCCGCCGGCCAGCCCGGATGAAGCTGTGCCGGGTGATGGACACCGCCGTCCGGGCCGGCTCCACGTCATGGCCCGTGAGTGGCCGACGACGTTTGTGAGGAGCCGGACCGTAACGGCCGTCAGCCGGCGCCGCCCTTACCGACCCACGCCGTCTGCTAGCGGGCCGCGGCGCTCCGGTGGGGCAGCACCCAGTCCGGGCGTGGGAAGTGGCAGGTGTAGCCGTTCGGGTAGCGCTCCAGGTAGTCCTGGTGCTCCGGCTCGGCCTCCCAGAACGGACCGGCCGGGGTGACCTCGGTGACAACCTTGCCGGGCCAGAGCCCAGAGGCCTCGACGTCGGCGATGGTGTCCTCGGCGACCCGGCGCTGCTCCTCATCGAGGTAGAAGATCGCCGAGCGGTAGCTTGGGCCGATGTCGTTGCCCTGGCGGTTCAGCGTCGTCGGGTCATGGATCTGGAAGAAGAACTCGAGCAGTTCGCGGTAGGAGGTCACCTCGGGGTCGAAGATGATCTCGATCGCCTCGGCATGGGTCCCGTGGTTCCGGTAGGTGGCGTTGGCGACGTCACCTCCCGTGTAGCCCACCCGCGTCGAGAGCACCCCTGGGCGCCTCCGGATGAGGTCCTGCATCCCCCAGAAACACCCTCCGGCCAGGACCGCCTTCTCCCGCTTCTGGCTCATCGCTTCGCTCCTTCGTCGTCGTGGGTTGGTTGAGGAGATTCCGGTTGCCCCGTAGCCCTCGGCCTACAGGTCCTCGTAGGGCACGAAGCGCAGCGCGGCCGAGTTCATACAGTATCGCCGGCCCTCTTCCTCGACCGGCCCGCCAGCCAAGACCTGACCCGTGGTGGCTGTCTCAGCGCTCTGCTGGGTGACCGCGCGCTGCGGCGCGTGAACTACACCAGCGCCTGCTCGTCCTTGAGCGATCGAGCAGACACAACCACTCCTTAACTCAACCCTCTAGATATGCGCCGCACCCTGCTCAACACTGCGACACCCTCGCGTATTCCCGGACCCCAGACTCGGCCCGGGCCGCACATCTTCGCCTCCAACTTGGAGGAGACATGCCGGCTTGGCCGGCGACCGCGGCCCGAGCGAAGCCAGAGGCGGCGGGCCGGCTACCCCTGACGCATGAAGGCGTCCAGGTCGGCGGCAACCCTCTCCGGGCGCTCCCAGTTGGGGCTGTGGCCCGTCGCCGGGTACACGACCACCTTGGCCCCGGGAATCGCGACCGCCAGCCGGTCCTCCTCCTCCCGCGGCAACCACCGGTCCCACTCCCCCCAGATGAGCAGCGTCGGCGCGGCGATCCGCCCCAGGTCCGCCGCGTCGTCGAACGCGAACAGGCCATCCAGCGTGCTCTTCCAGACCCGGGCCGGCAGCTTCAGGCTCTCGGCAATGAGCCCATTGAAGAACGGCTCGGGCAGAGGGACGTGGGCGGCGGCCCCCTGCAGCTCCCGCGCGAACTGCACCGGCACCGGGTCCTGCAGGCCGCGCACCGCGGTCTGCAACTCCAGCTCCTCCTGGTTGTCGCCCAGCGATCCCGGGGCGCCGATCAGCACGAGCCGGGCGACGCGATCGGGGTGGACTTCGGCCACGCGCCGGGCGACCAAGCAGCTCCCCGAGTGGCCCACCAGGGTGGCCCGCCCGACCCCGACGGCGTCCAGGAAGGCCACCACGTCGCCGGCGAAGTCCTCCACGGTGTAGCAGCAGTCCGGCCGCTC
>DATAAN010000044.1:0-6287 GCA_036260105.1 Actinomycetota bacterium
GGCAGCCGAGCGGGCGTCCGAAGCAAAGAAGAACGCGCCCCGGTCCCCGCGGATCTGCGAGCTGCTGGGCCTGTCGCTCTACCACGCCGGCCGCTGGAAGGAGGCTCTGAGCGAGCTTCTGACCTACCGCCGCCTGACGAGCTCCGTGGAGCAGAATCACGTCATCGCCGATCTCTACCGGGCTCTCGGGCGCCCCGATCGGGCGTTGGAGGTGACAGCCGAGGTGTCACCCAACGACGTATCGCCTGAGGTATGGGTGGAGACGATGATCGTCGCCGCCGGCGCGCTGGCGGACAAGGAGCAGTACAGCCGGGCGATTACGATGCTCGCCCGCGCCGATCCGGGGTCCGGGGCGGTGGAGCCGTACTTCCTGCGCCACTGGTACGCCCGGGCCGATCTGCTGGAGAAGGCGGGCAGGCGGGACGAGGCGCGAAACCTCTGGCGGCGGATCGTGGCCGAGGATCCCGACTTCTTCGACGCCGAGGAGAGGCTGGACTCGGTCTAGCCAGGGGGCGCTAGCGGTCGGCCTCCAGGTCCCTCATCAAAAGGCCGGAGCGGGGCTTGGGCCAGAACAGGGTCGTCTTCGGCGGCAGCCGGATTCCGGCGAGGGCCTTCTCCGCCACGAGAGCGACTGGAACCGCCGCGAGAAGGAACGCGAGGTCCCCGGCGCCGACCGCCCTCTCCACGATCGTCACGTCGTGCTCGTAGGTGACATCGGCGCCGTTGGGCTCCAGCACCTGCTCGGCCAGCCAGACGGTGTCCACGTCGCCGGACGTCCTGAGGGTCCACAAGCCCTTGGACGACGCCACGCCGACAACTCCCGGCCCCGCCTGCTCGACCGCTTGGCGGAGGTCGGCGAAGTTGCCGTCGAAGGGCTGCAGGCCCCGCAGGCGATCCAGTTCCACGCCGCGGACCAGCCGGTGGATCGGAAGCAGCTCGGGTGCGAACTGGAGCGGGTCGGCGACGATAGCCAGCGTTGCGTCCCACGGCCCCGGGCCGTCCGAAGCCCGCCGCTCCTCGCGATAGGTCAGCGCCGTCTCGTAGCGGTGGTGCCCGTCGGCCACGACGAGCGGGATGTCCGCCACTACCTTGGCCATGGACTCGGACGCCGGGTCGGGCAGCAGCCAGATCCGGTGGCGGACGTCGTGCGGGTCCAGGACATCGGCGATGGGGTCGGTTTCCCCCAGGTCGTCTACGAGCTCCCGAAAGCCCTCCATGGCCCGGGAGGCGAAGAACCACAGCGGCTCCAGGTTCGCCCGAGTGGCCCGCATGAGGGAGAGGCGGTCCGCCTTCGGGCCGGGCCGGGTCTTCTCGTGGCCGAAGATGCCGCCGGTGCCCAACTCCTCGAGCGCCAGCGCCCCGACTATGCCGGCCGTCGCCCGAGGCCGCCCTTCGACCTTGAAGTCTGAGCGGTACAGGAACAGGTGCGGCTCGTCGTCGACGACGAGGATGCCGCTCTCGAGCCACTCGCGGAAGATCTCGGCGGCACGGGAGTAGCGATTGGAAACCGAGTCGTCACTGGGCCGATCGGCAGCGAGCGTGATCTGGATGACGTTGTGGCGATCCGACTGCTCCAGCCGGTCCCGCTCCTCGGGGGAGATCACGTCGTAGGGTGGCGCGGACACTGCGGCCAGGTCGGTTCCGGGGCGGTAGCGCACGGCGCGGAAGCTGTCGATACGGGGCACATCGCTTTGTACCACGCCGGGAAGCGTGGGTCGGGGCGGATTTTCCGCGGACCGCCTACCTCTGGCGCGATAGTGGATAGGTGAACGCCAAAGACGCCTACGACCTGTGGACCCGGGGGCTGGAGCATCTGGCGGCCCGCCGAAACCATCAGGCGGCCCTCGTTCTGCAGAAAGCCTGCGACCTCGAGCCGGAGAAGGGATCGGTGCGCGAGGCGCTCGCGAGGGCCCTCTACAACATAGGTGAGACGCAGCGGGCGGGCGAGGAGTTCGAGGCGGCGATGCAGCTGAATCCCGCCGACCACTACCCTTACTTCGGGCTGGCCCTGTGCCGCGCTCGGCAGGGAGACAAGGCCCGCGCCGCCGGTTTGCTTAAGATAGCCCTCGCCATGAAACCTGACTCGGTCGACTACCGGCGCGCCCTGAGCCGGCTGGCCTCTTGAAGGAGCCGCACCTCCCGCCGTTGAACGCCGCGGCCCACCTGCTCGAGAAGTACGACGCCTTCGCCATCGACCTGGACGGCGTGGTCTGGCGGGGTGAGGTGCTCCTGCCCGGAGCGGTGGAGGGGCTGGCAGCCATTCGCGCTACCGGCAAGCCGCTGCTGCTGCTGACCAACAACGGCGGCTACCACCCGGACGAGGTCGTTGAGCGCCTGGGGGAGGGAGGTTTTACGCTTGCCGCCGAGGAGGTGCTGACGAGCAGCATCGTGGCCAGGGAGTGGATAGTCGAGCAGGGACTCCAGGGCTCTCCGTCCTTCATACTCGCCCCGCAGACGGTTGCCGCCCAGCTGGCCGACATCGTCCGTGTGCGTTACCTCGAGGCCGGTCAGACCGCCGAGCTGGTACTGGTAGGCCGGGACACCGACTTCAGCTACCTGCGGCTGGCTCTCGCGGCCGACGCAGTTCGGGCCGGGGCGGCCTTCCTATCGCTCAACAAGGACCCGGTTATGCCCATCGAGAACGGCGGCATGCTGCCCGGAACCGGCTCCATAGTCGCCGCCCTGGAGACCGCCTCCGGCAGGACGGCCACCGTGCTTGGAAAGCCGCAGGCGCCGATGATGGAGGCGGCGGCCCGCCGGCTCGGTGGGGGCCGGGTGCTGATGATCGGCGACCGCCTCGAGTCCGACATCGCGGGCGCCCGGAGCATCGGCTGGGATGGCGCCCTTGTCCTCACCGGCCTGACTGTAGGAGGCGCAGCGATGGACCCCCGGCCGGACCACATTTTGACCTCGCTCCGGGCACTCGCTGTGGAAGCGATGCTGCCGGGCGAGGAGGCGCTGCCCGTCTAGCCGAAAAAGAACGGGTCCCCGAAGGGACCCGTTCTGGACTTGTCTGCGGCTCAGCTCGTCCTGCCGCCAAGCTGCTGCGTCTCGACCACCTCGCCGGCCGAGTTGAACCGGTCCAACCGCTGGGGGTTCAGCCCCTGGAGCACGTCCATCGCCTGCTGCAGGTCGGCGTCGCCGCTCGCGTGCACCTCGACGACCGTCTCCTCGGGTGCCTCGAGCCCTGCGTCGGGGGCCGCCTCCCTCGGCGGGGCGCTGTCCTCCGGGGCCGGCTTGTAGCGTTGCTTGAGCATGCCCCCTGCCAGGGTGCCGAGAGTGCCGCCGGCGATGGCCGGAATCATGACCCACGTCATGAACCAGCGCCAGGGTGAGACGTCGGATCCGGGAGCCCCGTCGATCAGGAACCCCGCTACGACTCCGATCAGGATCGCGAGTCCGGCGATCAGGATCGTTCCACCGATGGCCCCCTGGGTCTGCGACTTCGTCATTGCGGCGCCCAGCACCGGGGATGCCACCATGCCCTCGAGCTCGTCCCGCATCTCCGCCTGCTGAACCTTGCGGTCCTGGCGTTTGGACTTCACCTCGACCCGCGCGCCCTGTACGCGCTCGGATAGACGCTGGACTGCCTGGTCGGCCTGCTGCCTGCTGTCGAAAGTGGCCGCGAGCGTGTGTCCGCGAAACCCCTCTCCGTAGGCATTGTCGTTCATAGATGCCTCCAACACTCGCTCGATCAACACTCGGTTTGATTGTCGGAGGCGTTTTACCCGCGAGGCCGTGTTTCGAAAAGTGGGACGAACTACATGGTTGTGATTCGCTTAATAGGGGCTGAAAGGCCCCTGCGGATACGCCGGCCGGGCCGGAGTTGGCTTATGCCGGCCGCCTCCCAGAAGGTAGATGAGGATCATTCCGGCGACAAACCCACCGACGTGCGCAACCCAGGCGACTCCTCCTTCACCGACCTGCTGGCCTCCGCCGATGAAGAACTGCGAGATGAACCAGAAGCCGAGGACCGCCATTGCGGGGAGCCGGACCCGGAAGAAGAACAGCATTGGAACCAGCGCATGGATCATGGCTCTGGGGAACAGCACGATGTAAGCGCCCAGCAGGCCCGAGATGGCGCCGCTGGCTCCGATGGTCGGCGTCAGCGATTCGGGGTTGGAGAAGACGTGGGCCAGAGTGCCGGCCAGCCCCGCCAGCAGGTAGAAGACCAGGTACCTCACGTGGCCTAGCCGGTCCTCTATGTTGTTGCCGAATACCCAGAGGAACAGCATGTTGCCCGCCAGGTGGAAGAAGCCGCCGTGCAGGAACATCGAGGTGAACAGCGACAGCACCACCGACTTCGGCTCAGTCTCGATTCCGGTGCAGATCTCCCCGCTGACCGGCTCGCCGCTGGCGACCTCTCGCGGTACGACGCCCCACTGGAAGAAGTACTGCGTGAGCTCGCAGTTCTCGACCTGGCAGGTTACGTCCGCCCGGGCGCAGTTGCGGCCGGTACCGAAGCTCGGCTCGAGGAAGAAGAAAGCCAGGACGTTGGCGACGATGATCATGAGGGTCAGCAGGGGTGTGCGGCGCGCCGGGTTCTCGTCGTGAATGGGGATGAGTCCGGCTGTGACCTGCACTTCCGCAGGATACCCGCCGACATGTCCGTTCCATGCCTGAAGACTGGACAAAGTGTTCTTGACAATCGGGCAGCACGGCTGAGAGCCTTTGGCGGCGTTTATGACAACGACACTTCCCTTGGTAAGGCGTCTCACGGTCCTGGGTCTGATGGCCGGGACGTTGCTGGCGATGCTCCCTCTGCCCGCCTCCGGCGCCGAGGTGAGCAAGCTGCAGAAGGAGTTGGACGCCGTCGCCGCCGAGTACGGGCGGCTGGAGACCGCGCTCGCCAGGACCGACGCCAAGCGGCGCAAGCTGGAAGCCGACCTCAGGGTGGCCGACAAGACCATCACGGAGAAGGCCAAGCTCATGCAGGTTCGGGCGGGCGCCATCTACAAGAAGGGCGGCATGTCGTCCTACATCAGCGACTTGATCCTTGCTCCCAGCCCCAACGCTTTCTTCCGGCGGCTGCACTACATGGAGGTGCTGGGGCGCGGTGACACCGAGCTCATCGACGGCCTCCGCATCACCCAGGCCCGGGCCGACGAGATGCGGGCGGCGCTCGACGAGACGCGGGCGATGCAGGCGAGTCTTGTGGAGCGGCAGGGCGACAAGAAGGTGGAGCTGGAGGCCAAGCTGCGCGGTGCCCGCTCAGCCGCCAAGGTGTCGAAGATCCGTTCGTTTCCCGCTTTCACGCTGCCGGTCGGCGCCGCGCAGGCCTTCGCCAACACCTGGGGGGCTCCGCGCTCCGGCGGGCGGCGCCACAAGGGCACCGACGTGATGGCGGCATGTGGAGCACCCGTGGTGGCGGTGACCGACGGAGTGATCGGCAACCTGCACAACCGGGGCAACGCCGGCATCATGGCCTATCTCACGGCGCCCAACGGGGACGTCTTCTTCTACGCCCACCTCAAGGGCTACGCGCCCGGCATCTCCAACGGCAGCCGGGTGACCGTCGGTCAGAAGATCGGTTACAACGGCAACACCGGCAACGCCCGGGGAGGGCCGTGCCACGTCCACTTCGAGTGGCACAAGGGCGGAGGCGGTCCGGTCAACCCCTACCCTCTGCTGAACGCCGCACGCTGACGCACCCCTTTTCCGCCCGCGGCGTCGGCTAATATCGGGCGTTGTGGACGAGGCTCAAGCATCCGCCCGGCTGGCTGAGATGGCACAGCTGCCCCTTCCGGAGCGCGCGGACGCGCTCGACGTCCTTCTGGACGACCTCGAGGCGGCACTGGACGAGACGTCCACCGAGCTCGACGATCCGGGCACCTGATGCGCCGTGACACGCCGCCGGCTGGATTCTGAGATGGTGGCCAGGGGGCTTGCCGGTGACGTGGAGGCGGCAAGGCGGGTGATCGATGCCCGGGCGGTCAGGATCGACGGGGCGCCCGGCCTCAAGGCCGGTACCTTGGTGTCGCCCAACAGCCGCATCACGGTCGACGCCGGCCGGCGGTTCGTCTCCCGGGGCGGCGACAAGCTGCAGGGCGCACTCGAGGACTTCTCACTCGACGTTACCGGCAAGCGATGCCTGGACGCCGGAGCCGGTTCCGGCGGGTTTACCGACTGCCTGCTGCAGGCGGGCGCCGCCTCCGTGGTCGCGGTCGACGTCGGGTACGGCCAGTTCGACTGGCGGCTGCGCAACGACCCCCGGGTCACCCTGTACGAGCGGACCAACATCCGCGGCATCCCGGACCCCGGCCCCTACGACGTGGTCGTCGGCGACC
>DATAAN010000045.1:0-2670 GCA_036260105.1 Actinomycetota bacterium
GATCGCAAACTGGCTGATCCGGCGGCGAGAGCCGTCGGGGCTCTGGTCGTACAGATTGGCTATCAGGTGGACGCGAGGGACGGTGACCGAGGCCACCAGGTCCAGCTGCGGCTGGCCGGCGAAGACCGTATCCGTCGCTACGGGCGGGGTGACGAAGTCGACACCTCCGGTGGCCTGCGGATCCAGATGGCCTCGGGGGTCACCGGTGAAGGACAGGCTGCCCGGCAACACCGGCCGCGACTGCGCAAGCGTTCCTTCGGCGGTCGGATAGAAGGGGCGGTAGGCGGCACCCAAAACCGGCCAGCGGTCGGTGACCAGAATTTGCGTTCGGTCGCCGGTCCGGGCGCCGGCGAACGTGCCGTCGGAGAGGAAGAGCTCGACCGGGGGCCCGGTGTCGACCTCCCGTTGGGCGAGATGCCGGTCGAACTAGGCGTGAAGCGCATAGGTCCACTGGATCCCCCGCCTGGTGGGACAGCATCCGGAGCCGTGGTCCCACTGTCCCAGCCACAGCTTGTCGCCGGCCCGACCGCCCCGCTTGGTGAACCACTCCATGCCGGTAACCCGGGCTGCGTTGTCGTTGACGCCGTGGACCATGAACACGGGGATCGGCGCCGCGGTTGCGGCAGCCGACCACTCCCGCTCGGCGTGCCAGGGCGCATAGCGTCCGGACAGCTGGTCCTCACCGGCCACCAGCGACGAGTTGGGCAGCCCGCAACCGGTGTCCTCGACGTTGCGGCCGAAGCTCTCGCCTCCCGGTAGGTGCCTTTCCAATGCGATCTGCTCGTAAGCCTCCATCGGCCCCGCCCACTGCAGGAAGAAGGGCACCCCTGCCTGGAACTGGTGGTCGTACATCGTGGACAACCCGGCGCTCGGCACGATGGTGACCAACCCCTTAGGTGACCTGGACGCCGCCAGCGAAGGCGTCGATCCGACGTATGAGTGGCCCACCATCCCGACCCGGCCGTTGGACCAGGGCTGGGAGGCCGCCCACTCCACGACCCTCTTAAGGTCGGCGGCGTCCTTCTGCCCGAGGTGATCCAGGCAGCCCTGCGACTTGCCGGTGCCCCGCAGATCCATCATCACGACCGCGTAGCCCCGAGGGGCGAAGTAGCCGGTAAGACCGACAGCCGAGCCGTTGTCGTCGCGCGGTTCGGGCAGGATGCGGGTGCCCTCCCGGTCGGCGAGGGTGCCGTGGTAGGGGCTGGCCTCGAGGATCGTCGGGTAAGGCCGCTTCTCCGCCGGACGCGTGATCTCCAGGTAGACCGCGACCCCGTCCCCCATAGGAACGAGCAGGGACTCCTTGATCACCTGACCGGCGTAGACCGGCTCGGAAAGGTTGGCCACCTTGGTGTAGTCGAAAGCTTGCGCCGTCTGCCCCTGAACGGGTGCCGCAAAGCCGAGGAGCAGGCCGAGAAGGAGCGCCACCATCAACAACCGCTGCCGCGTGAAATCTTGGGTTGGGCAACTGCGATTCGACAAATCCACGACCTCGAAGAAAAGGTTGGATCGGCTCTACCGGAAAGCCTAGCGAATGCTGGCCCCCGCTGGAAGATCCAGAACTTCCCTTTAAGCGTCTGGACGCATCCGAGCGGCGCGACGTCCGGCAAACCGGGATCCGCATAACGGATTCACCCGGACCTTTGCCAGCGTTCCTCGCCGGCGGAATTCTGGCCCAAACGCCGGACGGGGCTTTGCGAGAGCGGAGGATCCGGCCAGACTCTAGCGTCGAAGGGCGGCCCGACTGAGAAAGGAGCACCATGCTGGGGGACTTCGACCTTGTGACCACACTGCCCGTCGCCGACCTCGACCGGGCTCGCAACTTCTACGAGCAGATTCTCGGCTTCGATCCGGTCTCGGAGGACGCTGCGGGGATCCGCTACCGCAGCGGGTCGAGCTACTTCGAGATCTATCCGACCCTCTCGGGCGCCTCGGCTCAGCACACCCTGGCGGCGTGGCCGGTCGACGACCTGCGTCGTGAGATGGCAGAGCTACGGGCGAAGGGTGTCGTTTTCGAGGAGTACGACTACCCCGAGCTCAAAACCGACAACGGAGTTGCCGAGCTGCCCCACGAGTGGTCGGCCTGGTTCAAGGACAGCGAGGGAAACATCCTCGCGGTGTCCCAGCTGAAGCAGGACTTCCGCTCGAAGTAGCGGGACCCCGCTACGGCGTACCGAATTGTTTAACCCGGCCGATCGAAGATCGCCAGCGACTCAGTCGGCGTTGCGAGCGGTGGCGTCCGGCCCCTCTTGCTGCGGTCCGGGAGAGGAGCCCTTCACCGGCCCGGCATCCTCGTCGGGCTTCCTCGAAGCCTCAGGTTCGGACGACGCGCCGGACTGCGGCTTCTCATCCGGTTCCGATGGACGCCTGGGAGGGGCGCTCCTTGCCGGGCCTCCTGTCATCTCCAGGAAGCGGGGGTCGTCGTCCGGCCCCAGCGGCCGGCTCGGCTTCGGGCGCTGGTTCGCAATGCGCTGTTCGCGCAGCTGGAGCGGCCTGCCGAACATCAGCCACGCCGCAGGTCCGACGATCGGGAGCAGTGCGATGAGCGGAATCCACACCAGCTTCGGAAAGCCGCGGCAGCGGGTAGGGTCGGCCGCCAGGCAGTCCAGAATCGCGAAGAGGAAAAGCCCCAGCCAGAGGAGAAACGCCAAGAACACCTATCGATTTTGCCAC
>DATAAN010000046.1:0-13481 GCA_036260105.1 Actinomycetota bacterium
GATGGCCTATGTGCGGCACGTGGATGGGACGAGCTGATCGACCTCGCGGAGCGCTGCGAGGACGCGATCGAGCGGGGCAAGCAGCTGTGGCCGATCGCCGAGCACATCGACTACCGGCTGGCGCTGGAGGGCCCGGCCGAGCTTGCCGCCTCCGTGCTCTCGCCGGACGCCGGACGCTTTGCGCTCGGCCCGCTTATCGAGGTGGCGGCCTCCACACATACCTTCGAGGAGCTCGTCCCGCACGTCGCCTCCCCCGTGGTCGCCGGGGTGCTCGCAGGCGAGCGGGTCATCCGGGGAGAGGACCTGCGCGGGCTTCCCGGGACGCACCCCGAGATCCTGGAGCTGCCCATGGTGCTGCTTGACTGGGAGCCGGCGTACGAGGTCGCCACCTACCGTGCCAGCAAGGTGACGGCTCCAGCGCCGGAGACCTCTCCCCTCACCACTACCGCGCGTGCCGGCGCCGGGGTGGTGCTCGACGAGCCGGAGGTGGAGAGGGCCCTCCTGGAGCTCGTCACCACATGGGTGAACCAGTCGAACGGCTCCTCGAACGCCGCGGTGGTCGAGGGTCCGGCGGTCGCGGCCGTGGGCGCATTGGGCGAGGGGGAGTTCCTTATGGGAGCCATCGAGCCGGCAGCCGCCCTTGCCCTCATGGGGTGGGCCGCCGCCAGCGGGGGTGCTCATGGCCGGCGGAACGGCGCGGCCGCCGGCAGATCGGCGGCGTGGTGGGCGGCCGGCACGCTTTTGGAGATCGACTGGCCTCCCTCGCCGGACGAGCTGGGCGAAGAGCTGTCCAAGCTTCGGTGGTACCGCTGGGAGCCGCTGCGGCCGGTAGGAGGCTGGCAGCTCCACCTGGCGGTGGAGGACCCGGAGAACGGGTGGTCGGCGGCCGTGGCTGCGGAGGACCGCGCTACGGAGCCGTGATCACCGCGAGCCCCTTGGTCGCCCGGGTCGCACCGATGAGAACTAGCGAGGCGTCGACCGGGGATCCGGTGTTCACCGCTTCGGGGCGGAACAGCACCACGTAGTCGAACTCCAGGCCCTTGGCGTCCAGCGCCCACAGCGCTTCGAACTCCTCCGTCCGGCCGTCGAGCACTCCGGGTTCGAGAGTGACGAAGCACCCGGCGCCTCCCTGGCTGCGCAGCCACTCGACTGCACGGCCGATGGCCTCCGCCCCGTCTCCTTCGTAGGGCAGGAAAAGCGGGTCCGTCCCCGAGCGGATCGAGCGAACCTCTCCCAACGGGATGCCCGAGGCTTCGGAGGCGTACTCCATGATCTCCCTCGGAGTGCGGTAGTTGATCGCCAGGGTGAACCGGTGCACCCGCCGGCCCTTGAGCACCCGGGCGACGGACGCCTCCATCTCCTCCGGCGGGGCGAGCGTCGCCTGCCCCGGGTCGCCGACGATGGTCCAGGTGGCGTCCTCCCCCCGCCGGCCGAGCATCCTCCACTGCATCGGCGACAGGTCTTGCGCTTCGTCGACGACGATGTGTCCGAATCCGGTGATCTTGGTAGCGGCGAGCGCCGCCTGACGGGCTGCATCCAGCCGGTCCTGGAGCGTCGTGACCTCCTCGTAGACGTCGTCGGGGTGAACGGAAGCGGCCGCAGGCGCCGGAGACGGTCCCAGCAGCCACTCCATCTCGTCGATGAGGGGCAGGTCGCCTACCCGAGGCCCGGCCGCTGAGACAAGGTCTTCGACCAGCGCTTCCGCCTGCTGCCTCGCGAAGTGCGGCAGGAGCATGTCCAGCAGCTCGCGACTCCACCCGGTCATCTGTCTCCACGCCTCCAGGCCGGAGCGCTGCGGAAGCAGCGCCTCCACTGCCTCGACGACCTCCTGGTTCTCCGACAGTGTGCGAGCCAGAGCGGTCACGTCCTGGTTACGGATGGTCCGGCGGCCGGCCTTCTTGAGGAACGACCGGGCGATGGCCTTGAGGATCTTGTCCGCCGCCGAGTTGAACCCGCTGGAAAGCGATGACAGCACCTCCTCGCGAGCCGCCCGGACTGAGGCGGCCGGAAGGCGGACCAGGTTGCCGCCCAGCGAGATCCTGAGGTCCCCTGCCGGGGGAGGGTAGCTGGCGATGAGGAACTTCTTGACCACTTTGACCATGGCGAGGCTGCCCTTGGTCCGGGCGACCCCGAGGGGCTCCCTGTCGGTCGCAACCACCGGCTCGGTGAGGTCGAATAGGGAACGGATGTTGACCGAGGTCTCCCCCAGCGAAGGCAGGACCCGGCTGATGTAGCGGCTGAACCGCCGGCCGGGCCCGACGAACAGAACTCCCAGGCGCTCCAGCTCGGCGGCACGCTCGTACATGAGGTACGCCGTCCGGTGCAGGGCGACGACCGACTTGCCGGTCCCCGGGCCGCCGGTGAGCAGAACGCTCGCTTTGGGGTCGGAGCGGATCACCTCGTCCTGTTCGGCCTGGATGGTTGCGACGATGTCGGTCATGAACTCGCCGCGCTCCCGCAGCAGCGCGTGAAGCAGGGCTCCTTCGCCGGCGATGACCTCCAGGTCGGTCGCCTTGTCCGGCATCAGCAGGTCGTCGTTGATGTCGACCACCCTGCGGCCGCGTGTGATGAGCGTTCGCCGGCGCACGACCCCCCGCGGCTCGGAGGCCGTCGCACGGTAGAAGGAGGACCCGACCGGCGCCCTCCAGTCGATGAGGACCCTCTCCTGGTCCGAGTCTGAGAGGCCGATGCGGCCTACGTAGAGCGGCTTGCCGGAGTCGTCCATGTCCATCCGGCCGAAGACCAGCTGCTGTTCGCTGACCGACACCGCCTGGAGCCGCTTGCGGGAGTTGCTGGCGAACGCCTCCCGGTCGAAAACCGACTGAGGCGTGCTGGTCTTCATGGCGATGGACTGCTCCAGGCTCGTCTCGGTCCGGGCGCGAAGCTCGGCGAGGAGCGCGTAGCAAAGATCGACGTGGTCCTGTTCCCGCGCGATCTCCTTGTCCAAGGAAGTGGTGTCGATGGAAAACCCCCTGGGGCGATGTTTTGTGGGGGTACATCCTAGTCGGGCCGGGACCGCCGGCGAGGGGCGGCCCTTCGGAGGGGCTCGCGGCGGCTGCAGTCAACAATCGGGCCGGGGTATTGCCCTTTTCTCGTCCGGCCGAGCAGCAGGGCCGGTTCTGCCGCCGCCGCAAGCGCAGGACCCACCGAAAACGGCAGGGCCTCCACAGCGGGGCTCGCTCTCGAACCGGCCGCCTGCTATCCCCCCGGTGCACCTCTTGGCGAGACCAGTTTAGGTGGGGCGGCGCCGGGATGGCGGGCGCAATATGGTCCGTTCGGACCCCCGTCTATGGGCCGAACGGCCCCTTCCGGGGTTCCTGGGAGTTTTGTCACCCCGGCTGCTCACAATGAGGAGTTCACTCGAGAAAGGAGACGCATGGCTTCGTGGACGGGAATCGTCGAGGCACATCCGGACTTCGCAGGCCGGGGCAGGGAGCTGTTCGACGTTCACAAGCACAAGACGCTCGCGACGTTGCGGAGAGACGGCTCACCGCGGATCAGCGGCACCGAGATCTCGTTCGTCGGGGACGACATCTGGTTCGGAGGGATGTGGATGTCCCAGAAAGCGCGGGATCTCCGGCGGGACGCCCGATTCGCCCTCCACGGTCCCACGGTGGAGCCCGACGACAAGTGGAAAGGCGACGTCAAGATCGCCGGCACGGCTGAGGAGGTCGAGGACGACGAGGTCAAGCGCAAGATAGCTGAAGGCAGCGGGACCGGCGACATGAGGTACCACCTTTTCCGGGCGGACATCTCGGAGATGGTGATAACGAGCGTGGCCGGCAATGAGCTGCAGATCGAGGTCTGGAAGCAGGGCAAAGGGCTGAGCGTCGTGCGCCGGACCTAGGTCCCCGACGGCTGGCCCTCCGGTTCCGAAGCCGGCTCCTCCTTTTCGGCGGGAGGGGCGGTGCGGGCGCCCGGTCCAACCGCCGAAGCGAGGGCAACCGCGTTGGGGATGTCAACGCGTCCTCGAGGCGTCTGCAGCGTGACGTAGAACAGGCCGATGTTCTCCACCACTCCCTCGTACTCGCCGAGCGTCGATTTCACGACCGTCTCCTGGCCGACGACGAAGGGGCGGACCACCAGAAGCACCAGGCCGGCGAACACGTTGCCCAGAGTCTGCTGGGCCGCGATTCCGAGCACCACGCCGGTGAGAGCACCGCCCAGGAGCAACGCCTGGATGCTGATGCCCACCGCACTCAGGGTCCAAAGGGCCACTATGACGTAGCCGGCCCCGGATACGATCCGGGCGATGGTGGCGCCCCGCGCCTCACCCGCCCTCTCGGAAGCGCCTTCTCGCACTGCGGCCGAGAGCTCCCTGACCGCCGCGGACCCGCCCAGCAGTACGATCACGGCGCCCACCAGGGCCGGCGCGATATTGCCGACGGTGTGGCTAGGATGGTGGATGTTGCCGAAGCCGCTGACAACCGACCCGATCAGCGCAACGAGCGCGGCAGCCGCGGCCCGGATGTAGTGGGTCCGCCGGCGGCGAGAGTTCGCTGACATTTGGCCAAGGTTATCCCGGCGGAAAAGGAGATCAAAAGGTGACGGACACTCTGGCGGAACTGGCTCCCCGGGAGCTCTGGCGGCATTTCTCCCGGCTGAGCGAGATTCCCCGCCCCTCTGGGGCGGAGCAGGCTGCTCTCGACTACGTGAAGGCGGTCGCCGAGGAGCGGGGAGCCGGCTGGCGGCAGGACGACGCCGGCAACGTCGTCGTCTTCGTGGACGGTGAGCCCGGACCCACGGTAGCGGTGCAGGCTCACCTCGACATGGTTTGCGAGAAAGACCTCGGGGTCGAGCACGACTTCACCAAGGACCCCATCAAAGTGATGCGGGACGGCAACCGGGTCTATGCGCAGGGAACCACCTTGGGCGCCGACAACGGCATCGGCGCTGCAGCGGCCCTGGCGCTGCTCACCTCGGACGGTGTCCGTCACGGCCCCCTCGAGCTCGTCTTCACCGTTCGGGAGGAGACCGGCCTGCACGGGGCCATGGAGTTCAACGGCAGCCTGCTGCAGTCCAAGATGCTGATCAACCTGGACAGCGAGGACCCGGACGAGCTGACCATCGGCTGCGCCGGCGGAGCGACGGTGGAGGTCAGGCCTCCTTTGAAGTGGACGTCCACGCCGGAGGGATGGCAGGCCCGGGAGCTGGTCGTGACGGGCCTCACCGGCGGCCACAGCGGCGTCGACATCGACAAGCCCCGCGCCAACGCCCTGAAGGTTGCCCTCTCGGTGCTGAGCGGCCTTCGCACCGCCTCGGAGGTCCGCCTTGCGGGCATCTCGGGTGGCACCGGCCATAACGTGATCCCGCGGGAAGCCGCGGTGCAGATCGTGGTGTCGCCCGACTCGGCGGAGCGGCTGGGTCAGGCAGTCCACGGCCTTGCGCAGGCCCTGATGTCCGAGTGGGCCGGCAAGGAGCCGAATCTCCAGGTCGGCCTCAACGAGATCCCGGCGCCGCCGAAGGTCCTCGAAGCTCGGTCCGAAGACGGGCTGTTGGCGCTTCTGGCGGACATTCCGCACGGCCCCCAGGACTGGAGCGAGACGTTTCCCGGAAAGGTGGAGACCTCGGTCAACCTCGCGCAGGTGAGGGTATCCCCGGATGAGGCGGTCATCGTCGCCAGCGCCCGAAGTCTCTCCGCCCACAAGCTGTTCCGGATGCGCACCGCAATCTCGACCGCAGGCCTCAAGATTGGCGCCAAGGCGGAGGTGACCGGCAGCTACCCGGGCTGGGACCCCGAGCCGGACGCGCCGCTGCTGAAGACGGCAGCACGGCTCTACGAGGAGGTAAACGGCAAGCCGGCGTCCATCGAGGTCATCCACGCCGGCCTGGAGTGCGGGGTTCTGGTGTCCAAGAAGCAGGACATGCAGGCCATCTCGTTCGGCCCCCGTATCACCGGGCCGCACTCGCCGCAGGAGACGGTAGACGTGGACACTGTCGACGCCACGTGGCGGCTGCTGGTGGCCATTCTCAACGCAGTTCTCGAGGAGCAGCCGCCCGCCTGAGTGTCCCTACCTCCCGTTTGAAGAGAAGTGCTGGTAGTCCTTCGAGCTGCTCCAGTTGCCGCCCCACTCCCAGCCGATGGAGCGGAAGGCCCGCACCACTGCGTCGCCGCCCACGATCATCCCCGGCCGAACGTCGCCGCGGTCCAGGTACGCAGCTCCGGCGGGCGGGTCGACCGGGCCCGAGGACGGCAGATACGGGTTCTGCACCGGGTTGATGTCGATGGCGCTTCCGTACGAGTGCTGAGACCAGACGCCCGGGCTGTTCTCGACCTCCCGGCAGTTGAAGGCGGAGGTGTTGTTGGCCGCGGTCGACCGGTCGTCCTCACCTCCGTAGACGTCCACCAGCTCCATCCTCTCGATCGGGAAGCGGGCGTCGAACAGGCGGTTCAACACGTTGATCAGACCGGCCGCGTACCGCTGGTGGACGACGACCTCGCCGGTGTGCACCTGTCCGTCGAACCCCCAGTGGGTGACCTCGAGCAGCCTCAGGTCCTCGACCGGAACCGGGCAGCCGGGGCGCCAGGAGGCGGTCAGCCTGCCGGCATCCACGTTCTCGACCGTTGCAACGAAGTCCTCTTCAGGGGACGTTTGAGGCTGGGGCGCCGAAGGGGAAGTAGCGGGCGATGACTGCGGCTCTATCTCCTCCGATACAGACGGCCGGGCGGGCGGCGGCGCCGCCAAGTCGCCGGAAGGGGAGCAGCAGGTCAGGACAAGGGCCAGCAGGGCACCGGCCGCAAAGTGGCGTCGCACGTCTCAAGGGTAAACCGTGATCCTGCGATTCCGGCTTCTGGCTGGCCTGGTGCTGGTAGGGCTGGGGCTGGTTGCCTGCGGCCAGGGCGAGCCCGCTGACCAGGCGAGCCCCTCCGGGGATGCTTCCGTCTCCCCGTCTGCATCTGCAGCTCCGTCCGGCTCTATCTCTCCGTCCGTGTCGGTACCGCCACCTCCCGCCCCCTCTCCTACCGAGATCGGCGTTGCCGAAGGACCGCTCGGCGCACCCGGCGTCCTGAGGGTGGGGCCGGAAGGCACGCAGCTGGCATCGGGTCCGGCCGGCGGGCCGGCGGGACGCCTGCGGGCGGGGGTTGTGGTGCCTTTTTCGGCGGTGGAGAACGGGTGGGCCCGGATAACAACTCCATGTGAGCTCACCAAGTGGATGCCGCTCGAGTCGGGGGCTCTGCTGGCCGAACCTGCGGTGGTACTGGACCCCGGCCACGGCGGTGACGAGCCCGGGGCAATCGGACCGAGCGGGCTGCAGGAGAAGGAGATCAACCTCGATGTCGCCAGGCGAGCGGCGGCGGCTCTGAACGCCCGGGGTGTCCCGACGCTGTTGACCCGGATGGACGACTACCGGGCCAGCCTTCCTTTCCGGGTAGCGGTCGCCGACGCCTCGGGAGCCGACCTGATGATATCCGTCCACCACAACGCGGACCCGGACGGCCCTCTGGACAAGCCCGGTTCGGAGACCTACTACCAGTTCCGGTCGACCAACTCGAAGCGGCTCGCCGGTCTCGTCTACGAGGAGGTGATCCGCGGGCTGTCGGGGCTCAAGGTGGCGTGGGTGGGGGACACCGACGCCGGCGCCAAGTGGCGGTTGAACAGCAGCGGCGGCGACTACTACGGGATCCTTCGCCGCTCGGGCGATGCAGGCGTCACGACCGTCCTCGCCGAGTTGGCCTTCGTCTCCAATCCCGAGGAGGAGGCGGTCCTTCGCCAGGGTGACGTGCGCCAGGCGGAGGCGGACGCCATCGTGCGGGCGGTCGAGCGCTACGTGCGCACGAAGGATCCCGGAAGCGGCTTCACCACGCCGTACCCCCGCAGCGCTCCGGCCGGTCCCGGCGGCGGCACCCGAGGCTGCGTCGACCCGGCCTAGCCCTACGTCGGGTAGTCGCAGCCCGGCCGGCGACGTCGAGAGGTGCGTTTGACGGGTTGCTAGGTCTGGCTGCCCAGCAGGTCCACCGGTTCTCCGGCAAAGAGCTTGCCCGAGGGGTCGGCGAAGAAGCGCCTGCCGGCCAGGTGGCCGGCTCTCACCGGCCTGACGCCGAGCGACTCCTCCAGCGCCGAGATCGCCCGCCGGTGGCTGATGACCAGGACGGTTCGCGCCCGGGCCCCGTTCAGGGAGAGCTCGGTGGCCAGCAGCTTGTTGACTGCTCCTGCTACCCGGACCCGCAGGGCCGAAAGCGTCTCGCCGCCGGGGGTCGACTCCAGGCGCCCCTCCGACCACTGGGCGAGGAGGTTGGGCCAGCGCAGCTCGATCTCCGGGCGGGTCAGCCCGCTCCACTCTCCGACATCGATCTCGCGCAAGCCCTGCTCGATCGACGGCGGGGGCAGCCCGAGCATCTCGGCGATGATGGCACCGGTCCGGCTCGCCCGCTCGAGGTCCGAGCAGACCACGCGATCGATCCGCTCCTGCGAGAGAAAGCGAGCCGCCAGCACCGCCTGGTCCCGACCCCTCGGCGACAGGTGGGGGTTCGCCTGGCCCTGCCACCTGCCCAGCGCATTCCACTCAGACTCGCCGTGCCGGACGACCAACAAGGTCACGGCAGGGGCAAGGGCGCCACCCGGCTGGTCCGACATATCGATCGTCCGATTATGAGCTACTCGGCGCCGCTGTTCGGGTCCGTCTTCCGGGCCAGCATGGCGGCGAGCTGGGAGCGTGACCGCACCTGCAGCTTTCGGTAGACACGGGTGAGAACACCCTCCACCGATTTCGGGCTGAGAAACGCTCTCGCCGCGATCTCCTTCGTCGAGAGTCCGGCTGCCGCGAGTTGCGCCACGCTCGCCTCGGTGGGCGTGAGCTGGTGCGGCGCCCGGGGCCTCAGACCGATCCGGTCAAGCTCCGACTGTGCCGCCGCCGCCCACGCACCCGCGCCGGCCGACTCGAAGAGAGCTTTGGCTTCTTCCAACGCCTCCTTGGCCGCACTCTTCTCCCGGCTGCGCCGGTGCAGCCGGCCCTTCACCAGCAGGGTGCGACCGAGCTCGATGGGCATCGGCAGCCGCTTGTGCTGGAGCAGTGCTTCGTCGATCTGGTCCATCGACTCGCCGATCCTGCCCTGGCCTGCAAGCAGCAGGGCGCGGCACCGCGCGGCAGCTGCGAGGGCCCACGGCCGGTCCAGGGCCTGGCCCCTCCGCGCCAGCCAGTCGAGCAGGAATTGCGCCTCTTCCAGCCGGCCGAGGGCTATCAGGGCCTCACACTCGTCCGGCGCGAAGGCGGCGATCGCAGGTTCGCCCACGCCTGAGGTCGTGATGAACTCGACCAGCGGGGCGAGCACCCGATCGGTGGCGCCGAAATCTCCGAGGCTGAGCTCGAGTGAGCCGAGGCTCGACATCATGCAAAGAGTACGGAACTTCGACTGGTCACCGAGGATCGCCGCCGCCTCCTGGACCTTCGTCCGCGCAAGCTCCGCATCGCCGGTCAGGCAGCACACCATCGCCTCGGCCGCCGAGGCGAATGCCTTTCCCGCTGCCCATCCGCTGTGCTCGGAGGCGGTCCGTCCCAGCAGTGCGTAGTTCTGGGCGCTATCGAGCTGTCCCAGCCAGCACGACATGCGCGTCGCGTAGAGGCCCAGCAGGCATATCGTCGCTTCCTGGCCCCGCTCGACCATGTTGCTCATGAGCCTGTCGAACCCGTCCGTTGCCTCGGGGATCCTTCCGGCCCATGCCCACACCATGGGTGCGACGAACGTCGGCCCCATCCAGATCATCGTCGGTGCGTCCCAGTCCTCCAACTCGAGCGACCTGGAGAGCAGGTCCTCGTTCACCCCCTCGCCGACGATGGCGTCGTTGAACACCACGACGCCCTGCGCCTGTGAGATAAGCCAGGGGTCCCCGCATCTCGTGGCCTGCTCCAGGCCGGCGTGGCTGTGCCGCTGGGAGGTCGGGTAGTCCGTCAGTAGGAAGGTGCCACTGGAGAGGTTCATCTCGAGGTGCGCCGCCACGCAGGGGGCGTCGTGGGCCTCCTCCAGCGCCCGGCTGAACAGCGCCAAGGCCTCGTTGGTCTTTCCCATGAGGTAGGCGACCTCGCCCAGCAGGCGCATCGAGTTGGCTCGTGCGGCGCCGGCCGGGGCGGATCGCACCACCTCCTCGAGCAGCTCCTTCGCCCGGGGGAGGTTTGCTCCCCGGATGTGGTGGTATCCGGCCAGGGCGGTCCGGCGATGGAGGTCCGCTTCCGCCGCCGGGTCGGTCAGGCGGCGAGCCTGCTCCGCCAGCTCCGCAGCTGCGTTCGGCGCACCCCGCCGGGCGGCGGAGGCGGTGGCGGCCTCGAGAGCTGCCGCAACCTTCTCGTCGGGCCCGGTGGCGGCCAGTGCCAGGTGGCGAGCTTTCTCCTCGATCTCCTCGACCGCGCCGGCCAGGCTGGCGTGAAGCCGCCGGCGCTCCTCCTCCGAGTGCTCCATGTACGCCGTCGCTCCGACGAGGGGGTGGGAGGGCCGTAGCCTTACCCCGTCCACCTCGATGGTCCCCGCCCGACGGGCATTCTCCAAGCCCGCCCCGCCCTCGGCCCCGAGAGCCGAGGAGATGAGCTCCTCGGTCGGCTGGAAGGTGGACGCGACCGCCGCCAGGGCGGTCCGGCCGGGGGGTGAGAGGGATGCGACGCGGTCCCTCACCAGGTCCCTCAGGTCGTCGGTCAGAGGGAGGGGCGACCCGCTCATGTACTCGTCGATCCGGCCGTCCACCGCGCGCCCTATCTCCAGCGCGTAGAACGGGTTTCCTCCGGATGCCTGGTGGATGCGGGCCGCCATCGGCCGGGTCAGGTCGAGCGAGAGCTGCTCGGTGAGCAGGGCCTCCACCGCCCGAGGCGTCAGGGGTCCAATCTCGAGGATCTGCACCCGATCCTGCGGCATGTCGGCCACCACGGCGGACGGGCTCCGGCCTTCCTTCGTCCGCATGGAGACCAGCAGGCCGACGGGCGACGAACCGACCCGCCGGAGGACGAACTGCAGCACCTGGAGGCTCGGGACGTCGAGCCACTGCGCATCGTCGACGGCCAGCAAAACCGGGCGCTGCTCCGCGAGCCTCCGCACGACGCTCAGTGCGGCGACGGAGATCGTGCGGTGGTCGACCGGGTGCCCGCCCTCCTCGTCCGCTCGGAGAAGCGCAACCTCGAGGGCCCGCCGCTGGGGCGGCGGCAACTCCGGAAGCAGGTCTGCGGCCGGCTCGAGCAGGTCGGTCAGCCCGGCGAAGGCAAAACTAGACTCGGAGTGCGCCGACCGGGCGGTCAGAACCTGGTAATCGAGGCACCGCGCCGCTTCGACGCCGGCGCTCCACAGCGTCGTCTTGCCGATGCCGGGTTCACCGGCTACGACAAGACCACTGAGGCCTCCGGGAACACGGTCGAGGAAGCGGTCGATCGCCGCCAGCTCGCTGTGCCTGCCAAAAACTGTGACCACCGGGTCGGATTCTAAGGGTTCGCCTCCGAGCGACTCCCACTGATAGAGGGAATTCCCCGTTTTCGCGCTCTCGCTGCAACCGGACACTGGAGAAAACGAGGTGGCAGAAATTCCGGAGCTAGAAGAACTTTCCTGGGACGCGCGGCCCGATTACGAGTGCGACTGGCCGGTGCAAGCCCTGAAGGCACCTTACGCCTTCCGGCTGCTGGGCCGTTTCCGCGCTCGAGCGGAGAGCGGGAGCTGGCCCCAGATCGAGGGCCGCCGGCTGCAGCAGCTGGTCTCCTACCTGCTCCTGTTCAACGATCGTGCCCATCGCCGCGAGGCGCTGTCGTCGGTGCTCTGGCCGGACAGCTCGCCGGCGCAAGCCCGGAAGAACCTGCGTCAGAGCCTCTGGCTGCTCCAACGGCTCCCCGCCAGAGGGAACGAGTACTTCCCCGAGCTGCTGGTCCACGACCGGGAGTGGGTCAGCGTGAATCCGGCCACCGTCTGGGTGGATGTTGCCGAGGTCGAGAACGCTTTCCGCCGGGTACGCGACGTCCGCCCTGAGCTGCTGAGCGCAGAAGACGCCGGCGAGATCATGGCGGCGGTCGACGTCTACAAGGGCGATCTGCTGGAAGGCTGGACGGAGAGGTGGTGTGTCGACGCACGCGACCGCCTGCGGGGTATGTACGCCACCCTGCTCGAGAAGCTGGTCGGGTACTGCGAGGCGTCTCACCGGCTGGACACGGGTCTAGCCTATGCAGACCTCCTGCTCCGGCAGGACCGCGCCTCCGAGCGCGCCCACTGGAGGCTGATGAGGCTCTACCACCTGGCGGGGGACCGGACGGCGGCGCTGCGCCAGTTCGAGAGGTGCCGCTCCGCTCTGCAGGCCGAGCTGGGTGTAGAACCCGGCCGGCTGACCCGGCAGCTCTACGAGGAGATCCGCCGCTCGGGCTGAGGGCCTTGTTTCAGCCGACGTCGACGTCCGTCACATCCTCCCGCTCGGCGAGCTGTGCGAGGCGGGCCTGCAGCTCGTTGCCTTTTACCTCGGCGCGGATGGTCTTCCGGTCCGGCATGGCGTCGTTGACCGAGACCGACTTGACCGACACGCCCTCCAGGGCGAAAAGCGCGTTCACGATGTCGCCGGCGTTGGCCTCTTGGGTGACCTCGATCGAGACGGTCTGCTTGCTGACCGCCCGCCGGTGCAGCCAGCGGCGGGGACGGCGCAGCGCCGTGAGGACGAAGACCAGCACGACGGTGGTGGCCGCTGCCGGAAAGAAGCTGCCGAGGCCAACCGCCAGGCCCACGGCAGCGGTCACCCAGATGCTTGCGGCGGTGGTCAGGCCGCTCACCGAGGCGCCGTGCTTGATGATGGCGCCGCCGCCGAGAAAGCCGACCCCCGTGACGATGTTGGAGGCGATACGCGTCACGTCGACCTGGTAGTTGGTGTCCTCCCGCGGCCGGATGAACTCGGTGAAGCTGTAGGCGGAAGCGATGGCGAACAGCGCCGCACCGAGCGCAATGGTGATGTGGGTGCGAAGTCCGGCGCTCTGGCCGGTCAGCTCCCGCTCCAGCCCGATCACAGCACCGAGCAGCGCCGCGAGCAGGATGCGGAGTGCCAGATCGGCGTCGGTTGGCAAGTGTTGGTCCCTTCGACTGCTTGAGTGCAGAGCCGGCCGTCGGATGCCTGAGCGAGCACTTTCTACCCTACGCAAAAGGCACAGCCGGCGGTGCCGAAATCACCCGCTACGACATGCCGGATACGGCGGATTATGGGCTATCATTTTCTTACCAGAGAAAGGAGGTGGTCCGAATTAGCGAAAGTCTTATCGGGACCCTGGAGGTGACCGGCCGCTAGGTCGGAGGGCTGGCTTCGACCAGCGAATTCACACCGGGCCACCCCTGAGCGACGGATGCCGGACTGGTCCCGCCGCTACCGGGTGAGCGAGCTCCTCCCCTCCTTCGACGGGAGGCGCCTGGACGACATCGTGGACTACATGACCTACGCCCTCGCCCCCGTCTTGCTCCTGTGGACCACCGGCTACCTGCCGGAAGGCCCCCTGGGGGTAGCCTTAGCGGCGCTTCCCCTGCTCGCGTCGAGCTACCAGTTCTGCCG
>DATAAN010000047.1:0-10132 GCA_036260105.1 Actinomycetota bacterium
CAGCGTCAAGTCTAAGTGCGGTCTGCTCAATATGTCCAGATCTGCCGTCCCCTGGACCCTTATTTCTGCCCACCAGGACCGGGGGACTCGTGGAGGTCAGTCGTTCGCCGGAAGACCTCCTTAGGCGAAGCGGCCCGGTCCAGGATCAGTACGCCGTCCAGGTGGTCGATCTCGTGGAGTATCGCCCTTGCCTCAAAGCCGGAGGTCACGCTGCGCAGGCGAGTGCCGTCCAGCAGCGTGCCCTCGAAAAGGATCCGCTTGGCCCTCCGGACCCGGACGGTTATCTCCGGCAGGGACTGGCACCCCTCCCGGCCCATCTCCGAGCCCGCCGTCTGAACGATCAGCGGGTTGACCAGGACCAGCAGACCGTGCGACGCCTGAGCGCTCGGGTGATTGCTCACGTCGACGACGACGATGCGCAGCCCGATGCCGAGCTGGGGAGCCGCCAGCCCAACGCAGCGGATGTGGGCACGCATGGTGTCGACCAGGTCGGCCGCTGCAGCGAGGACCTGGGCGTCCAGCGAGTGCACCGGGGCCGCCGGCTGCTTCAGCGCAGGGTGCGGATAGGTGAGGACCTGCCGTATCACCGGGAGGGGCTTAGAGCTCTTCGGTCTCGGCCGGCCGCATCGCCACCACCACGCCAAGATCCTTTGCCAGATCCGCCAGTTCGGCGGCCAGGGCATCAGGTTCGACGCTGGAGGGCAGGTCGACGTCCAGCATCACGGTGTAAACGCCCGACGCCACCCGGCTGACCAGGTCCGTCACGTTGACCCCCCGGCCGGCCAGCGCCGCGGCAACCCGGTAGACGATCCCCGGCCTGTCCCCGCCGTAGACGGAGATAACAAAGGGGTGGAGGGACTCTGGCGACTCGGCAGCGGCCACCTCTCGAAGGCTGAAGGTCAGGCCCAGGTCAGTTGCCGGCGCGGTGAGCGCCTCCTCTAGGTGCGAGGCAGGAACCGCGTCGGGCGCTTCCACGAGGAGGATCATCGCGAACTGGCCGCTCAACAGAGTCATCGAGCAGTCGGCCAGGTTGCAGCCGAGCTCGAACAGCACTTTGGTCACACCGGCCACAATCCCCGGCCGGTCTTTCCCGATTGCACTCAGCGCCAAGAGTCCCATCAGTCCTCCGCATGCCCAGGAGCGGGCCGCGCCGGCTAACCCGCACGGCGGTCGGGCCAGAATTGAGCCCGGGTTAAACTTTGATAGACAGTGTGGCCCAATCCCGCCCGGAGGATCCAGCCTTGCCCGAGAAGCGAGAACGACGCGACGACCGGATCCTGGATCCCCGCCTCCTGGACGACGTGGAGTCCATGCCGACCGGCGAGCTTCGCAGCCGCAGGGACGAGTGCAGGGAGCTCGAGGCTGAGTTCTCCTACGCGCGACGGCTGCTCCAGGGCAAGATCGACATCCTTGCCGCAGAGCTGAAGCGGCGTTCTGAGGGCGGTGACTCCGGCATGGGAGACCTCGTCAGTCGCCTGCCGTCGATCCTCGCCGACGAGCCGCGGGGCGGAGGCGCCACCCGCCTGCTCGAGTCGGAGCTGCCCAAGAACGCGGGCAAGTACCGCCGGCACACCGAACGGCTTGCCACCGAGCCCGCCCACATCGACTCCTCCACGCCGGAGGAGCTGTCGGCCATGGTCGAGGAGCTCGCACGGGAGGAACGGAAGGTGTCCGAGGATCGCCGGCGCGCCCAGCGGATCATCGACGGCCTCAACGCCGAGCTGGTCCGGCGTTACCGAAAGGGAGACGAGGACCCCTCGGCTCTGCTGAGCAGCTAGCTCCTCGTTGGAAGCATAGGCGCCGGCTTCATGAACGAACCCCAGGCCACAACGCCATCCGAGTTCGACTCGGAGATCGACTACCGGGCGGAGCTGGAGCGCACTCGGTCCCAGCTGCTCGTCTTCGCCAGGGATATGAGCGCTGTCTACCAGCGCAAGCGTGAGCACGAGCAGAAGCTAAACGCACTGCTCGAGGAGCTCCGCACCGACTACCTGTCGATTGTCGAGACGCTGGCTCTGGTGGTGGAGGCCAAGGACCAGTACACCGCCAATCACCTCGAAAGGTGCAAGCGCTACGGCATTGCACTTACCAATCGGATCGACGCCGGCCTCGTCACGCCCCAGCTGCAGTACGGGTTCCTTCTCCACGACGTGGGCAAGATCGGCATTCCGGAGGCCATTCTCATGAAGCCGGGTCCCCTCACTGACGAAGAGATGACCGTCATGAGGACGCACCCGATGATCGGGGTGCAGATCGTGGCGCCGATGCGCCGGGTGCTGGACGACGTGACCGTGCAGGTAATCCGTCACCACCACGAGAGATTCGACGGCACCGGCTACCCGGACGGCAAGGCGGGCGCCGACATTCCCCTGTCGGCTCGCATCTTCAGTGTGGTGGACAGCTTCGACGCGATGACGACCGACCGGCCGTATCGCAAGGCGCTGCCGCTGGACGAGGCGCTGACCCGCCTTCGGGCCGAGGCCGGGCGGCAGTTCGACCCGGACGTCGTAGCGGAGTTCGAGCTGCTCATGCAGAGCATCCAGTCACCGGAGGACTGGTAGCCCGATACGCCGAGGTAGCGCCGGGTTGGTGTTACCGTCCGGTAGTGATCATCAGGACCTCCACGCTGCCGGAGGCTTTCGACCTACCTGAGTGGCGAGCGCTCGTCGAAGCGGACCCGAACCGTCACATCTTCGCCATCCCGGACTGGGGGCGACTCTGGTGGAAGGCCTTCGGCGAAGGCCGCCAGACCGGTCTGGTGCTCACCTTCTGCGCACCCGAGCCGGTAGCGATCGCCGCCCTCACGATCGACGACACCAGGGACGGCCGCCGCCTGCGTTTCCTCGGCGGCGACGACCTCACCGACTACCAGGGTCCCGTGATCTCCGAGGAGAGGTACCGGAAAGAGGTCGCCAATGTGTTCCTCGAGTACCTGGTTGGGCAGTTCGACGGCTGGGACTACCTGGAGGCCAAGGGCCTTCCCGTGCCCTTCCACTTCTCCGAGTGGCTGGTGGAGGCGGCCGATCGCATGGATCTCGACTTCGACCTCGAGCTGCACGAGCTGACTGCGGTCCTCATGCTGCCGGACGGTTGGGGGGAGTACCTGGCCGGTCTCGGGTCGAAGAAGAAGCACGAGCTCGAGCGCAAGATGCGCCGCTTCGACCGCGAGGCGGCCGGCGCGGTCGTTCGCACCGCCGACTCAGGGACCCTGGAGGCGGACATCGACCGCTTCATCACCATGCACAAGACCAGCGCCGGCGAGAAGGGCGAGTTCATGGTGCCGGCCCGGGAGGTCTTCTTCCGCGACGTCGCATCGACTCTGCAGCGGATGGGCCTGCTGTCGCTGGACTTCCTGGAGCTGGACGGCCGGCCGCTTGCAGCGACCATCTCTTTCCGGTACGACGGCGTCTTCTATCTGTACAACTCGGCGTACGACCTGTCGCTTCGCCCCATCTCCCCGGGACTGATACTGGTGGCACGGCTGATCGAGCGGTCGATCCGTGAGGGGTGCCGCCGTTTCGATTTCCTTCGGGGCCGGGAGCGCTACAAGTACGACCTCGGGGCTGAGCCTTTGCCGCTCCACTGGATCTCACTGCGGAGGCCTGCATAGCGGCTGCCACTATGCATACTAAAGGCGGCCTTGGGCTACCATTTTCCTAGTAAGTAAGCCGTTGAGTAGCTTGCCACCTCCCGAACGAGAGGCCTCCCGCATTGGCCGCTAGAGATTTCCCGACGCCGCCCGTACCGGCATACCGCCCGGTCAGGCGCGTTGCCATGCTGGTGGTTCACTCCAACCCACTGGCCGAGCCCGGGGAGGGCGACGCCGGCGGCATGACGGTGTACGTACGGCAGATGGCCTTCAGTCTCGCCCAGCGGGGCATCGAGGTGGACATCTTCACCCGAAGGGCGGCCGCCGACGTGCCGGACGAGGTGGTTCTCCGGCCCGGGGTTCGCGTGATACAGATTCGGGCGGGCGCCGAGGACCTGTCCAAGGAAGAAATCCCCGCTCACCTGCCCGAGTTTGCGGCGAACTTGTTGAGCCACGTCGAGAACTCCCGAGCGGTGTACGACGTGGTTCACAGCCACTACTGGCTCTCCGGGAAGGTGGCATCCATCGTCGGTGCGCGGTGGGACGTGCCGTTTGTCCACACCTTTCACACCCTCGGCAGGGAGAAGAATCGCGCCAAGAGGCCGGGAGACCTGCTGGAGCCGGAGTTCCGGCTGGATGGGGAGGCGAGGGTCATTGCGGATGCCTGCGCCATCGTTGCCAGCACCCCGGAGGAGCGGATGGCGCTGATAGAGCTCTACGCGGCGCATCCGGAGCGGATCCATCTCATACCGCCCGGAGTCGACCATGCGACGTTCCGGCCGGCCGACCGTGATCAAGCGAAGGAGGCGCTCGGCCTCTCCGGCAAGAAGGTCATGCTTTTCGTCGGAAGGCTGCAGCCGCTGAAGGCGGCCGACATCGCGATCGACGCCCTGGGCCGCCTGGTGACCTGGGGCCGGCTGGCCAGGGCAGAGGTACAGCTGCTTATCGTCGGCGGCTCGAGCGGCCGGTCGGGCGCCGGCGAGGTCGCGAGGCTCGCCGAGCAGGCCGCCGAGTTGGGACTGTCCGAGCAGGTCAGCTTCATCCCGGCCCAGCCGCACAACCGCCTTCCTGCCTTCTACCAGGCGGCCGATGTCTGCCTGGTCCCGTCGTACACCGAGTCGTTCGGACTCGTGGCGCTGGAAGCCCAGGCCTCAGGCGTACCGGTGGTCGGATCGGCCGTCGGCGGTTTGAAGGCTATCGTGCGACACGGCCAGACCGGTTACCTGGTCGCCCCCGGCGCCGCCGAAGCCTTTGCCGAGCGAGCTTGGATGATCCTCTCGGATCCCCGCTTGGCCGCCAGCATGGGCCGGCTCGCGGTCTGCTCGTCCGGGGACTTCGCGTGGGACCGTTCCGCAGCGGAGCTGCACGATCTTTACACCGCAGGAGCCCTCAGCAACAACTGCGCACCCGCCGAAATGTGGAGTGGGAAGAAAGATTTCGGGTCGCGAACAATTGTCCTGAAGCGCTCTTGACGCCCTCTTGGAGCGTCGGTAGCTTGTCCTCCGTCGCAAGCAGTCAGGGTTGATCCCGGCAGCGAAGCGGTTTCGGAGGCTCTAGCGAATCCTCGTTGGTCTCTCGTCTTTGGATGGTTCACACCTGAAAATGACGGGGATTTGGGCGGGAAGGCATTGCACTCCGGGATCGTGGTTGCCGGGCTACCGGGACGGTTTTGCGGCTCGCAGGGCCCAAGATGCCGTAAGGGTCCGCAGCTGTGTTCGGGGAAGTGCGCAGCTGCGGAAAACCGGAGGTACCTCGGGCCCTGCGGCATTTCTGGGGTCCACCGGCAGAGTGGGAAGAAATCTCGGATTCTGACCTTGACCGCTTTTCCCGGACAACGGTAGTTTCTTGCCGTCCCGAGCAGTTCGGTTGTCCGGCAGCTGATCCTTGCCGGCGCTCATCAGGGGGCCGAAACCTTTGTCGGCGAGCCGGGAGACCGGCGGCGCCCACAGGAAGTACAGCCTTTGAGCGTGGTGAGTCGATCGCAAAGGCCTTTGGATTGCTCGGGATTCTTTAGGGCTCAGGGTAATAAGGTTGCGTGGCCCGCTGGTTCGCCGGCCGGGTTGTGCAGCCCCAACACCTGAGCCTTAAACGTTTACCGGCCTCCCGCCCTCCCGCTGTCCACCGGTCCCTTGAGCGATACTGCCTGGATGGAGAGCTTCAGCGGCCGGGTGGCCGTGCTCGGTGCGGGCAAGATGGGCGAGGTGCTGGCGGCCGGCATGGTCCGCTCCGGCATCGACGCCGCTCGGGTGCTGGTAACCGACGTCGACTCGGGACGGGTTGCCGGCGTCGCCGCTCGGCACGGTTTGTCCGTCGGGGAGAGCAACCGCAGCGCCGCCGAGCAGGCCGAGATTGTGGTGATCGCGGTCAAGCCCAAGGACGTCGGTTCGGTGCTTGCCGAGATATCACCGGCGGTCACCGATTCCCACCTCGTGGTCTCCATCGCTGCAGGCATAACCACCGCTTTTCTAGAGGAAAAGGTCCCCACCGCTCCGGTGGTGCGGGCCATGCCCAACATCGCGGCCCAGGTGGGAGAGGGCATCACCGCCATCTGTGCCGGGCGCCGGGCCGGGGAGCGCCATCTGACCCTTGCGTGCAACGTGCTGGAGGGTGTCGGGCCGGTCCTCGTGGTGGAGGAGCCCTACATCGATGCGGTCACCGCCCTGTCCGGGTCCGGCCCTGCCTACTTCGCCTTGTTCGCCGAGGCGATGATCGACGCGGGCGTCACCGTGGGCCTCGCCCGGCCGGTGGCCGCGAAGTTGGTGGCTCAGACGTTGCGGGGGACGGCGGCATTGGTGACCGACGGCGGCATGCTGCCGGCCGAGGTTCGGGAAGCGGTGACTTCACCGGGCGGCACTACGGCCGCTGCGCTACGCGAGCTGGAGCGCGCAGGGGTGCGGGCCGCGGTAATGAACGCGGTGCAGGCCGCCCTCGATCGTGCCCGCGGGCTGGGCGCCGGCTGAGCCGGCGACGGATCAGGCCGAACCGCCCCCGGACTTCTTCGCCGCCTTCTTCGCCTTCTTCGCTGCCTGGGCGGCATCGTTCTTCGGGCGCTTCTTCTCTTTGGGAGCGGGCTGCTTGGCCAATGTGCCTCCTTGGGTCAGTTCTACGGGCGGACACGCCTGCGCGGCAGGCCGCCACACCGCATCGATCCTACTTCGGAAAGCCGATCCCCGGGTGGGAAAGCGTAGCCTGCGAGGTGCCCGGGGTGCCCTTATGTTGCCCAGTGTGGCGGGATGTATACTCCCGAAAAAAAGTGGGTGAGCGAATGGCTCGTGAAAAGCAGGGGTTCCAATTTTTGACCGTCAGCGAGGTAGCGGTGCTCATGCGCGTCTCCAACATGACGGTCTATCGGCTGATCAAATCCGGCGCTCTCAAAGCCGTCCAGGTGGGTAACCGTTACCGGGTCAAAGAGTCGGACGTTCACCAGTACCTCGACGACCATTACGTCAGGGCGGTTTAAGGGGATACCGGCCTGCTGGCCGCGCTCAGACTATTCGAAGCGTCTTCCGCCCCCATGCTTCCTGGGCGCCATAGTCAGCCGTAGGCTCCCGGGTGGTAAAGTTCTAGGGCGCCGCCGAGTTGGCGGTCCGGCCTCCTTGTGGCGGCCGATCGCCGAAGCGGCTGGTTCCTCTGCGAGATCCTCACGGCCGGTCTGCGGCCACGCTTTCTAGGAGAAGGGCTCGATTTGTCGTCTGTCGTAAAGAAGCGCCGGAAGAAGATGCGCAAGAAGAAGCACAAGAAGATGCTGAAGCGGACCCGCTGGCAGCGTCGCCAACAAGGTAAGTAGACCTTCCGCCAGATCACCTTCCTCTCCGACTTCGGGCTCGCCGACGAGTACGTGGCGGTCTGCAAGGCGGTGATCCGCAGCATCGCTGCGGAAGCCGATGTCTTCGACCTGACCCATCTGATTCGCCCCTTCGGCGTCCGTGAGGGCGCTGCGGTGCTGTCCGAGTCGGTGGGCTGGTTCCCGCGGGCGGTCCATCTTGCGGTCGTGGATCCCGGGGTGGGCTCCGACCGGAAGGCAATCGTCGTCTCTGCGGGCGACGCACTTTTCGTTGGCCCCGACAACGGCCTTCTCCTGGCGGCCGCGGATCGGGTCGGCGGCGTGGCCGGAGCGTGGCAGATAACCAACCGAGACCTCGGCCTGCCGGGCCGGTCGAGCACTTTCCATGGCCGTGACGTGTTCGCTCCTGCGGCCGCGCACCTTGCCGGCGGCGCCCCTCCGGAGGTGTTTGGCCCGCCGCTCGAGGTGGTGTCGCTCGTTCGGCTCCCGGAACCGGCGGTGATCGAGGCAGATGGGGGCTACCTCGGCGAGATAGTGCTGGTTGACCGGTTCGGGAACTTGCAGACGAGCCTGACCCGCCGCCACGTCGAAAGCCTCGGACTCCGGGCCGGGAACCGGGCGCAGGTCGAGGTGGGAAACCGGACTCTCGGCGCGGTCTTGCGGGAGAGCTACTCCTACGGCTCCACCGGCGAGCTACAGCTGATCGAAGACTCCCACGGCAGCATGGCTCTGTGCGTCAACCTGGGAAGTGCCGCCGCATTGCTCGGCCATCCCGCCCTGGGCTCGCAGATACTGCTGAAAAGGCCGCCCGCCAGGCAATAGGCGGAATTGCGGCCGCACCTGGAGCGTGTGGTCAGCGGGGGACGCTGCTTACCTGCATCACTCCGAGCGCCCCCATGACGAGAATGGCCACGAGGAGCACTACGACCGCCACGATGGTGTTTCGTCTCACCGAAGAAGGATATCGTGGCGCGTGCAGATTCGACTCGCCTCCTAGGAGAACTCAGGCATGGAAACCTTTCTCTACAGCATCATCGTGGGTGGTATCGCCGGCTGGCTCGCCAGCATCGTCACCGGCACGAACGAGCGGATGGGGTGCCTGCTCAACATCGTCGCAGGCATCATCGGAGGACTGATCGGCGGGTGGGTGTTCCAGCGCATGGGCTGGCAGAGCCCCGGAGGGGTCTGGGTCGGTCCGATCGTAGTCTCCTTCGTCGGCGCGGCGCTGCTCCTGCTGGTGGTCCGGCTGGTTACCGGAGGCCGGCGCTACTGACTACTTGTTGCCCAGCTGGAGGGTGAGCTCGCAAATCGCCCGCTCCAGCGTCTCGAGTCCTTCGGCCTTTCCCACGCAGAGGGCCACGCCAACCGCCGCCGCTTCCTGCTTGAGGGCTTTGTCGACGTACGCCGTGTAGAGAATGATGTTCTGGTCGGGGGCCTCGGCCAGGATGCGGCGCGACGCCTCGAGTCCGTTCATGCCGGCCATGGCGTGGTCGATCACCATGACGCTGGGACGGTGCTTGGCCGCAAGCTCGACGGCCTGAGGGCCGCTGCTGCCCTGCCCGACGATGTTGAAGCCGTCCAGGGTGAGCAGGGATACGAGCATGTCCAGCACGTGTTTCGTATCGTCGACGACCACCACGTCAATCGCCAAGGTGCTCCTCCTTTTCGGCTCGATTCGCATCGAGCCCTCGATTCACATTACTTGAACTTTGCCGGATAAGGTGTAGGTGATGATGGGCCTGTTTCCCCTGGCTGCGGCACTGGTCAGCGGCGTCTTTTCCCTCTCCCTCTTCCGTCAGTTCCTTGACCGGCGGCGGCCGCACCAGCTGGCGTGGGGGACCGCTCTGGCCGCGTTCGCCGCGGCCTCGCTTTTCGCATC
This sequence comes from Actinomycetota bacterium, assembly GCA_036260105.1. Taxonomy (GTDB): domain Bacteria; phylum Actinomycetota; class CADDZG01; order JAHWKV01; family JAHWKV01; genus JAJCYE01. The sequence continues at coordinate 9,253 of DATAAN010000047.1, forward strand.
GATCGGGATGTTCGCCGGATGGTCCCCGGCCCTTTTCCGCTCCTACTACTTGTTTGGTGCTCTGGTGAACGTGCCGATCCTTGCTTTGGGAACCGCCTACCTCTATCTGCCCCGGCGGGTGGCGCATCTTGCGGCTCTTGCAGTTGCAGCGGCCTCGCTCTACGGGGCGCTGGCGGTGTTCGGAGGAGGCATGAACGCCGACGCACTGCTGGCTTCCGAGGGGATCCCCATGGGGAGGGATGTGATGCCCGAAGGCGTCCGGGCTCTCTCCCGGTACTACTCCTACACCGGGTTCCTGGTCGTGCTGGCAGGCGCAATCTGGTCCGCTGCCCGGCTGGCCAGGCGGCCGGGCGAACGGTCCAGGCGGCTGGCCCAGGGAAACGCCCTGATCGCAGCCGGCACCGTCGTGGTGGCGATCGCGAGTGCATTCGCCCGGCAGGGCCAGGGATCGGTCTTTGCGGTCGGGTTGGCGGCCGGGGTGAGCGTGATGTACGCAGGCTTCCTCCGCACCTCGGCGCAAGCCGGCACGAAGCAGGCGGCCGAGCCGGCGGAGCCGGCCGGGCGCAGTCGGGCGGTGACGTAGCGCTGGTCTTATGGAGAAGGTGCCCGCTTGGCGACTGACGCCGTATCGGTGGGCATCCCGATAGCTTTCTTGGCAGGAGCGGCATCCTTCCTCTCACCCTGCGTCCTTCCTCTGCTGCCCGGCTACCTTTCCTACATGTCTGGAGTCTCCCTGGAGATGGTCAAGTCCGGGACGGCTCCGGCACGCAAGCTGCTCGCACCCACGCTGCTGTTCGTTGCCGGCTTCTCCACCGTTTTCGTCGCCCTCGGGACCTCGGCCAGCCTCGCCGGGTCGCTGCTCCGAGAGAACCAGCTGCTG
>DATAAN010000048.1:0-20953 GCA_036260105.1 Actinomycetota bacterium
GCGGCCGCCACCGGCGCTGCCCCCTGAGGGCTAAGGCTGCTGCCGAGCCGAGCTAGGCCATCTACCGCCGCGTCGACGGCGACCTCCACACTCAATGCTGCCGGGATGACGGTGACGCTCCGGTAAGCCCGACACGCGCCGAGGGGGATTCAGGGTCGCAATATGGACTCCGAATCCCCCCCTTGAGCGGAAAGTGCCTGACTAGTTGGGCATCTCCTGGCCGTCAACGACCGGAGGAAGCTCGCCGTCGGCGTCGTCCGGGCGAACCTCAGCTGAGCCGGTCGACTGGGACTCGGGGGTAGGCGGGCGGCCGAGAGTGCTGCCTCCGGCGAAGTCGCCGCCCCTCTCCTCCTGCTGACCCATGTTCTCTTCTGTCCCGCCCATAGCTACCTCCTTGCAGTTGATTGGAGTTAACGCGTTACCCTGAATCCTCCGCCGCCATACCTGACCGGGACGCCGGCCTATATGGGAATGCCCTGGAGATGGTGGGAGCAACATCTCCGCCGGGCCTGAGCTTCTCGTTTGGGAGGCCCGAGGGGCCGGCCGGCGCCTGAGTATCAGCCCCCGCCGAATAATTGATTTCACTTTGGGGCTGGACGTAACTATTCTTCCCTCTATTGATTGGGTGTCCGGGATGCGGGTGCCCGGATCCCTCGGCAGGAGGTAGGAATGCACAACTACAACGTCAACCCCCTCATGGTTCTGGTCTTTGTCTTGGTTGTCTTTGCGATCATGATGATCCTGGCGCTCAACAACCCGGGCTAGAAAAGAGCCCAAGCACCTCCTCGTAGGCCCCCCGCAGCCGGGGGGCCTTCGTCGTTTCAGGCCGCTCGGTTTGGCCCGGATGCCCCTCTGGGTATTTTCAGGGCACCACGCGGTGAACCGGGAAGGAGACTTTGGGAGTGAGATTGCGTTTTCGGACTTTGGCAGCATTCCTGGTGGCTTTGGCTTTGGGCCTGCCCGTGGCGGCCGCGCCTGCGCTGGCCGCGGACGACAACGAGGCCATTGCCATCAACACCGAAGACGGCTCATCGCTTTTCCGGTTTGCCTTCGACATCCACCGCACGGTCAACGATGTCATCGACGAAACCAACATCGCCATCTCCTACGCCAGCTGCGAGAGCTGCCAGACGGTCTCCGTGGCGATCCAGATCGTGCTGGTCGCGTCCGAAGCCAACGCGATAACGCCGCAGAACATCGCAATTTCCCTAAACGAGGAGTGCACGCTGTGCGAGACGATGACCGAGGCCCAACAGTACGTGGTCGGGATCGGCGGCCCGTTGAAGATCGACAGCCAGGGAAGGCGCACCATCGCCCAGGTGAGGAGGGCCTTCCTGGAGCTCGGCAGACGGATCGAGGCTGGTGAGCTCACCGCCGCGGAGATAGAACAGGAAGTCCTTCCGCTGATCGCACAGATCAGGGACGTGGTGGCCAACCACGTGGTCTCTGCCGATACGCCCGACATCGAAAGCCGGGATGACGGCGGAGCGACGCCCGCCCCGTCACAGTCGGCGTCGCCCGAGCCGACGGCCTCGGCATCCGCGTCGCCGTCGGACGAGCCGGAGGAGTCGCCTTCGCCGTCGCCTTCGGCGAGCGCTGAAGCATCACCCAGCCCCACCGCATCCGCCTCTACATGAGAAAGGCGGCGGCGCTTGTAGCCGCGATGGCCCTGGCGCTGGCGGGCTGTGCCCGCGGGCCGCTCGAGGAAACCGCGGCGGAGTTGGGCGACGTGCGCAGCGGAATCGTCGACCTCAGCGTGGTGGCGACCGCAGCGGGAGGGGAGCGAACCGGCTTCCGCATCCAGGGGCCTTTCGCGATGCCAGAGGGTGAGGGCCTGCCCGACGCCGACCTCACGTACACCCGGTATGTGGGCACCGCCGAAGACACCTTCGGCTTCGTCTCCACCGGCGATGCCGCCTTCCTTCGGGTCGGCAGGCAGGCCTACCGGCTGCCGGACGACCGGATCGCCGCCATGCGGGGATCCGAGGATGCGGGCAGGCGAGGCCCCTTCTCCGGGCTGGACCTCGACGACTGGGTGCCCGAGGCAGAGGTGGTGGCAAGTCCGGACAACGCGGACACCGAGACGGTGAGCGGCGAGCTGGACGTGGTCACCGCAGTGAACGACATGCTGGCGATCGCCCGGGATTACGGAGGCGTCGACCGAGCCGATATCGAGGGCGACGATGCGGAGCAGCTCCGCCGTGCGGTAAGGGAGGCTCGTCTGGAGCTGGTGACCGGCAAGGAGGACCGAATCCTGAGGAGCCTGGTCGTGACCGTCGACTTCGGCCGGGAACCGCCTGAGGGGTTTCGCCGGGCGCTGGAGGGTCTGACCGGGGTCAACTTCACCCTTCAGCTCCGGCTCGCCGAGCCGAACTCCGACGTGTCGGTGGAGGCCCCGGCCAATGCCCTGCCGTACGAGCGGCTGGGCCGCTAACCGACCGCCTCGGACGGCATCCGCGCCTCGGCGAGCCGGCCCCGCACTACGACGATCTCCTCCTCGTCCTCCGGCCCGAGAAGTCCGCGCTCTCGCATCATGGCGGCCCGTGCCGTCATGACCGGGCCGAGCTTGCCCGGCTTACGGAAAACGACGTCGGCCTGCAGGCCGCCCGCGGCGAGCGCCTCGACCGTTTTCTCCGTGCCGCAGATGGACGAGTGGACCAGCAGCACCACGCCTCCCGGCAGCAGGTGGTCGGGCGCCTCGGCGCAGATCCGGTCGAGGAGGGCTCTCCCGTCCAGGCCGGCGTCCAGGGGCACTGTGGTTCCCCGCCGGGGTAGTTCCTCGGTTTCCGCGGGGATATAGGGAGGGTTGGAGACGATGACATCGAACTTCTCGCCGGCCAGCGGGCCGAACAGGTCGCCTCTGCGCACCCGTATGCGGGCGCCGTTCAAGCGCGCGTTCAGCCGGGCGAAAACCACGGCGCGGAGGGTGAGGTCGACGCCGACGACCTCGCCGGCGCCGGCTTGCGCCGCACTGATCGCCAGCGCACCGGTGCCGGTGCAGATGTCGGCGACCCGGGCGCCCGGCCTCAGCTCCTGCCGCATCGCATCGGCGAGGATCCAGGTGTCGCTTACCGGTTTGTGGACTCCGGGCAGGCGCAGCAGCTTCATGCCTGGACGGTTCCCACTTCGATTCCCGGGTAATCCGTGAAGTCGCCCGGGAAGTGGCCGCTGGATCCCGACGCGCTGGCGGCCCGATTCGAGGGTTCGGGACCCGTGCTGGTCGGGGTGGAGGAGGAGATCATGGTGCTCCATCCCGAGACACTCGACCTGCTCCCGTCCGGAAAACAGCTGCTGGAGGGCCTGGATGACCGGTTCAAGCCGGAGCTGCCGGCCTCCCAGGTCGAGATCGCAACCAGGCCGCACGCCGACTTCGGCCGGCTGGCGGAAGAGCTGGTCGAGTGCCGGCGGCTGCTTTCAAGCCACCTGGCCGGGCGAGCCCGCCCGGCGGCTGCCGGGGTTCACCCGTTCGCAAGCCGCCTGGGCGCCCTGAACTCGGGCGACCGGTACGGCCGCCTGCTGGCCGAGTTCGGCGATGTGCTGAAACAGCAGCTGGTGTGCGGCCTCCACGTCCACGTCAGCCTCGGCGGCGCCGATCGGGTGCTCGGCGTCTACAACGCCCTGCGTGCCTACCTTCCGGAGCTGGCCGCCCTGGCGGCGAACGCCCCTATCCAGTGCGGCGTCGACACGACCCTTGCTTCGGTGCGGCCGCTGATCTGCGGGCTGCTGCCGCGGCAGGGGATTCCTCCGGTGCTGCCGAGCTGGGAGCGGTACGCGGCACACCTGACCGCCGGTCTGCCGGGACGCGAGCCGGGCAAGCCGGCGGAGTGGTGGTGGGAGCTGCGTCCCCACGGCGGCCTCGGGACGCTCGAAATCCGGGTTCCCGATGCCCAGACCCATGCGGGTGACGCCCTGGCGGTCGCCGCAGTGGCAACGGGCGTCGCGCTGTGGCTGGCGGACCGGTTCGACGCCGGGGACCTGCCCATGCCGGCCGAGACCTGGATGATCGCCGAAAACCGGTGGTCGGCTCTCAGGCACGGGTTGGACGGCACGCTTCTGGACCTGGGAAGCGGCGCCCGGTTGCCAAGCCGGCAGCGTGTGGTGGAGCTCATCGAAACGGTCGCCCCCGTGGTCGACAAGATTGGAGGCGGGGACTTTGCCGAGCGGGCGTCGCGGCTCGCTAGAAGAAACGGCGCTCACCAGCAGCGAGAGCTCTTCGCCGGAGCCGGCCCGATAGCGCTCGCCGCTTGGCTGGCGGATTCCTTCCTGCCCGGTTAGGTCCAACCGGGGCGCGAGCTAATGCGGCAGCCGGCGACGGATCGCTCGCCGGCTGAGCCGGGATCTCAAGGGTTAGCGGGGGTCCAGGCCGCCCTTGCTCTTCAGGAAGCCTTTGATGAACTGGGCGATCGGGCGGTCACGCCAGGTGGCCTCGCTCGGTCCGTTGGGGGCCCACACCGGCCGCCCGTCGGGGCCCTTGCTCAACATCCACTCCTGAAAACGCCTCTCTTCTTCATCCATGTGCGGATTCTCGCCCTTTCGGTGTCGGCGGCGCAAAACTCGTGCTTGCGCATTATCCAGGCAAGGCCCGCGCAGTCAACGGTATTGGGAGGAAGCGGTCGCCGCGAGCACCAGGGCCCCTGCGCCGCCCGCCATTGCTCCCAGGGCAGCGGGCGCCACGAAGGATGGGTTGGTGAACCAGTCGATTCCCGGATAGCCGGCCAGTTCCGTCGCAAGCGCCTCGCGCACCAGAGGGAGGAGCCCTTCGGTCAGGCCGACGCCGCCACCGATGACGATCCGTTCCGGAGCCAGCGTGTACACCAGGGATCTCAGCCCCGACGCCAGGTACTGCGCCTCAAGGGCGAGCGCAGCCTCGCGGGTCGGCCCGGTCAGCTGCTCGGCCGGCATGCCCCAGCGCGCGGCCATCGCCGGGCCGCTCGCCATCCCCTCCAGGCAGGCGCCATGGAAGGGGCAAACACCGGGAAAGTCGTCGCCGGGGCGGCGGGGAACCGCCACATGGCCGAACTCCGGGTGCAGCAGGCCCCGAAGCAGCCGGCTCTGGCTGACCACGCCCGCGCCTATCCCGGTGCCGACCGTGATGTAGACGAACGACTCCAGGCCGCGTGCAGCCCCGGACAGCCCTTCGGACAGCGCCGCCCCCTCGACGTCCGAGGCGAGGACGACCGGCACGCCGAACGCCTCCTCCAGCGGCCGGAGGATCGGGGTGCCGGACCAGCCGGGCTTCGGCGTCTCGAGCAGACAGCCGTAGGTGGCCGAGGAGGGGCTGAGGTCGACCGGGCCAAACGAGGCGACGCCGATGGCGTCCAGCCCGCCCAGCACCTCCTGGAACTCGAAGAGCCGGGCGACGACCCTCTGGAGGGTCTCGGCGGGTGGCCCGGTGGGGAAGCGGTCCGAGGCGACGATGGCCGCGGGAGGAGACCCCGCCACACAGACCACCTTGGTGCCGCCGAGCTCGACGCCCCCGAAGAATCGGCCGGCTGCACGGTTGGGCGGTTGTTCGGGCAGGAAACCGGCGCCGTCTAGCGGGTCAGCTCTGGGATGCCGTCGAACCGGCCGAGGGGACGCCCCTGGTGACCAGTCCGGCCAGCAGCCGTTCCGCCGACTCGGTTATCTCTTCGACGGCGTCGTAGAAGGCGGGACTGTTCGCCGAGGACGGCTTGGTGTAGCCGCTGATCTTCCGGACGAACTGCAGCGCGGCCGCCCGCACCTCCTCCGGCGTCGCAGGCTCTTCCGGGTTGCGCAGCTTCTTGATGCTCCGGCACATAGACCGAAGATACCACCAAGGGTTCAGTCGTCGTCACTGCCGAGCGTCTGCTGCAGCCCCCGGAGAAGGGCAGCTCTCTCAGATTCGTTCAGGCGGGCCTCGGGGTGGTTGACGGCGTAGCGCAACGGGGGCATCTCTCCCTCCTCCACGGTCTCCGCTGCCTTGTCCACCTCGTTGTCCTCCCGGCCCATCTCGGAGAAGTTCAGCTCGGCTCTGCCCTGTACGACGTCGTTGTAGACGAGCCAGGAGATGGGGGCGACCTTCGAGTACCACGGCCAGCGGGTCTCGTTGCTGTGACAGTCGTAGCAGGCTGCGTCGACCAGCCGTGCGGTGGCCGGGCTGTCCCACTGCGGTTCCCGGACCACCGGTGGGTTGGTGTGTTCCCTCCCGTAGGGGACCAGCTGGATGGCTCCGAACGACACCGCACCGGCCAGTGCGGCGGCTCCCAGGAGCCGGCGGAGGCGCCGACGCCGGCCACCAGCCGGTGGGCTACCCGAAGTAGTCAGGCTCGTTGCCGGGCTTCCACTTGATGTTGCAGCCGACGCTGGGGCGCTGGTTCTCGGGGACCGGCCGGCCTTCGAGCACCGCCTCAGCCGCCGCGACGAGGTCCGCTCCGGTGAGCGGCAGGTCGTTCTTGGGCCGGCTGTCGTCGAACTGGCCGCGGTAGGCGAGGCGGCCCTCCCGGTCGAACAGGAAGAAGTCCGGGGTGCAGGCCGCCCGGAATGCCCGGGCGACGCTCTGGTCCTCGTCCACCAGGTACGGGAACGTATAACCCCACTCCTTCGCTTCCTTTTTCATCGCCTCGGGGGAGTCGTCGGGATACTCGCCGGCGTCGTTGCTGTTGATGCCCACGACGGCCAACCCCTTGCCGGCGAGGTCCTTCGTCACCTCGGCGAGACGGGGACGGACGTGTTTGACGTAGGGGCAGTGGTTGCAGATGAACATGACGAGCACCCCCGGGGCGTGCTGAAACTGATCGCTCGAGTACCTGACGCCGGATGGGTCGGGCAGATCGAACGCCGGCATGGGGCTGCCGAGCGGAAGCATCGTCGAGTTCACTGCAACCATCGTTCCTCCTTCGTCGTACCCAAGGGTCGAGGTTACGCCACATGCCGCAGGAGCTGCCGTCGCAGAAGGGCGAACTGCGGGAGAATGGCTGTATGTCCACCACCGACCGGGCCATGATGCTCGGGATCCGCCACCGGTGCGGTCAGGAGATCCAGTTCTGGATCCCGGCGTACCTGGTAGCGCCCATGCTCGGCGACCTGCATGACCTGGAGGTCGAGAGCCTCGCCTCGTGGATGGACGACCAGGGCATGCTCTCGCCCGAGGCTCCGGAGCCCGACAACCTCGTCGAGCATCTGCGAACCCAGCTAGCCCCGCGGCACGTCGCCTTCGTCGATGTCGAGAAGGACGCCTCGGTATGCCCTTCCTGCGGAAGCCTCATTCCCTGGGTCGATGCGGTGACCGAGTACGTGGCGGGCCGAGCCCGAGGGGATTACTGATGCCCAGCCGTACCCGCCGGGGCGGCTCCGGGCCGTGGAAGAACAAAGCGGCCGGGGACCTAGACATCGGAAAGCTCGAAGAGTCGCTGTTGGGTCCGGCGTCGGGCCGGATCGCGGGCTACGAGGTCCGCAGGACCGCCAACCAGCCGAAGCGCTACCGGTGCCCATACTGCGAGGGGTGGGTCGAGGAGGGCAGCCCCCACCTGGTCGCCTTCCCGTCAGGCCGGCCGGAGGAGAGGCGCCACTACCACACTGCATGCTGGAGCCGGCAGGCCAATACAGGCGGAGGCCGGCGATCGCGCGCCTGAGAGGGACCGCACCGTGCTGGTGCGGCTCCGGACGCAAGTTCAAGAAGTGCCACGGCGACCATCGGGCGATGCGCAGGCCGCAGGTCCGGCCGGGACGCGTCAGCCCCATGCTCGACGTCCCATCGGAGATCGATCGGCCCCCCTACGCCCTGGGAAGCCTTCCCGTCTCCTCCACGTCGTTTCAGTTGCACTCGGGAGAGTCCCTCGACCGTCTCCGGGCGGCGTGCCGGGTGGCGGCCGAGGTCCTGGAGACGGTGGGGGAGCACGTGCGTCCCGGAGTCACCACCGACGAGCTGGACCGGGTCGCCCACGAGGCGTACGTCAGCCGGGGGGCCTACCCGTCGACCCTGTCATACAAGGGATATCCCAAATCGATCTGCACGTCGGTGAACGAGGTGGTGTGCCACGGCATACCGGACGACCGGCCGCTGGAGGAGGGGGACATCGTGAACGTCGACGTCACCGCCTACCTCAACGGCATGCACGGCGACACCTCCGCCACCTTCCCGGTGGGGCAGGTCGACAAGACGCTCCAGGCGCTCATCGAAGTCACGCGTGAGGCGACGCTGCGCGGGATCGCCGCGGTGGCTCCGGGCCGCCCGCTCAACTCCATCGGCAACGCGATCCAACCGTTTGCTGCAGCACGGGGTTACGGCGTCGTCGTCGACTACGGGGGGCACGGCATCGGCTCGGTTTTCCACGCGGCTCCCCATGTCAACCACACCGTGCACGACTGGGACACCGTTGAGTTCGAGCCGGGAATGACGTTCACCGTCGAGCCGATGATCACCGGCGGCTCTCCCAACCACCATATGTGGAGCGACGGCTGGACCGTGGCGACCAACGACCTGCTGCCCACGGCCCAGTTCGAGCACACGGTGATCGTCACGGACACCGGGGTCGAGATCCTCACGCTGACCGCCCGCGGGACCAGTCCGGCAGGAACGCTCGAGATGGTGGCGGAGCCGGCCGCAAGCTAGCGGAACCGCCGGCCGGGGACGGTCAGCCTCCGGTCCTGAGTTGCCTGAGGCACCTTCTAAAGAGGAAGATTCTCTTTTCCCATCCTTGAAGGAAGCCCCCGTGATCGACACTTTCAGGCGAAGGGGTCTGGCCGCTGCTGCCTCTGCCCTTCTTGCACTCGGCGCTTGCTCCGCCCCGAACTCCCTAACGGTCGAGAACAAAGCCTCGGAGCTCACCCCCTCTCCTGAACCCGCGGTGTCGGCTGAGCCGGCCGCCCCGCCCAGCCCGTCCGACCTCATGTCCTCCGGCCTGCCCTTGGAAGAAGCACCCGCCGCGGCGGCGGCCGGCAGAAAGGCGGGCGGAGCAGGCGGAAGCGTCCGCTCGGCGGGTGGCACCCGGTCGCCGGTCGCCGCTGGCTACGAGTCGCACGACGAGATGCCCGTCCCACCCCCGGGCGGTGCCTCAGAACCACGAACCGGGCAATCCAGCTCGGGCGGCTCCTCCGGAGCGTCCGGTGAAGACCTGGAGCAGGGGGACGACGGCGGGTCCGCCGGAGGCGGCCGGGACAACTCGTCGTCGGGTAGGTCCGGCGGCGACGGGGGCGACGGCGACGGCGAGGAGGACGGCGAAGACGGCGACAACGCCGAGGACGACAACTAGCCGCCACCAAGGTACCGCTCGCCCCCGTCACGGGACCTAACCGTTGGTAGTCTGTGGATAGATGCTTTCCCGGACCGACCTGCGGGGTGCCCGGGTGAATCGAGGGCTCGAGCCATGTGCGGCATAGTTGCGGTGCTCAAGCGCCGGTCCGGGAGGGAGGCCCCCCAGCCGGCCTCACTCCTGGACGACCTGCAGTCGGCGCTCCATCAGCTCGGCGACAAGTCGCCGGGCATTGCCGCCCGCCTTGCGGCGGCCGAGGAGCACCTGGATGCGGTCGACCGCAAGCTGAGAGGCACGCCGGGCCTCACCGCCCTCCTCGGCGACCCCGGCCTCGGGCCCAAGCTCGAAGCTCTCACGCAGGAGATCGCCGGTGAGCTTCGGAGGATAGACACCGGAATCGACTCCACGCCGGAAACCGTCGAACCCGACGAGCTGGAGCGGGTAAACGCGGCTTCCAGCGCGTGCAAGGACCGCGTGTGGGCCGTCCAGCACGACCGCCTGGGCACCGCCAGGGAGGTGGCTGCGCTTGCCGGTCCCAGCCCGTCGGTCTCGGCAGTCGAGGCCTACGGCTCCATTCAGACTGCACTGGCGGCGATCGACCGGCTGGAGGTCCGCGGGCGAGATTCGGCGGGGGTCCACGTCCTCGTGTGGAACCACGGCCTGCGTCTCGACGACCCGGACATCACGGAGGAGCTCAGCCGCCGCAGCGACCCTCTATTTCCCTCCGGCACGGTGCGGGTCGCCGGAGGCGCTATGGGCTTCGTGTACAAGGCGGCGGCCGAGATCGGCGAGCTGGGCGACAACGTGGCGGCCATACGGCGAGCCATTCTGGAAGACGGCCTTCTTCGCCGTGCCCTGGCTGCAGAGTCGGCCCAGGCGACCGTGCTGGGGCACACCCGGTGGGCCAGCGTCGGCACGATATCGGAGGCCAACGCCCACCCATTGGACGGCCTGGAGGAGGGCGACACCGGCAAAGAGCACCTGGTTGCGGTGCTCAACGGCGACATCGACAACTACCCGGCGCTGCTCGCGGGGGAGGGTCTGGCCATACCGGGCGAGATAACCACCGACGCCAAGGTTATCCCCGTGCTGGCCACGCGCAGGCTGGCCGCCGGAGACGATGTGGATACGGCTTTCGCTTCAACCGTCTCCCGGCTGGAGGGTTCGATGGCCATCGTGGCGAGCTCCGCCGCCGCCCCCGGGCGCCTCCACCTCGCAGTCCGGGGAAGTGGCCAGGGACTCTACGTCGGCCTGGCCGGCGACGCCTTCGTCGTCGCCAGCGAGCCGTACGGCGTGATCGAGGAGGCTACCTCGTACCTGCGCATCGACGGCGACAACACCGCCGGACGGCTGGTCGTCCTCGACGTCGACCACGCCGGGGAGATCTCAGGGATCCGGCGCCAGGGCTACGACGGCCGGAAGCTGCCGGTGACGACCACCGACCTTCAGTACCCGGAGATCACCACCCGCGACATCGACCGCGGGGGATTCAAGCACTTCCTCCTCAAGGAGATAACCGAGGCCCCGGCGTCTTTCCGCAAGACCCTGCGCGGCCGCATCGTGGCCCGGGAGGGCGGGCTTGCCGTGGCGCTCGATGGCCGGGCGCTTCCCGAGAGCCTGAGGGCTGACCTGCGGAACGGCCGGTTCCGGCGGGTGCAGGTCATCGGGCAGGGCACGGCAGCGGTCGCCGGCCAGTCGGTGGCGGCCGCGATCGCGGAGGTCCTCGGCCCGCTGGGGGTCTCGGTGGCTGCGACCACGGCATCGGAGCTCTCCGGCTTCGGGCTGGAGGACGACATGAGTGACACCCTGGTGATCGCGATCAGCCAGTCGGGGACGACGACCGACACCAACCGCACGGTCGACATGGTCACCGCACGGGGGGCAGCGGTGGTCGCCATCGTCAACCGGCGCAACACCGAGCTGGCCGAGAAGTCACACGGCGTGGTGCACACCTCCGACGGCCGGGACGTGGAGATGAGCGTCGCTTCGACAAAGGCCTTCTACGCCCAGATCGCCGCCGGGTTCCTCCTGGCACTGGCCATGTGCGAGGCAACCGGCTGCGCGGGCCGGGAACAGCATACGGAGCTGCTGACGTCGCTCCAGGCATTGCCGGAGGCCATGGAGGAGGTCCTGGAGCTGCGGGAATCCATAGCTCAGATTGCAGCCCGTCACGCCCCCCGGCGGCGGTACTGGGCGGTGGTCGGCAGCGGCCCCAACCGGGTGGCGGCGGCCGAGGTGCGGATCAAGCTCTCCGAGCTCTGCTACAAGTCGGTCGCCTGCGACTCGATCGAGGACAAGAAGCACATAGACCTCTCCGCCGAGCCGATGATCGTGGTCTGCGCCGCCGGCCTCCAGGGATCCAACGCCTCCGACGCCTTCAAGGAGATCGCCATCTACCGGGCCCACAAGGCGGCGCCCGTCGTGATCGCCACCCGCGATCAAGCCGGCTTCACGTCGCCGGACACGATCCCGGTGCCGTCGGTGCATCCCAGGGTGGATTTCGTGCTCTCGGCCATGGCGGGCCATCTTTTCGGCTACGAGGCCGCGCTCGCCATCGACGCCAAAGCTCTGCCGCTGCGGGAGGTCCGTGCGGCGGTCCAGGACCTGGCGAGCGCAGGCCTCACCGCTGAGGCGATCCTGTCCCGGCTGGGCCCCAGGGTGCGAGGGCCGGCCCGGCGGTTCCTGAAGACGGTCACCCAGGGAGACTGCGACGGAGTGATGGATCTCGGGCCGGCCATGCGCCTCGGCATCCTCCTCCGCTGCGCGATGGGTGAGCTCCCGTTCGAGGTCTACGAGCTGCAGCGAGGGGCCGGCGCCGGGCCGAGGGTCTTTCTCGACGAGCTGGTCGCCACCTTGACCGAGGCCATCGACGACCTGACCCGGGGCATCGACGCCGTGAAGCACCAGGCGAAGACGGTGACGGTGGGCATCTCACGAACCGAGGAGGGCCTGTTCGCAGTACCGCTGGTCAAGGAAGTGCTTCGGGTCGGGGCGGGCACGGACCTGCTGGGCTACCGGACGCTGCGGACGCTGGCTTCGCTCGACCCGGCGGTGGAGAAGGTCACCGGCTTCACCCGCTACACGGTGTCGGGCGACGTGGGGTCACGCTCCGCCACCATCCACGTACGGTCCCGGGGCGGCATAGCGACCGAGCTGCGCTCCCGTACCGACGCGGATCCGCGCCTTCGAGGCACCAAGAGGGCGGCCCTCGAAAAGGCGGAGGTGGAGGTCACCGTCGGCCGGAGCGACGGCCGCTCGGTAATCCTCGTGCCCGAGCGCCGGGGCAACACCCCCGAGGGTTTGACGCTTCTGCACGTGAAGTTCCGCGACCGCCTGCCTGCGGCTACCGCCAAGGACGTCCTGCTGGGCTACCGGCCCGCCCGCTACGAGGGGCTAGTCGCGGCCGTCACCGAGACCGAGGAGGTCTTCCCGGAGGAGCTGCTCGGAGATCTTTCCATGCCGGAGCTGCTGGTGGAGCCGGTGCTGGCAATCGCCGAGAGATGGCGCAACCGCGGCTGAGCCTCAGCGCACCCCCTTGTAGTTCAGGATCTGGCGCAGCGTGTGCAGCACGGTGACCAGGTCCTTCTGGTCCTCCATAACCTGGTCGATGTCCTTGTAGGCCTGCGGGATCTCGTCCACCAGGGCTGACGCATCCCTCGACTGCCACGTCTTGCCCATCATCGCCCGGGCCAGATCCTCGCCCTTGAACCGGCGCCGGGCGGCGGTGCGGGACAGTGCCCGGCCGGCGCCGTGGCTGCACGAGCTGTAGCTTTGCGGGTTGCCTTTGCCGCGCACGATGTAGGAGCGGGTTCCCATGCTGCCCGGGATGACGCCCAGGTCCTCGAGTCCCGCCCGGATCGCCCCCTTGCGGGTGATCCACATCCTGCGCCCGAAGTGCTCCTCCCGGGCGGTGTAGTTGTGGTGGCAGTTGATCCGGCGGACCGCCTCCCCTCGACCGGTGAACCGGAAGAGGATCTCCAGGCCGGCGTCCATCATGGCGTCGCGGTTGGCCCGGGCGTAGTCCTGGGCCCACGTCAGGTCGCCGAGGTAGGCGTCGAACTCGGGCGTTCCCTCGGTCAGGTAGGCGAGGTCCCGGTCCTCCAGCGCGACGGCCAGCTCCTTCATCAGCCGCTGGGCGGTCTTGACGTAGCCCTGCGCCAGCTCGTTGCCGATGCCCCGGCTCCCCGAGTGCAGGACCACCCATACGCGATCCGCCTCGTCGAGGCAGATCTCGAAGAAGTGGTTGCCGCTGCCGAGGGTGCCGAACTGAGAAAGGGTCTTCTTCACCTGGGCGTCGGTGAGCCTGGTGTGGGGGCGATGCGTGGCCAGCCACCGCTCGGCCGCCTTGGAGACGGTCCCGTGCCCCTGGCCGACGCCCGAAGGGATGCGACGCTCGAGTGTCTTGAGGAGCGGGCCGAGGTCGTCGGGCAGGTGGGAGGCATTGAGGTCGGTCTGCGCCGCAACCATTCCGCAGCCGATGTCGACGCCCACGGCTGCCGGGATCAGGGCGGCCTCTGTCGGGATGACGCTGCCGACGGTTGCACCGAGCCCGTAGTGCGCATCCGCCATCAGGGCGATGTGGCCCGCGACCACCGGCAGGCGGGAGCTCCTGAGGGCCTGCCGGACTGTCTCGTCGTCGAGCTGGGACGCCCAGGTGATCAGCTTGTCTGAGATTCGCCTCGCACCCATTGAAACCGCCGGGTTGCCGTAGGGTCCCCGAACCGGGAACCGCCTTCCTTCAGGAGGTCGACTTCTTCGCCACGTAGTTGAGGATCGTGCGGCTCGGCATCTTGATCTTGTGGACCGTCTTCAGATGCTCGGAGACCACCTTCACCAGATCCTCGGTGCTCTCGGCGGAGAAGTGCCCCGTACAGGAAGCTCCGACGTCTACTCACTTGAACTGCGGCATCGGCCTCCTATCGATTCGAGGGACAGGCCGGCTCAGACCCTCTTGGGCCGCTCCATCTTGGACCACTTCGTTCCGTCGGGACCGACCTCCGCCAGACTCTGGGTCAGCACTCGAACGGGCACCACCCACTCCTGCTTGGGGTTCTCGGAGGAGTTGACGTCGATGATCCGGACCCGCTGGTACGGGTGCTCGGTCTCCTCCTTGTAGCTGTAGTAGAGGGTGCTGCGGCCCTCGACAGCAGTGGGGGGAAGTCCCGAGGGCAAGGTGACGATGAGGTCCAGGACCTTCTCTTCGGGGTCCTCGCTAGGCGGTTCGTGGTTCGTCAGAATGATCCGGTAGACCGCCGCAAGCGTGCATTCCCCGCTCACCGTAAGCATTCCCGGCCGGTCGGGGCGATTCTCCCACTTGGCTTTGAACTCGCCACATGGCCTTGCCATCAAATCTCCTTTTGGTCTTGCAGGAATCCGGTTCCAAACCCCAACCTAGCACAGAGGGTGTCACTACTTGCCCTTACGATTGTGCGCGATAGCGAAGTCTAGCGGGCCCCCCCGAAGCCCGCCGGGAGAGCGGGGAGACACCTTGCTGGTCGAGCTCAGCATAAGGAACTACGCGGTCATCGACCGGCTCACGGTGCGGCTCGGCGCGGGCTTCAACGTGCTGACAGGCGAGACGGGCGCCGGTAAGTCGATCCTGCTCGATGCGCTGGGGCTGCTCCTCGGGGACAAGGCCGATCCGGGAGCCATCCGCGCGGGGGCCGAGCAGGCGTACGTCGAAGGCATCTTCGAGCCGGGAAGTGGCGTATCCGCTGCACTGTCCGAGCTCCTGGAGATCGATGTGGCGGAAGAGGGACTCATCCTCTCCCGCGAGGTCAATGCATTGGGCCGAAGCACCGGACGGATCAACGGGCGGGCCGTGCCGCAGCGCCGGCTGGCGGAGGTCGGGATGCTGCTCGTGGACGTGCACGGGCAGAGCGAGCACCTGTCGCTGCTCCGGTCCGCCGAGCACGTCAACCTCCTGGACCGGTACGCCGGTCTCAACGACGTGCGAGCCCGGTACGCGTCCGCCGTGCGGTCGCTGAACCGGACCACGCGGGAGCTGCAGTCGCTGCTGGAGGAGCAGGCCGGCATCGCCGGGCGCAGAGAGCTCCTCGGCTTCCAGGCGGCGGAGATATCGGCTGCCCGCCTGGAGCCCGGAGAGGACGAAGCTCTGGCCGCGGAGCGGACGGTGCGGGTAAACGCCCTGCGTATCCACGAGCTGGTCGCCGAGGTACAGGCGGTGCTGGAGGGAGACGGCGAGTCGGTCCCGGGGGCAGTCGAGATGGCGGGACGGGCGGCGCAAGAGCTCGCTTCGTTGGAACGAATAGACGCTGCAGCTGCCGGTTTTCGCGAGTCGGCGGAGGGAGCGGCTCTCCAGATGGAGGAGTTGGTACGCGACCTGCGCCGGTATGCCGAGGGAGTGGAGTTCGACCAGCAGCGCCTGGTGGAGATCGAGGAGAGGCTGGACCTAATCTCCTCGCTGAAGCGGAAGTACGGATCCACCATTCCGGAGATCCTTCAGTTCGAGGACACTGCGAACGCCGAGCTGCAAAGGCTCGAAGGCCACGGCATGTCCGTGTCTGCGCTCCGCGCCCAGTGGGACGACCTGCGCGAGCAGGCGGCCGTCCTCGCGGGGGAGCTGGCCGCAGGCAGGAGGCGGGCCGCTCGCGACCTCGTTCAGGCCGTCGAGGAGCAGCTGACCGATCTCGGCATGGCCGGCGCCCAGCTGGCCATTCGATTCGGCCTCTCACCGGCCGCCGACGGCCTGGCGGTCACTCCGGCGCATCCGCCGGCCGCTTGTGTGATCGGCTCAGCCTCCGACACGCAGGCTGAGCCGGTGGCCGGACCACTCCGGTACGGCCTTACGGGTGTGGACGCGGTGGAGTTCCTGATTGCAGCAAATCCGGGGGAGCCGCTGCGGCCGCTGGCCACCGTGGCCTCCGGCGGTGAGACGTCAAGGCTGATGCTGGCCATCAGGTCGGTGCTGTCGTCGGCCGACGGGGTGCCCACCCTGGTATTCGACGAGATCGATGCCGGGATCGGCGGCCGGGTCGGCGAAGCGGTGGGTCGCCGGCTGTGGACCCTGGGGCACCGGCATCAGGTGATCGCGGTGACCCATCTGCCTCAGATCGCGGCGTACGGCGATCGCCATCTCTCCGTGAGGAAGGTGGTCTCGGGGGGGCGGACGGTCACCTCCGTGGTGGAGCTGGGCAGCTCGGACCGGGTGGCGGAGCTCAGCTCGATGCTCGGGTCCGATACCCCCGTCACGCGCCAGAAGGCGGCCGAGCTTCTTGCCGAGACCGGAAAGGCGCCGGCTCGAGGAAAGGCTTAGCCGGCGGCTACAGCTGGCAGGGAGGGCTGAGCGGCGTCTCGCCGTTCGCCTTCTGCATCTCCCGGAATTTCATGCCCAGAAACGGGGCGGTGAAGGTGCCGATGGGGATGTTCTTGAAGTAGGCGTAGTGGGCCGCCAGCAGGTGGCTACCGCAATCGTCCCAGAGCTGGCCGCTCACCTTCCCCTCCTTCACCATGTCTTCGGCGACGATGATCGCCGCGGTCACGATGTTGCCCGGCCGCTCCATCTCCTCCGGCGCGTGGGTCTGCAGAAGCTTCTCCATGCGCTCCATCATCTCGGTAACGTCCACATGCCCTCCCGGGGAATCCGCAAATGGTGTGGGATGCGCAACGCATCCCTGCAGCCCCATGATATCCGGCCCGCTCGCTTAACCGGGGGCCGCCGGGAAGCGCAGTTAGACTGCAGCAGATGCTCGACTCGTTCACCGCAGAGACGTTCCGGCCGCTGGTAGGGCAAACCTTCGTGCTCCGCGCTGGAGGCGAGCGGCTGGAGCTCCAGCTGGCCGAGGTCAACCTGCTGGGTTCGGCTGCCCGGGTGTCCGAGAGCTCGCGAAATCCTTTCTCGCTGCTTTTCCACGGTCCCGTCGAGCCGGTCTGGGGGCAACGCACCTACCCGGTCGAGATACCGGCACTCGGAGAGTTCGACCTTTTCCTCGTGCCGATCGGTCCCGATGGCGGGGCGATGCGCTACGAGGCGATCTTCACCTAGTCGGCTCGGGGTCCGGCCGCCACATCATCAGCAGGTAGACCCCCTTGTCCTCGGCCACCTCGAAGCCGAGCCGCCGGTATAGGCGCTGGGCCGGATTAAAACGCTCGACGTGAATCGACACCGCCTTGCCGTCCCTGTCGGCCTCGTCCTGGAGGGCCGAGATAAGCTCCGCCCCCACTCCACGCCGCCGGTACTCCGGAGCGAGGGTGACGTCGACGATCCGGATCTCGCTCTCGCCCCGGTTGACCAGCAGACGCCCTGCCCGCCTGCCCTCCACCAGGACGATGTCGGAGGACATGGCGGGGTAGTGGCGGGCGTAATGCACGGACTGCGCGTGGAACTGCTCCTGCACGAAGTCGCGCTTGCGCCGGTCGTCCCAGCCGGTCAGCTCGAGCTCCTCCTCCCGGGTGGAGGCGTACAGCTCCATCTGGAACAGATGGTCGGCAGCGGTCGCCGGCCGGAGCTTGACTGCCTCGGTCAGGACCTTGGCGGGAATACGCCCTCCAAGGCGATGCAGAAGTTCACCGTCAGGTAGGGCGGCATGTTGTTGTGCGGGGCGCTGCTCCCTGCCGTGCTCACGGCCTGGGCAGCCATCTGGACCTGTGGCGCTCCGGCCGGCGGAAGATATACGTTGCCACCTGTGGACCGGGACAGGGCCGAATTGGCCGGGTTGCGGCTGTTCCCCGGCAAGTTCGCTGCCTGGAGGGTGTGGTTGTGCGGCGGCATCTCGGATTCCAGCAACGTAACCGTCTCGGTGCCGCCGACCTCGCCCAGGTCCCGCAAAGACAGACCCTGCCCCTGCCCCGGGTTCATCGGCGCCGAGCCCTGGAGGTTCGGCAGGGCGAAGTTGCTCTTGCCGTCTCCGCCGTAGAAGGTGCCGATTAGCGAGAACAGCGCCGTGTTCTGGCTGATCGGCAGAATTTGGCCGTTACAAAATGCCCAGCCGGTCGGCGGGAAGTTGAAGCCGAAGATGCGGATCTCTGCAACAAAGGGATCGGCCACTTGTCTGTAGCTCCTAGGTCTGGCTCGGGAAGATCCCGAACAGGGAGATGATGAAGTTGATGCAGAGGAACGGCGGCACGTTCTCGTGCGGCTGGTTCCCTCCGGATGGCCCCACGCAGCTCGCCATCGCGTCCGTTGCGTCGCTCGTCCGGTAAAGGTCGACGACGGTAGGCGTACCGACCACGGTGCCGTTCGGAGTGGTCATGCTTGCGTTGTTCGACGAGGCAAGAAACAGGTGGTTGTGCCGGGGAAGCTGGTTGACAGTGAGGGTGACGCTCTCGGACCCTCCCATCTCCCCGAGCTGCACGTTCTGCCCCTGGTGCACAGGGATGCGGCTGCAGAGGTTGGGCAGCGCGAACGTCTCTTGCCCGTCCCCCCCGTAGGTCGTGCCGATCAGAGTGAATAGCGCATCGTTCTCCGCGATGGGCAGGACTTCACCGTTGCAGAAAAGCCAGCCGGCCGGCGCGAAGTTGCCGGCGAACATGCGGATCTCCCCAATATAGGGCTGGGCCATTTTCGCTCTCTCCTAGTTCCGGGACGGGAATAAGCCCTGCAGGGCGATGCAGAAGTTGAGAGCCAGGTAGGGGGCTCTGTTCTCGTGGGGCTGGGTGCCGCCGGCGTTTGTCAGCGTCGATGGGGTCAGCGCAACCGGGCTCGCCGGCCCGGCGTAGATCTCACTCGGGCCCGCTGCCAGCAGGTTGCCCACCGGAACGTTCGTGCCGTTCGGGTCCGTGCTATTGGACGTCCCCTGCACGGCATGGATGTGCTGCGGCATCTCCGAATTCGTGAGCGTGTGTGCGGTCTCGCCTGCCGCCTCACCCTGGGCATGCCCGGCGCCCGCGTGGATCGGCATACGGCCTACTAAGTTCGGTAGGGCGAAGGTGGTTTGGCCGTTGCCGCCGTACGTCGTGCCCAGAAGCGCAAAGAGCGCCTGGTTCTGGTTGATGGGGAGCATCTGCCCGTTGCACATCGCCCACCCTTTCGGGGCGAAGTTGAAGCTCATCATCCGGATCTCGGCTAGGAACGGTTCTGACATCAGGTCTCCTGTTGTCTCAGGGGGTCGCGCATGTTGCGTTGGTGAAAGGCGAGCTGCTGCTGTTGATCGTTACCGTGGGGTCGTTGGGACTCGGGTCGTCGTCCGTCGAGGCCACGTAGTCCTGGATCGTCCCGGAGGCGAAGCCCTGGACGGAGAACGTCGAGCCGGCGTAGTTGTCGAGGAAGTAGTCGGTGAAGGCGTTCGCTCCGTTCCCGTCGATCTGGTTGCTGACGAAGTTGACGCAGGTATCGCTGCCCTGGCCGGTGTTGTTCCCGGCAAAGATCCACACGCCGGCGCCGTCGGCGGCTTGAACGGTGTTGTTGTTCAGCGTGATATCGGCAGTCCCGTTGCCGTTGCGGGCGCCGCCCCGGATGCCGTACTCGAAGATGTTCGCTCCCGATCCGGCGATGGTGTTGTTGCTGACATTGGCCACGATGGAGCCGCCGGCGGCATCGACCACCATGTCGATTCCTACGCCCGGGTTGTTGTTGACGTTGGTGGAGATCGTGTTGCCTGCAATCGTGCCGCTCAGGTCCGATGAGCCGTTGGAGGCGATGTTGATGCCCTGAGCCGCCCTGACGGTGAGGTTCGGGTTGTTGGCGATGGAGAAGGACCCCACGGCAGAGCCGCTGCCGGAGACGTTGATCGCCGACTGGCCCGCCTGGGTGAACGTGCTGCCGGAGATCGAGACGTCGAACTTGGAGGTGTTGTTCCCGTTCACCTGGATGTTGTCCGGCGAGCAAGTGCTCGTGCCGCCGCCACACGTGGTCCCGGCGGTGAACGACGAGTTGGTCACCACGGTCTGGAAGTTCGCAGAGTTGAAGTTGTCGACGGTGACGTTGTCGCTGAGGACGTTCTGCCCGGCTGTGTTGAAGGTGCCCCCGGTCATCGTCAGCTTGTCCTTCTCACCGCCGGCGCTCGTCGGTGTGCCGTTGGCGACGTAGACGTTGAACGAACCGGTATTGGAGACGTTCAGGTTGCTGAAGACGTTGTCCTGCGAGGCACTGGCCAGCCCGGTCAGATTGGTCAGGTAGACGCCCGACTCCAGGTTCCCGTTGGCCGCCGGTGTCTCGTTCCCCGCATCGTTGATCGTCACGTTCGTCAGGTCCAGGTTCCGCACTCCGACGCCGTTGATCCCGTGCTGAGCGGTGGTCGTTATTGCGATGTCGGTAAGGGCGACGTTCACCGCGGCGTCGAGGTGGACGGCGCCATTCTCGTCACCGTTGCTGCCCGGCAGGCCGTCCGGCGTGGCGCCGTCGTTCTGGTTGGCGTTGGTGAAGTTCATGTCGCTCAGGGTGATGTTGCGGGCGTTGATGAACGAGGCGCCCCGGTTGGCGATGTTCTGGATGGTCCCGCCGCTGCCCGAAGGCCCCGTGCCGGTGACGGACATGCTGCCGGCGCTGCCGACACCGCTGAGCACGATGCCCTGAGTTGCTCCGTTGGCGGAGATGCTTTGGAAGGTCACGTTCGGCGTGATCGTCACGTTCGTGATGTTCAGAGGAGTGCCGGTCGTTGTGGTGATCGTGTTGCCGGTCCCCTGAACGCTGATGCTGCCTCCACCCGACGCCTCCAGGCCGCGGCCGCCCGTCGTGTCGATGTCGAGGCCTCCGGACGTCAGGGCGAGAGCGTGCCCCGGGTTGCTCGTTGCGACCACCGCATCCGCGGCGCCGGTGTTGATGACCTTCGAGCTACCGCTGA
>DATAAN010000049.1:0-32733 GCA_036260105.1 Actinomycetota bacterium
GGCGAGACGAAGCTG
The DNA here is from genome assembly GCA_036260105.1 of Actinomycetota bacterium. Taxonomy (GTDB): domain Bacteria; phylum Actinomycetota; class CADDZG01; order JAHWKV01; family JAHWKV01; genus JAJCYE01. Next base: position 16 of record DATAAN010000049.1, read on the forward strand.
GAGATCGACCGCCGCCGCATCGCGCGGCGCCTGAAAAAGCTCAAGGAGGAGTTGAAGGAGGTCGAGCGCACCCGCTCGATCAAGAACCGGCAGCGCACCCGGGCCGGCGCGCCCCAGATCAGCCTCGTCGGCTACACCAACGCCGGCAAGTCCACTCTTTTGAACGCCTTCACCGGCGCCGGCGTGCTCGTCGAGGACAAGCTTTTCTCGACGCTGGACCCGGTCTCGCGCAAGCTGCAGCTTCCCGACGGCCGCGACGCCGTGCTGACCGACACCGTCGGCTTCGTCAAGAAACTGCCGCACCAGCTGGTGGAGGCCTTCAAGTCGACGCTGGAGCAGACGGTCCACGCCGACCTGTTGCTGCACGTGGTCGATTCCTCGCAGGCCGACCCCAACGACCACATCGAGGCGGTGAACCAGGTGCTTATTCAGATCGGAGCCGGCGACGTTCCGCGCATAGTTGCGATGAACAAGTCCGACCGGCTGGATCGGCAGACCCGGGAGCGCCTCGAGCGCCAGTTTCCGGAAGCGCTGTTTGTCTCAGCGACGACCGGTGAGGGCCTGGAAGAGCTGCTCGAAGCGGTCAGCAGCAAGCTTGCGGCGTCGCAGACCCTGGCGGAGTACGTAATCCCGTTCGAGCGCGGCGACGTGCGGAGCGAGCTGCACGAAGCGGGCGAGGTGATGGAGGAGACGGCCGGGCCCGACGGTTGGCGGATGATGGTCAAGGGTCCCCGGGCGGCCCTCGGCCGGTTCTCCGACTTCGTGGCTCCGTTCAATCCGCCGGGTGGAGCGGATGCCGGGCAGGCGGCCGGGGAAGAGCCGGAGTCGGAGCGAAAGGACCAGGCCGGCTAGAACGACGGTTCTGGCCGAAGACCGAACGCAGCTTCGGCCCCTGGCCGCAGACCTAACGCAGCTTGCGGCCACCAGCTGACTGGCCCGGAGCTTACGACCCTGTTTCCGGCGCCGGCTCGACCGGCGGCAGCCACGCCTCGCCGGCCCTTCGCTGCTGAATCCTGGGCCTCATGGCAGCGTAGGAACAGGCCGCGATCACGGCGCCGTACGCCGCCCAGCGGATTCCCCCAAGGCCGGCGTAGTTTGCCAGCTCCCGGACGTTGGTCAGCAGGAGAAGTCCTCCGACCGCAACTCCGAGAGCCCTGGCCGGGATGAAGCGAATGGTCCAGGCTGCTATCGGCGCGGCGAGCACTCCACCGGCAAGCATTGCGACCACCACGGCGACGTTGACCCCGCCGCCTCCCACCGAAGCAAGCAGTGAGCCCGAGGCGACGATGGCGACCGCCACCTCGGCGGTGTTCACGCATCCGATGGCGTACCTGGGAGAGACGCCTCGGTGGAGGAGGAAGGGGGTGACCACCGGTCCCCAAGCACCGATGAGACCGTTGGTTACACCGCCTGCCACGGCTGCCACCGGAACGCCGCGCGAGTCGTAGTCCAGCCTTCCCGCCTCCCCGAGCTTCCCTCCATCCCTGCTCTTGGGCAGAGCGCGGCTGAACCGGAGAAGGATCCGGAACGCCATGAGCAGCAGGAGCGCCGTGAGAAACGGCCTGAGCCGGTCGCCGTCGACGCTGGCCAGCACGGTCACCCCAAGAAGGGCCCCCACAGACCCCGGAATGGCCAGCCGGAGCACCAGACTGCGGTCGATATTGTGGAAGCGCCAGTGCGAGACGCCGGCGGTGATGCCGGTTGCCACCTTGGCGAGGTTGACCGTCGTGGAGATCGCGGCCGGCGAGAGGCCGGTACCGAGCAGGATGCTGGACGAAGCGGGGCCGAAGCCCATGCCCAGCGCCCCGTCAACGAAGGAGGCGGCGAAACCGGCGAGAAAGACGATCAGGAGCTCATCCATCTCCATCAACCTAGTGGAGATGATGGAGTCGGGCAAGACTTTTTTCGTGAGACGATGACCGCGTGTACATCTCGGCGAAGGTGGACTACGCAATCCGGGTGCTGCTGACGCTGGCCGCGGAGCCGGAGGCCATATCCCGAACCGGCGAGACGCTGGCCAGGGCGCAGGGGCTGCCGGTGAAGTTCGTCGAGAACACGCTGGTCCAGCTGCGCAAGGGGCGGATCGTGACCAGCCAGCGCGGCTCCGAGGGCGGGTACCGGCTAGCCCGCCCGGCGTCCGAGATAGCGCTCGCCGACGTCTTCCGCACCCTTGACGGCCCGCTGGCGGAGGTGCGCGGGGAGCGTCCGGAGGATACGGTCTATGCCGGTCCGGCCGCCAACCTGCAACAGGTCTGGGTCGCGGTTCGGGCCGCCCTGAGACTGGTGCTGGAGTCGGTGACCCTGGCCGATGTGTTGAACGGCGACCTCCCGGGGCCGGTAGCAGAGTTGCTGGCCGACCCGGACGCATGGCAGCCGCGGCCTCTCGGCCCGGTTGTGCACCGGGGGTAAGGAGACCCCGGGCGCATTAACCTCCGTTGAACCGGGGAACCCTTTCCTCAGTCGAGAAGCGACCTACCGATCGAGTGAAGGGGTGCTGATGTCAACACTGACACCGAACGTCCAGCAGGTCCGGGCGGGACTGGTACGCAAGCTGTCGAGGATCGACGGCGAGGGCAAGGTTCTGAGCGTCTACGTCGACCTGGACCCGACTGAGTTCGGCACGGCACCGGCTCGCCAGACGCAGGTGACGTCGCTCGCCAACGAGGCGGAGGCGATGGTCGAGGAGCTGGACCAGGACACGAAGCTTCCGCTGCGTGACGACGTGAAGCTGGTCCGGGAGTACCTGCTGAACGATGAGGAATGGAGCTCCGAGGCCCGCTCGGTGGCGATCTTCGCCTCCACGCAGAAGGGCCTGTTCGACGTAGTGAAGGTGGCCGAGCCGCTGCCCCGCGGCGTCTTCGTCGACGATCGCCCCCATCTACAGCCTCTCAAGGAGATGGTCGAGCAGGGAAAGTGGTGCGTGGCGCTGGTCGACCGGCGTACCGCCCGCATCTTCGTGGGAACCCCGGTGCTGCTGAAGGAGTACGACGAGATCGAAGACGACGTCCAGGGCCAGCACCACCAGGGCGGCTGGTCCCAGGCCCGCTACGCCCGGGCGGTTGAGGAGGACGTCGAGGACCACCTGAAGAACGTGGCCGACCGGCTGTTCAAGCTGCACGAGAAGCGCAACTTCGACCACTTCGTCATCGGAGCGACCGAGGAGCTGTGGCCGCGGATCCAGGACAGGCTGCATTCGTACGTGGCCGAACGCCTGGTGGGCCGGATCGACGCCGACGTGCAGATGGAGGACACCGAGGACCTCAAGGAAAAGCTTAGGGAGATCCAGGCGAGGCTGGCGCAGGAACGGGAGCAGGCGCTTCTCGAGGACCTCAGGCGGCGCCTGGCGACGGACGACAAGGCGGCCGCCGGGTTGCCTCTGATCCTCAGCGGCCTGAACGAGGCACGGATCGGCACCCTGCTGGTCGCGGACGGCTTCGACGCCGCCGGATCGGTCTGCCCGCAGTGCGGCTACCTGAGCGAGTCAATCTCGCAGTGCCCGATCGACGGGACGAGCATGGAGTTTCTGGACAGCATCCTGGACCGGGCGTTCCAGAAGGCGGAGGAAATCTCTGCCGAGGTCGTTTTCGTGACCGAGCCGGATGCCCTAAAGGACGAGGGGTCGATCGCAGCGCTCACGCGCTTCTAGGCGCTAAAGGCCGTCCCCGCCTCCAGCCAGCGGCCGTCGAACCAGATGCCGGCCGTCAGGTCCGACCCTTCGGGAACCTCGGATGAGGGCCAGACGATGCAGTCGCGCAAGCGGGCGCCGTCTCCTACGGAGGCACCCGCCAGGACGATTGCACCCTTGTCCAGGACGGCGCCGGCCGATATGCGGGTTCCCGGGCCGCGGTAGCAGCGGTCCCGGGACACCTCGCCGGGGGTGGAGGGACAGAGCTCGGGCCGGCCGAGGGCGGCGACGCTGACGGAGAGGTACCGGTCCAGGCTGCCCGCGTCCTCGGCGAAGCCCCGGTGCTCGTACAGGGCGACATCGCCCGAGGCCACGGCCCCGCGCAGTACGCCGGTCACCAGGCCCAGAGGCTCAAGAGGCGGGATGGCCTCGAGAAGCGGACGGGTGAAGCAGGCGGCGCCGAGGAACAGGTAGCCGGCGGAGTTCTCGAACCGCCGGTCCAACAGGGTCACCGTCCCGTCGGCCGTAGCAGTCAAGTCGGCGCCCCCCTCCACCCGCGAGACGGCTAGCGTGCACCTTCGCCCTGCGGCCGCGTGTTGGTGCAAGAGCTGACCAAGGTCCATGTCGGAGACCAGGTCGCTGTTGCAGGTGACGACCGGGTCGGTCAACCGCGGCAAGAGGCGGCGAAGCGTCGCGGCCTGGCCGACCGGCTCGTCACCCTCCTCCAGGATCGTCACGGTGGGATGGAGGCTCGCCAGGTGCTCGCGAAGTCCGGGAGACGGGCCGCTGACGTTCACGAAACACGCGTCCCACTTGGTGCTGCGCCCGCGAGCCAGAGCAAGGTCGACCATCGGCACGTCCAGGACCGGGACCATCGGCTTGGGCAGCCGGTCGGTCAGCGGACGGAGGCGAGTTCCCTTGCCGGCGGCGAAGACTACGAGGGCCGGGCCGCTCAACCGCTCCGCGACGCGGTGATGCCGGCCGTGCTCTCCTCGCGCTCCGACGACCCCAGCGAGTACACCGTGTAGGGCCGGCCGAGCATCGGCTGAGCGACGTTGCGCACGTGGACCCCGGCGGTAGTGAGGCCCTTCTCGCTTCCCCGGTGCGCGTGGCCGTGCAGGGCGAGGTCCGCCCCCGCGGAATCGATGGCCTCGGCGAGAAGGTAGCTGCCGAGGAAGGGGTACACCTCCAACCGCTCGCCCACGAGAGTGTCCTCGACCGGCGAGTAGTGCAGCAGCGCCACCTTGTAATCCGTCTGAAGCTCCTCCAGGCGGGCCTGGAGGATGCGCGAGATCGACTTGGTGTGGCGGATGAATGCCTTCATCTCGGGCTCGCCGAAGTCGCTGCCGCAGGCGCCGGCGAAGCCCCCGCAGAAGCCCTTGACCCCTGCGACGCCCAGCGTCTCCCCACCCACCTCGACCACCGTGGATTGGCCTTCGAGGACGATGACCCCGGCTCGTTCGAGGCCCCGGCGGATGTCCGCCTCGGCGTCGCAGTGGTAATCGTGGTTGCCGAGGACGGTGATGACCGGCACGGGTAGGTCTCGCAGCTCGTCGGCGAGGACCAACCCTTCATCGGCAAGCCCGTGACGCGTCAGGTCACCCGCTATGAGCAGGACGTCGGCGTTTTCCCGGAGGGACTCCAGATGAGGTCTCAGCGTGCCGGCGGAGTCGTCACCGAAGTGGACGTCGCCCACGGCGGCCACCCGGATCAACTCAGCTCCTCCAGCTGCGGTGAGCTGAGCTTGGTGACCATCACCTCGTTCACCACGGTGCAGTGGGGAAGCAAGCGCTGGGCCACCTCGGCAACGGCCTCCCGTCGCTCCGGAGTCGGCACCTTACCGTGGAGGAACGCCTTGCCCGATGAGATGGTGACCTCGATTCCCAGCTCGCTGACTCGTTCGTCGCGGGCCAGCTCCTCGCGCAGGCGCTCAGCGTCGTAGTCCGTGCAGCTCAAGAGCTCTCCGGGAACGAGTTGGCGAAGATGCGCCGGATCACCGAGTCGGGGATCGGCAGGTCGTGGGCCTGGCCCAGCAGCAGCAGGGCCAGGATCATCCGGGGCCCCCGATGTGCCATATCGATGATGTACTCCCAGTCCATCTCCTGCCGCCCGATGACGCCCAGGGCGTTGAACCAGTAGACGGCAGTGTCCTCCTTGAGCGCGAGCGCCTGGCTGAGCACGTAATCCTCGGGGCTGATGATGCGAAGCTTCGTCCCGTGGATCTCAACCATGCTGCCCCGCTCCAGCATCTGAGGCTCCAGGTAGAGGGGGCCGGCCATCTCGAAGATCAGGTCGACCGTGATGCCGTTCTTCTTCGCCTTGAACAGCCACTGCGGGAAGGTCTCGTCGGTTTCGAACCCCGCCTCCTCGAACGCCTTGAGAAGCGGTTTTGCCGAGCGGGGGTCGATCAGCAGGTCGACGTCGCCCATGGGACCGGGACGGCCCCAGGTGAGGGAGGCCATGCTGCCCGCTGCCAGGTACGGGATCTCGTTGGCCTCCACGATCGAGATGGCCTCCGCCAGGACCTCGGCGTAGATTTCGTCGCGTCCCGGCTCGGCGTGGTCCGTGCGGAACTTCGATTGGACTACTCGCATGGAGCCCTTTTACCCGGATTCCGGACCGCTTAACGGCGACGGGCGGAACCTTCCTTCGACTCAGGCGACCTGCGCCGCCATCCACTCCCTTATCGCTCGATCCAGTCCAACCGGGTCCAGGGCGAACACCCGTTGGAGAGCGGCGCCCGTGGTCGCCACGGCGAGAGCCTCTATCGCCTGCTCACCCTGCGGGGCGCTGGAGTTCTCTGGAAGCCGGTTGTACGGGTCACCCGCCGGCACGGCGGCGTAGGCGCGGTAGAACTCCCAATACCGCTCGGCTCCGAAGTTCTCGACCAGGTACCAGGCCGCCGCTGCCGAGTAGGCGTACTCCAGCGACGCCCCCTCCCGGCTGGACTCGTGCTCTCCCAGGTTCGCCGCACGTGTGAGCCTTTCGATGGTTATCCCCTCGAACCGGTTCCGCCTGAGGCCGTTTCGCCAGATCGACTCGGGACGGGTGCCGGCGAGGAACATGGCGGCCGACTCGCTGACCCAGGCGGGGGTGAAGGGCCTCGTGTACTGAGCTACCGCCAGGTGGCCCAGCTCGTGCCGCAAGGTTTCGAGCGCAGTTCCGTCCTGGTGAAGCTTCTGGCTGTTGATCACCATCTGGCGGCTGAGAACCCGGATGGTGTCGGGCGTCACCTCGTAGGACGTCTCGACCTGAGCGATAGCGGAGACCGGGCCGAGGGTGGCGCTGGACATCGTGCGGTACTCGGCGTCGTCGCGCGCCAGGAGGAGTACGTAACGGGCCTCGAGCGGGAAGGTGATCTTGCCGTCGAGCTGCGCCCGAGCTTGTTCCGCCTCACGAAGGATGCGGTCGGGGTCGTTGAGCTCGGGGCGGAAAAGAGCGAGGAAGTGTTCGCTCTGACGGCTCTGGATGGGGCCGGAAGCCCATACAGGAAGGCTGCCGCCGGGCCGCACGGCGGCGTTCACGACCGTCCAAGCCCCGTCCACTTCGGCGAAGTCGTAGACCAGTGGGATGCGAAAGGCGTTGTCTGCCGGAAGGCCCTCGTAGTGGTACACCAGGTCGACGTGAATTCCCTGCAGGGTTTCCTCGCGCTGCCGGAGGGAGCGCTGGTTCGGCCGGAAAGCTAGGCCGGTGACCGGAACGGCGACTGCGCCGATGGCGATCGGGCGTTCGATCTTCTGCGCCTGCTGTGAGGCGGAGCCGAGAAACCCCTGGACGTCCTTGCGAGCGAGGCGATCGACCCGCTCGTCCAGGAACGCCGCCAGGCGCTCGGCGACGTCGGGACGGCGGACGATGGAGCCGGGTGCGGTGCAGCCGGAGAGCAGCAGTAGGACAAGCACCACCGCGGCGGCGGGCCGCCTGGTGAGCCCGGCCGCGAAGCGGCCGGCGAAGTTCTTAGAGCAGGCGGAGGAGCGCGACCGCCTTACCGAGGATCCGGACGTCCGGTGGAGCGGGGATGGGCTCCATGGTGGGGTTGGCCGGAACCAGAACAACCCTTCCGGCCTCCTTCCGAAGCCGCTTGATGGTGGCCTCAGCTTCCCCCGTCTCCCCATTGACCTGTGCGGCGACGATGTCGCCGTTCGACGCATCCTGTTGGCTTCGGATAACGACGAGGTCACCATCCAGGATACCGGCGTCGATCATGCTTTCTCCCTTGACCGACAGAACGAAATGGCTCGTGTCGGATAGGAACTCTTTGGGAAAGGGCAGGATCCCTTCGAGGTTCTGCTCGGCCAGCGACGTCGGGCCGGCGGCGATCGACCCGTAGATGGGCAGCTCCCGCATCGTCCGGTCCTCGGCCAGCACCGGAGCCTCGTCCACGCTCTGTCTCCACCGCACCTCGATGGCTCGCGGTTTGGTGGGATCCCGGCGGATGTAACCACGGTCCTCCAGCGTGCCGAGATGGGCGTGCACGGTGCTCGGTGAGCTCAGTCCGACCGCTTCGCATATCTCTCTCACGGCCGGCGGAAAGCCCCGCGCCTCCACGGCCTGAACGATGAAGTCCAGGATCGCCCGTTGCTTGGGAGTCAGATCCGACCCGTCCAAATTCGTATCCATTACAGGTCCCTTCCGCCGTCCTCCGCCCATTGACGGTGGAGCAAACATTTGTTCGATCATTGCCTTGACTCGAACACACGTTCTAACTACAGTAGCCAATTATGCAGAACGTACGTTCGAAGTCAACGACCAGGCCGACCTCATTTCAGCCCGCGTGCGCCGCCTGCAGCGGATCCTTTGCGCCGCCCTCCGCTCAGCTGGCAGCGGCGCCTACGCAGCTGCGGCCGGTGCCCTCCCGTATCATCTTGTTCGTCGTTGTCCTAGGGGTGGTCGCCTCGCTTCTGCTGCCCCGGCTCGCCTCGGCCGCCGCCGGTCCGGTCGATCCCCGCATCCACATTGTCAGCAGCGGTGAGACGCTCTGGGCGGTGGCAACCGAAAACGCCGGTGGGACCGACCCGCGGGATTACATCGCGAAGCTGCGCCGCCTCAACGGCCTCTCTCTCCGGTGATCCACCCCGGCCAGGAGCTCGTCCTGCCCTAGAGCTCAGCAGTGGCTCGGAAAGAGTTGTCATAGGCTCCGGGTAACGTGGGCCGTAAGATGAAGACGGTATCCACACTTCCCCCCGATCAAAGGCCTGCTGCTCTGTCGCCAGGGGAAGAAGCAATCCTGCATTCCGGCTCGCCCCTTCTAGTGCTCGGCGGCCCGGGAACGGGGAAGACCCGCATGGTCGAGGACCGCTTCCTCCACCTCGCTACCCAGGCCGGCGTCGAGCCCCATCGCATCCTTGTGCTTTGCAGCAGCCGGGCCTACTCGGTCAAGGCGCGGGAGCGGCTCATCCGGCAACTGCCGCACCGGGCAACCGTCGAAGTCTCCGTCTACACCTGGCACGCTCTCGCCTACCACCTGGTAACCCGGTACTACCCGGCGCTGGGGTACGCCGACCCCCCGGTCCTGCTAACCACCCCCGAGCAGTGGGGGGTGGTCCGGGCTCTGCTTCAGGCCGAGGACTCCACTCGGTGGCCGCACTGGGGCAGCCGGCTCACCGAGCGGGCATTCGTGGACGAGGTGGCCGACTTCTGCCTTCGGGTCGAGCAGCGGGGTGACAACAGCCAGAGCCTTTCGGAGCTCACCCGTCTGAAGCCGGAGTGGGCCGAGGTCGTCGCTTTTGTCGACACCTACCGCGAGTGGATGAAGTCCCACTCCCGCATGGATTACGCCCAGCTGATCTCCGCTGCGGTCCGGCTGCTCGACACCGACCCCAGGGTCGCCGCCGCTCTCCACGACCGCTTCCCGCACGTCCTGGTGGACGACGGGCAGGACATGGGTCCGCTGCACCGGGAGCTGCTGCGCCGGCTGCCCACCGAGAACCTCGTGGTGGCCGCAGACCCGGACAGTGGCGTCGAGACCTACCGGGGTGCCGATCCGGACTGGGTGCACGGATTCGAGAAGGAGTTCGGTCCCCACCGGGCGATCGCGCTGACCGCAGGGCGGCGCGTGGGTTCGCCGCTGGCGGAGGCGCTGAACCGGATGATCGGCAACAACGACGAGTCGGACCACCGGCCCTCAGCTGCCGCCCCGGATTCAACCTCGTTCGACTGCCGGCAGTACCAGTCGACGGTGGAAGAGGTCGCCGCCATCGCTCGGGAGCTGCGCCGTCACCACGTCATGGAGGGGGTGCCCTGGTCGCAGATGGCGGTTCTGCTCTCGCAGCCCCGACAGATGCTCGCTCCGCTCCAGAGGGCGCTCGAGCAGTGCGAGGTTCCGTACCAGCCGCTGCAGGGGGACCGTCCGCTGGCGTCCGAGCCGGTGGTGCGCTGCTTCCTCGACCTGGTTCGGGTGGCGCTCGGCGAGGCGCCGGCCCGCCTGCTGCCGGAGCTGTTGACCAGCCCGCTGGTGGGCTTGGACTACCCCACGCGCCGGGCTCTCGAGCGGGAGGCGTGGCGCAGCCGCCGGACTCTGGAGCAGGTGCTGCAGGAGTCCGAAGAGGCCGGGGAGATGATGCGTCTGCTGGAGATAGTCCGCGTCCATCGCTCGCAGGCCGATGAGTGCTTCTGGGAGGTGTACTCAAACGCCGCGTATTACCGGGAGCTGGAGGCCCGGGCGCTTGCGGACCCGCAGGATCCGGCCAACGCGGCCATCGACGCGCTTGTCGCGTTCAGCCACGGACTGGCGCGGTTCGTCGAACGGCGGCGGGGCACCGGCTCCATCGACGAGTACCTGAACGAGGCGACCCGCGCCGACTTCGGGGCGGATCCGTGGCTGGCGCCCTCGGCCAGCCCTATGGACGGAGTGGCGATCTCCACCTTCCACGGGGCGAAAGGCCGCGAGTGGGAGGTCGTGGTGGTGGCCGGATGCCTCGACGCCTGGATACCGAAAGGCCGCCGGGCGCAGGGCCTCTTCGATCCCTACCTCCTGCAGGTTCCGGATGCGGTGAGCCGCGAGGTGACCGCCATATCGGAGGACCGGCGAACCTTCTACGTTGCAGCCTCCCGCGCTCGCCGAAGCGTGCTGTTCACCGCCGCCCCGGCGAACGGCGGCCGCAGCCGGCCCAGCCGCTTCCTTGTCGAGCTGGCCGGCGAGGTCCCGGAGGCGACGGCGCCCGATCAACTAACGCCGCTCACGCTGTCGGAGCTGTCGGCCGGGCTGCGCCGGACCCTGGCCCAGAGATCGGCCGCCGAGGCAGCGAAGGCAGCCGCCGTCGTGGCGCTTTCCGAGATCGGCGGCACCGACCCGGCGGGCTGGTACGGGCGTAACGACTGGACCGCAGGATCGGTTCCACTGGTGGACGGTGAGCTTCGCACTTCGTACTCCCGGCTGAGCGTGTACGAGAACTGCGGCCTGCAGTACGTCCTCCAGTCGGTCCTGGGTCTGGATCCGGCCTCGACCTACTCCATGAAGTTCGGAACGTGGATCCACGCGCTCTTCGAGGCGTGGCACAGGGAGAGGATTCGAACCCAGCAGGAGCTTCGCGAGGAGTACGAGAAGCTGTTCGACCCGTCGATCTTCCCCAACGCGACCATCGCCCGCCAGTTCCACCGCGATGGGCTGAAGATGCTCGAGGTGTTCTGGAAGCACGAAGCGGCCGCCGGGCCGAACGTCCTCGCCGAGCGCAGCTTCGACTTCTCATATGCCGGCGCCCGGCTCCGCGGGAGGATCGACCGCATCGACCGCAAGAACAAGAACCGGGCGGTGATCCTTACCGACTACAAGACCGCCAAGTGGGCGCCGAGCTACAAGGAGGCGCAGAGCTCACTCCAGCTTGCCATCTACCACCTGGCCGCCAAGACCGACGAAGCCCTGAAGGAGCTCGGCGAGCCGCTTATGGCACGGCTGGTCTACCCGGGGGCGGTGAGCCGGGACGGGTCGCATCAGGTCCTCGTTCAAACCGCCGAGGAGGCGGAGAAGGTGGTCCAGAAGCTTCCCGAGGTGATCACCTCCGTCGTCGAGGAGGACTTCCGGCCCCGTCCGGACGCCGACTGCTTCTTCTGCAAGATGAAGCTGCTCTGCCCGCTCTATCCCGACGGACGTGAGGTGCAGTGATGGCGGCACTCCTACGAGCCACCGCCGCTATCCGAGCGGCGATGCGAGGCAACGAGCCCACCGCCGAGCAGTGGGCCGCCATCAGGCACCCGGCGGAGCCGCTCGCCATCATCGCCGGAGCGGGGAGCGGTAAGACCGCCATCATGGCGGCGCGGATGGTCTGGATGGTGCATGAGGGGGAGGTCCGGCCGTCCCGGATTCTCGGACTGACCTTCACGAAGAAGGCGGCGGGAGAGCTCGAACAGCGCATCGGCGCCGCCTTCCGGGAGCTCGACCCGAACCTGAGCGAGCTGCCCCTTGTCACCACCTACAACGCCTTCGCCGACGGAATCGTCCGGGAGCACGGCGTGCGGGTGGGTATCGACCCGGAGTCCTCCCTTCTGACGCAGGCTCAGACCTGGCAGCTCCTCGCGGAGTCGCTCGACCACATCGAGCCTTTCGAGGCCATCGACAGCCGCTCGATGAGCTCGCTCACCCGGAACGCACTGGGGCTGGCCGACCAGTGCGCGAACAACTACGTGACGCCGGACCAGGTGGCCGCCGAGGACCGGGCCATGATCGCCCGGGGCAACCTGGACGGTGAGGTGCTGCTCAACGCCCGGCGCCGGATCGAGCTCGCCCGCGTCGTGAAGGCGTACCAACAGCTGAAGCAACAGCGGCGCTGCATGGACTTCGGTGACCAGGTTACGAAGGCGGTGGAGATCCTGGAGTCCTGGCCGGCGGTGGCGGCCGACCTCAGGCAGCGGTTCCCGGCCATCCTGCTGGACGAGTACCAGGACACCAACGTGGCGCAGCGGCGGATGATGCAGGCACTGGCCCCCGAAGGCTCCAACGTCACCGCGGTCGGTGATGCGCGCCAGAACATCTACCAGTGGCGGGGCTCCACGCTGTTCAACCTGATCGACTTCCCCCGCCGGCACTTCCTGAGGGCCTCGGCTGCGCAGCACGACTACCTGAGCCTGTCGCAGAACTTCCGAAGCGGGTCGCGCGTCGTGGAAGCGGCAAACGCAATCATCGACCGTGTGTTGCCGGAACGCCGGCCCGGGCTGCCGCTTCAGGCGGTGGAGGGCAACGGTGATGGTTTCGTAGGCACCGCACTGCTGGCCGACCAGCGGGCCGAAGCCGAGTTCGTAGCCCGGGAGATAGCCCGCCTTCACGGCGCACCGGCGAGCACCGGACGCCCGGCCACGGAGTGGCGCGACTTCGCCATCCTGGTCCGGCGAAAGTCTCATATGACGCTGATCTACTCGGTGCTCCGCGAGCAGGAGATACCGGTCGAGGTGGCCGGGTTGGGTGGCCTGTTGCAGGTGCCCGAGGTGCTGGACACGGTGGCGTGGCTGCGGTTGATCGCGGATCCGGGCCCCTCCGGCAACCGCTGGCTCGCCCGGATCCTGCTCGGTCCCCGCTTCCGGATCCACTACCGTGACCTGGCGATCCTGGCTCGCTGGGCCGCCGCTCGCAGCCGGGAGCTGAGCGACTCCAAGAGAGCCACCGCCCCGCCGGCGGACACCATCCCGATCGCCGACGAGACCGCGCTGGAGCCCGACGAGGTGGCCTTCTCGCTCCCGGAGGCGCTTGACCACCTGGAGTTGATCCCCGAGCTCCCTCCCGATGTCCTCGAGAGGCTGTTGCGTATGCGACGGGAGCTCCAGGAGCTGCGCCGGCACGCCGGCTCCTCCCTGGTCGACCTGGTGCAGCGAGTGATCGCCGCCACGGGCATCGGCGACGCGCTGGCGTCGAGCCCCCGCCGGGACGCCGCCGCATCGGAGGGCAACCTTCGCCAGTTCTGCAACCTCGCCGGCAACTTCGCCCCCATCTCAGGGGAGCCCTCGCTTGCCGAGTTCCTGGAGTACCTGGACGCCGCGGAGGAGGCCGAGGACACTCTGGAGCTTCCGGTGTCGACCGCCGAGGACTCGGTGAAGCTCAGCACCATCCACGGCGCCAAGGGCCTGGAGTTCGAGGTGGTCTTCGTGCCGGGCGTCGCCGCAGCGGAGAACAGGGACGGCAAGAAGGTCTACTCCATCTTTCCCGACGAGCGCGTCTCCAACCCCATGCGCAACTACGGGCTGCTGCCGCACGGCGTCCGGGAGGACGCCGAGCACCTCCCGAGCCCGACAACGGTGGACGCGTGGGGAAATCAGGTGCTGAAGAAGCCGGAGGCTTTCCGGGAGGAGCTGAAGGAGCGGGCGGTGGAAGACGAACGCCGGCTGTACTACGTCGCACTGACCCGGGCTCGGCAGCGCCTTTACGTGACCGCTGCCTGGTGGTACGAGCGGCAACAGAGGCCGCACGGTAAGTCGCTGTTCTTCGAGGAGCTGGCCGGGCACCCCGCGGTGGAGGACCTCGGCGAGGCCGAGTGCCCACCTGAGAGTCCCCTGCTGGCGGAGCTCGAGGCTCGTGCCGTCTGGCCTCCCGTGGTCCGGAACCTCTTCCAGGCGACGGCCGTCTTTCCCGAGGGGCCGGTGAAGGCGTTGGAGGACCTGCTGGCGGGGGAGCAGAGTGCCGAGGATCTGCTGAACGCGCTCGATGCGGGAACAAAGCTGGAAGCGGAGAGCCTTCTCGACCAGTACCGGAAGCAGATCGCACTGCTCTCCGCCGGCCGCTCCCCATCCGAGCAGCCCTCCTTTGTGCCCGCAGGGTCCCTCACCGCTAGCCAGGCCGTCGACATTGCGGCCGGCCGTCTCAGCCCCCATCTGCTGGCGCGGCCTCTTCCTCAGAGGCCGTCCCGGGAAGCCCGCATCGGCGTGGAGGTGCACCGCTGGATCGAGGAGCGGGCCAGAGGCCTGACCGGGCTGGCCGACGAGGAGGCGCTTGATGCGGCCGCCTCGGAGGTGGACGCCGGGCGTATCGCCGCCCTGAAGGCAGCGTGGGACCGCGACTACGGGCACCGCAAACTCGCCGTCCTGCCCGGAGGGGAGCCGATGGCCGAGGTGCGTTTCGTCCTCAAGGTGGGCGACCGGGTGATCCGGGGCCGGATGGACGCGGTCTACGAGTCCGAGGACGGAGGCCTGGAGATCGTGGACTTCAAGACCGGAGCCCGGCTTGAGCACCCCGACTACGACCAGCTCGCGGTCTACGCCGGCGCGCTGCGAAACCTGGGCATCCCCGTCGCACGGACCCTGCGGCTCACCTACGCCCACCTCGGGAAAGGAACCGCCTCGACCCGGGAGATGTCGCCGGCCGAGATCGACGAAGCGCTCGACAGGCTGGGGTCCAGGCTGTCCGGCGTTCTCGGCAGGGTGCCGCGTTAGGCTTGACCGCATGCTGATCGGCGCCCACGTCGGGCAGGAAGACCCGCTTGGTGACGCCCGCGCCATGGGCCTCGACGTCGTGCAGATGTTTCTCGGGGACCCGCAGAGCTTCGCCAAGCCGGAGCCGCGAGCGGATGCCGCCGAGCTTAGAGAGGGCGGCTTGCCGATCTACATTCACGCTCCGTACCGCCTCAACCCCTGCCACCCCTCCCCGCGAATCCGCGTTCCATCGCGAAAGACGCTCGCTCAGACGGTCGACGCCGCCGCTGAGATCGGGGCTGCCGGCGTCATCGTCCACGGCGGCCACGCCGAGGACAGCCCGGAGGAAGGCCCCACGCGCTGGTGGAAGGTTTTCGAGGAGCGGGAGTTCCCCACCCGGGTGCTGATCGAGAACACGGCCGGCGGGGACAACGCCGTTGCGCGGTACGTCGACCAGATCGCCCGGCTGTGGGAGCGGCTGGAAGGGTTCGAGGTCGGGTTCTGCTTCGATACATGCCACGCCCACGCCGCCGGTGAGGACCTGGTCGACGTCGTGGAACGCGTCCTCGCAATCGTAGGAACCATCGACGTGCTGCACTGCAACGACTCGCGGGACAAGCCGGGGACCGGCGCAGACCGCCACGCAAACATCGGAAAGGGAAAGATGGACCCGGAGACGATCCGGGCGATGATCGAGGCGTCGAAGGCCCCGGTTCTCATCCTGGAGACCCCGTGGCCCGGAGTGATAGAGGACCTGGCCTGGGTGCGCGAGGTCGCCGGAGCGTCGAAGGATTAGCCGGATATCTCGCTTCCGCGCCGGTTAAGTAATTGCTCTGGGCAAATCGATTCTTTAGAGTTCCCCCGGGTAGCCCCACACCTCTCAAGGGGTGGTCAACGGCCGTTCGGCCAGAATCGAATCGGAGGTAGGAGTTGAAGATCAAGAAGGGACTCATTTCTCTTCTCGTCAGCGGGATGATCGCAGTGTTGCTGATCCCCACCGCAGCTGCCGAGAACAACTGTGACGTGCTTGGCCCCGGCGCCGACGAAGGCGCTTGTGAGCAGACCCTCGAGCTGACGACCGGCGACACCGGCGACAGCGGTGACACCGGCGCCGGCGGCGCTGGTGGTGCGTCCGGCGAAGGTGGTGCCGGCGGCAACGGTGGTGCCTCGGGCGACGCTACCGGTGGCAGCGGCAACGGCGGCGGCGGCGGCGCAGGTGCCGGCGGCGACGGCGGCTCCGGCGGCGGCAACGGTGGTGCCGGCGGCGGCGGCGGCGCAGCGGGTGGCAGCGGTGACTACGCTGGTGCCACGACCGGCGGCGGCGACGGCGGCGGCGGCAACGGTGGCGCAGGCGGCGATGGCGCTTGCGACGGCAGCGGCACCGACGACGGCGCAGGTTGCAACGGCGGCGACGCCGGCGACGGCACCGGCGGTGACGGTGGCGATGGTGACGGCGGCTCCGCAGACTCCGGCGACGCCGGCGACGGCGGCAACGGCGGCGAGTCCGGCAACGGCGGCCTCGGTGCCGACAGCGGCAACTCTGGCGCCACCGGCAGCAGCGGCGACGCTTGCGCAGAAGCAGACAACAACAACGACTGCTAATACCGGCTTCTAGCCAGGCTGAAGGCCCCCACCTGCAAGGTGGGGGCCTTCTTCTTTTCGTCCCGGCGTCTCGGTCAAGTGTTTGTTCGTTCCGCCCGGCGCGAGCCGTCCCTATTCCTCACGGTTGGCGGAAGCCACTCGGGTCCTCGTTTGATCGACGGCCCAGCCGATTGGGCAGCTCAGGCGACTGCTGCACGTCTCGGGCACTACTCGGAGAATGTTCGTGGCGTGGGGCGCGCGGAGAGGTGGAAGCGGGCGATGCGGAAGTGCAAGCTCCTCGCTTATTCGCTCTCTTACTCGAGGCTGTCCGGCGACTCCGGCTGATCCAGCTCAGATCCGGCGTCGGCGGTCGGGATCTGGTCGGCCAGCTCGGCGGTAGCGGGGCTGGACGGCCTGCTGGACGCTCGCCGCGCATACATTGCGGCAAGCTGCTCCTCCGCCTCCTCGGGAGTGGGCGCGGTACCGCCCAGGTGAGCGGGAAGCCACCAGAGGTCGGATTTGCCGGCCGGCTGCTGTGGATACTCCTTCTGCGCCTCCTCGAGCAGGGTGCGGATCGCCTCCATCAGCCGCTCGGTGCCCACCCGGGGGTCCTCCCCGGGGGCGAAGGTCATCGGCTTGCCGATGTTGATCAGGATCGCCACCCCCCTCTGGAAGTTGCGGGAGTGGCCCTTGGTCAAAATCCGGTGCGCGCCCCACACGGCAACCGGCAGCACAGGCGCGCCGCTGGCCTGCGACATGCGGACCGTTCCCGTCTTCCCCCGCGAAGGGACGAAGGAGGGGTTGATGGTCGCTTCAGGGAAGGTGCCGACCACCTCTCCCCGCCGGAGAGCCTCGATGGCGAGGTCGAGGGCGCGGGCCGGATCCTTCTTGCGATCCACCGGTATGTGTTTCATCCCACGCATCAGTGGGCCGGCGATCTTGTGGTCGAACACTTCCTTCTTGGCGAGGAACCGGACCCAACGCTTTTTCTCGAACACGCAGGCCCACGCCGAAAATATGAAATCGAGGTAGCCGGCGTGGTTGATGGCAAGCACGGCCGGGCCGCTCTCGGGCAGGTTCTCTGCGCCTTTCACGGTGACCCGCCAACCCATGGCGAGCTGCAACGCCTTGGCCAGGCGGATGATCGCGGGGTAGACGGGCTCGTTCACGGGTGCAAACTATAGGGGAGAGGCGACTCTTACGCTCTTCTAAGCGTCAGCTTGCCGGTTTCTTACGTGCCGGCGGTCGAATTATCGGGCAGATCTGGCACTGTGGCGGGGCGGACAAGAGCCGGTTTCCCGTCACCGAGCCCCGACCTCGAGGAGAGAAGATGTCCGACGCAACGCCCCCCGGTTTACCCAGCGCGCCCGTACGGAAGCGCCCTATCAGCCGGGTGCTCGTCCTGCTCCTGGCCGCACTCCTGGCCGGAGGCCTGCTAGCGCAGTGCGAGCTGGGGGGCCGCGGCCAGGGCGGCGGAACTGGTTCCGAGATACTGCCCCAGGCGGAGGACCCCCCGGAACGTGAAATCACCGAGGGCACCGTGCCGGCCGTTGTGGAGAAGGTCGGACCGTCGGTGGTGGCAATTCAAACCGAGGGGCTGGCGAGGGACTTCTTCTTCCAGGCAGTTCCGACCCAGGGCGCCGGCACGGGCATCATCGCTTCGGCCGACGGCCACATCCTCACGAATGCCCACGTGGTCGAGGGCGCACGGGAGATCACCGTCGTGCTGAACGACGGCCGGGAGCTTCAAGCGGACCTGATCGGGGCCGATTCGGACACGGACCTAGCGGTGATCAAGGTGGAGGCGGACAACCTCACGGTGGCGTCATTCGGGGACTCGGACAGCCTTCGGGTGGGCGACTCGGTCGTCGCCATGGGCCAGGCGCTCGGGCTGCGCGGCGACCCGACCGTGACCTCCGGCATCGTGTCGGCTCTGGACCGCACCATCCGGACGCAAGACTCGACGCTGGAGAACCTGATCCAAACCGACGCCGCCATCAACCCCGGCAACAGCGGGGGGGCGCTCACCGACATGGCGGGCAACGTCGTCGGCGTCAACACGGCCATAGCGGGCAACGCCCAGAACATCGGCTTTGCCATTGCGATCACGCCCGCCAGAGCCATCGTCGAGCAGCTGATCCAATCGGGGCGGGTGATCCACCCGTTCCTCGGTGTCACCATGCAAGCGCTCACCCCGGCGATCGCCTCCCAGCGGAACATGGACCTGGACGAGGGGGTGCTGATAGTCGAGGTGGTGCCCGGCTCACCGGCGGAAGCGGCGGGCCTGGAGCCGAACGACGTGATCACGAGAATCGGTGACCGTGCAACCGAGGTGCCGTCCGATGTCTCGTCGGTCATCAACTCCCGGCGGCCGGGGGACCGGGTCGAGCTGACGATCAACCGGGACGGTGACACCAGAACCGTCACAGCAACCCTGGCCGAACGGCCGCAGGAGCAGTAGGGACGGCAGAACTCCGGCCCCGGAACTAGCGGGGCCGGACGGGATGAGGCCGCTCGTTCCAAGTGAGTCTGAGCTCCGTCCCACCACGTCGACTACGGTGAGCTCTTCTTCCGCCGGCGGAGTCGGCGCGGGATTACCAGCTCCGCCAGTGTTGCGTTGACGGCCGGCCGAACCTTGTTGTCCCGGAAGGACACCCAATCCTTCTTGGAATCCAAACCAGGATGTGCCGCAGGCCGCCTTCGGTTCTGACGACAAGCTGCAGCTTCAGGCTCTCAGGCACCTTCCCTATGCGTTGCTTCACTTCGACATACGTGCGCTCGTTTGACGGCACCTCGTAGGCAACGGCGTACGGCATCCTCGCTTCCCCGTTCGGTTGAGCAGGCGCGCGATGTGTTGTGGACGGTGTTCTCCACCGAGGTCTACGAGCTGCTGGTACTGGAGCGGGGTTGGAACAACCAGGCTTACCGCCAGTTCCTGGCCGATTCGTCCATCGCCTTGTTGCTACCGCCG
Organism: Actinomycetota bacterium; assembly: GCA_036260105.1. Taxonomy (GTDB): domain Bacteria; phylum Actinomycetota; class CADDZG01; order JAHWKV01; family JAHWKV01; genus JAJCYE01. Next base: position 19,521 of record DATAAN010000049.1, read on the forward strand.
GTCTAACCGACGTCCCTCAACGCGGCAAGGAACTCCGCCCGAGTGGCCGGGTCGTCCCGGATCAAGCCATTGAGCGAGGACGTGACCGTCGTGGTCCCGGGTTTCTCGACGCCTCGAAGCGACATACAAAGGTGTTCCGCCTCTATGACAACGCCGACGCCCTTCGGGCTCAGGTGCTCCTGCAGGCAGCCGGCGATCTGCGCGGTCAACCGCTCCTGGACCTGCAGGTCCCGGGCGTAGTGCTCAACCACCCGGGCGAGCTTGGACAGCCCGACGATGCGGCCATCCGGCAGGTAGCCGACGTGAGCGACGCCCACGAACGGCAGCATGTGGTGCATGCAAAGTGAGTGGAACCGGATCCCACGCGCGACTATCAGCCCCTCGTAACCTTCGCTGGGAAAGGTGGTCATCTCGAACTCGACGGGAGTAACCATCTCGGCGAACCCGGACGCCACTCGCCGCGGCGTGTCCTTCAGAACAGCGTCGGTGAGGTCGTAGCCGAGCGCCCGGAGAAGATCGGCCGCCGCCTTCTCGGCCGCAGGCAGGTCGATCGAAGGCGCGGCGGGGACGGCTCTCAGTGGTCGCTCCCCGTCGGTCATGGGCTGCTCCTTCGAAGCCAAAGCTGCCGGCGAATCGGTCCGGCAATCGTACTATCGCCCGCTCCGGCGCCCACCGGTTCACAGCGGCGGGACGGGTTCCACACAATCTCTACAACTCCGCGGCGAATCGCCGAATTTCCCGGCCTAGAGTGGCAGTCCGAGGTCGAAATCAGAATTTGAGCATTTGCTCAGTTTTCTCACTACTGCGAGCATCTACTTAGATGATTAGAGCCAGACGTCAATCCAAAAAGATCCGGGTCGGCAACGTGGAGATCGGGGGCGGAGCCCCCATTGCCATCCAGTCAATGACGACGACCAAGACCGACGACATTCAGGCCACCCTGATCCAGGCGCACGCTCTGGCGACCCAGGGCGCGGACATCGTACGGGTCGCAGTACCACACCCGGGCGACGCCGCCGCCCTCCCGGTGATCGTGCGTGAGGCAGGCGTGCCGATCGTCGCCGACATCCACTTCTCGTACCGCCTGGCGCTCATGGCGCTGGAAGCGGGCGTTGCAGGGCTTCGCCTCAACCCGGGCAACATCAGGGATGCCGACCACATTCGCACCGTGGTCAGGGAAGCGGCCGACCGGGGAGTGCCCATCCGGGTCGGGGTCAACGCCGGCTCCCTGGACAAGCGGCTCCTGGCCAAGCACGGCGGCGCCACGCCGCAGGCGCTGGTCGAGTCGGCCCTTCAGGAGATCAAGATCCTGGAGGACGAGGGCTTCACCGCCATCAAGATCTCGGTCAAACACCAGAACGTGCCGCAGATGATCGACGCCTACCGGCTGCTCGCCGACGCGGTCGAATATCCGCTGCACCTCGGCGTCACCGAGGCCGGACCGCCTCCCTACGGGACCCTGAAGTCGGCTATCGGCATCGGCACCCTCCTCGCCGAGGGCATCGGCGACACGCTGAGGGTCTCGCTAACCGCCGACCCCGTTGAAGAGGTCAAAGTCGCCAAGCAGATCCTGCAGACTCTGGGCCTGCGGCGCACCACCTTCGACCTCGTCGCCTGCCCGTCATGTGGACGCGCAGAGATGGACGTGATCAGCCTGACCCGCCAGGTGCAGGAGCGGCTGGAGAAGATGAACCTGCCGCCGATCCAGATCGCGGTCATGGGGTGCGAGGTCAACGGCCCCGGTGAGGCAAGGGACGCCGACGTGGGCATCGCCGCAGGACCGGGCCGCGGCCTGCTCTTCTCCAGGGGCCGGCAGATCGGCTGGGTGCCGGCCGACCGGATGGTCGACGCGCTCCTCGAAGAGGCGGTCAAGGTTGCCACGGAGAACGCAGCGCTCGGGCACGCCGCGGCGCAGATCGCCGAGTCGGCAGCGGTATCGGAGGCCAAGCATGGCTAAGCGGATCCTCATCGCCGCGCCCAGAGGCTGGTGCGCCGGCGTGGAGAGGGCGGTCGAGATCGTCGACAAGGCTCTGGCCAAGCACGGGGCTCCCGTGTACGTCCGCAAGCAGATCGTGCACAACTTGCACGTCGTCAAGGAGCTGGAGGCCAAAGGCGCCATCTTCGTCGACAGCGAGGAGGAGATCCCCGAGGGGTCGGTGTGCGTCCTGTCGGCCCACGGCTCGGCGCCGGCCGTCTACGCCAACGCCGAGAAGCGCAAGCTGCGGCTGATCGACGCCACCTGCCCGCTGGTCACGAAGGTTCACGTCGAGGCGCAGCGGTTCTCCAAGCAGGGCAAGACCATCGTGCTGATAGGCCACGAGGGCCACGAGGAGGTCGAGGGAACGTTCGGCCAGGCCCCGGACCGGACGATCGTGGTTCAGGACGCCGAGGCGGCCTCTAAGGTGGAGCTGGAGGACCCGAACAACGTGGCCTTCGTCTCGCAAACCACCCTGTCGGTCGACGAGGCGATGAGTGTCGTCGGCGCCCTCCGCAAACGCTTCCCCCTCATCACCGGCCCCACGCGGGACGACATCTGCTACGCCAGCCAAAACCGGCAGACCGCCGTCCGCAAGATCGCCGGCCTCGCCGACCTGGTTCTTGTCGTGGGATCGGTCAACTCCTCCAACTCGAACCGGCTGGTTGAGGTCGCCCGGGAGGCTGGGGCCGAAGCGCACCTGGTGGAGGACGAGACCGGCATTCAGGCCGGCTGGATAGACCGGGCGACCACGATCGGCATCTCCTCCGGCGCATCGACCCCGGAAGTCCTGGTGGACCGGGTCGTCGCCTACCTGGCAAGCCAAGGAATCGTCGAAATCGAAGAGGTAAGGGTGGCCACGGAGGCCATCCGATTCCCCCTTCCGGCAAGTGTCTCCTAGAGAAAGTGAATAAACCTTGATAGTCCACCGAGACAGGCTGAAGATCGCAACCGCCCAGGAGTTCGACGTGATCGACATCACGGCCGACGTCGAGAAGGTCCTCATCTCCTCGGGCATCGAGGAAGGCTACGCACTTGTGTACTCGCCGCACACGACATGTGGAGTCGTGGTGAACGAGAAGGAGTCGGGTCTGCTGATCGACATCGACAACACGATGCAACGGCTCGTGCCCCAGAAAGAGGGCGCCTACCTTCACGACGACTTCTCGGTGCGGACCGAGAACATGAATCCCGGCGAGACCCAGAACGCCCACGCCCATCTGCGCCAGCTGATCGCCGGCCGGGTGTCCGAGTACATCCCGGTCAGCGAGGGCGCCCTAATGCTGGGCGAGTGGCAGCGGGTCATGTTCGTCGAGTTCGACCGGCCTCGGAACAGGGAAGTGCTCATCCAGGTCTGCGGCGTCTAGATGGAGCAGCTCTCCAGGGACGAGGTCGGCGAGGTCCTGGCCGGTATCACACCGGACCTGGCCCGCATCGAGGAGATCATCTACGACATCTCGTCGGCGGCCACCTCTTTCCTGACCGAGTCGACGACCTACCTGACGAGGGCCGGGGGCAAGCGCCTGCGCCCCTCCCTGGGCGTCCTCGGGTCCAACTTCGGCTCCGGCCCGAACCACAACGTCGATGTCACGTCGGCCGCCATCGAGATGACCCACCTGGCGACCCTGTACCACGACGACGTCATCGACGAAGCCGACATGCGCCGAGGGGTGCCCAGCGCCAACGCATCCTGGGGCAACAAGGTGGCCATCCTTGCCGGCGACTACCTGTTTGCCCGGGCGTCCTGGATCTCCGCCCAGGTTGGCGGGGAGGTGCCGGAAGCCCTGGCGGACGCCATCGCCCAAGTGGTTCAGGGCCAGGTCAACGAGCTTTCTTCGACCTACGATGCCACGCGGAGCGAGGATCAGTACCTCACCACGATCGGCGGAAAGACGGCATCCCTGCTGGAGGTCTCCGTCAGGCTGGGGGCTCGGCTCGCCGGCTGCTCCGACGAGGTGGTCTCAGCTCTCAAGGAATTCGGCTGGGCATTCGGCTACGCCTTCCAGGTTGCCGACGATCTGCTGGACCTCACGGCCAGCGAGGAGGAGCTCGGAAAGCCGCCGGGTACCGACCTTCGCGACGGGGTCTACACGCTGCCGGTGATCTACGCGGTCGAGGCGGATCCCGAGGCGGCCAAGCTGCTCGGCACCCCGGCGGTCGACGTCGACGCCTTCCGCGACGTCACCTTCCAGACCGGCGGCTTCGACCGGGCGGTCGCCAAGGCAACTTCGTACGTCGACGAAGCGCTGGCTGCGCTGGAGAAGACCCCTCAGTGTGAGGCCCGCACCACTCTGGAGCGGCTCACCCGCCTGGTGGTGGATCGGGTCCCGGTTCCGTGAAAGGCGCCGCAGAGGCTCCCGAGGCCGAGGTCGAGCTCCCCGCAGGCGCCAGCGTCCCCAACCATCTCGCGATCATCCCGGACGGCAACCGGCGCTGGGCGGCGGCCAGGGGCGAATCAGTAACTACCGGCCATCGCGCCGGATTCGAGGTGGCCAAGCAGCTGTCCCGCTTCTGCCGCAAGATCGGCATACACACCGCCACCTTCTGGGCATTCTCAACCGAGAACTGGCGCCGCTCACCGGGTGAGGTCGCCGCGTTGCTGGCGCTGTACGAGGAGTGGATCGCCGACCTGCTTCCCGAGGCCATCGAAGAGCACGTGCGCATCATTCACGTCGGCCGGCTGGAAGGTGTGCCCGACGACTCGCGGGAGGCCGCCGCCGCCGCCGGGTTCCCCGAGGGCCTGCCGCAGAGCCTGAAGGAGGCCCTGGTCGACATCGAGCAGAAAACCCGCTCCTTCGACCGCAACGTGGTCAACCTGGCCATCAACTACGGTGGCGCCGACGAGGTGAAGCGGGCGGTCGAGCGGCTGTTCGATCAGATCCGCCTGACCGGCCGGCACCCGTCCGAGCTGGAGGTCGCAGACTTCCTGGACACGGCGAACCAGCCCTACCCAAACCCGGACATCGTGTGGAGGACGTCGGGCGAGATGCGGTCCTCCGGATTCCTCCCACTGCAGTCGACCTACGCCGAGATGGTCTTCACGCCCAAGTTCTTTCCCGATCTCGGCGACCAGGACGTCCTCGACTGTGTCCTGGAGTACTCAGCCCGTATCCGCCGCTTCGGAGGCTGAACCCGGCCTGTGGCCATAAAAGTCGTGTCCGACCTGCATGGCGCTGCCCCGGCGCTGGCTGCGGAGGTTGCTCCGGAGGACACGCTGCTCCTCCTCGGAGACCTGATCAACGTCATCGACTACACCACCCGCGACGGCATCCTCGTCGAGATCTTCGGGCTGGACGCAGTCAACGAGGTCATCGGCCTCAGAGCCCAGAAGCGGTTCGAGGAGGCCCGCAGCGTCATGGCCCTCAGGCGCAAGGGCCGGGAGGCGGAGATCGCGGCCAGGTTCCATCAGGCGTTCCACAAGGCGTACCGGGAGGTGTACGAGGTGCTCCCTCAGCGGACGTACCTGATCCTCGGCAACGTCGACTCGCCGCCGGTGGCGGAGGAGCTGCTGCCCGAGACGGTCGAGCTCGTCGACGGCAAGGTGATCGAGCTGGCCGGCATGCGGATCGGCTTCGTCGGCGGAGGCCTTCCGACCCCGCTGAAGATCGCCGGCGAGGTGCCGGAAGAGGAGTACAACGCCAAGCTGGAGGCGCTCGGTGAGGTGGACATCATCTGCTCCCACGTCCCGCCGGATGTCCCCGAGCTGACGTACGACATCCTCGCCAAGCGCCACGAGAGGGGATCCTCCCGGCTGCTCGAGTACATCAGGGACGTGCAGCCGGCACGGGCGTTCTTCGGCCACATCCACCAGCCGCTGTGCTCCTCCATGCACATCGGCCGCACCCACCTGCTGAACGCCGGTTACTTCCGGCACACGCGGCGGGCGATAACCCTGGCGTAGGGCTACGAGTGCCCTGTGTGCGGACTCACAGAATGAGGCGAAGTACCCAGGTGTTTTAGGCACTTCTCCGTCTGGTGGGCACCGGCCCTGCTGGCCAGGATGTTCCTCACAAACAGCAGGCGGGAGGGTCCCGCCGGTCAGGAGGAGAGACATGTCGAAGCAGCGAACGGGACGGGCCAGGAAGACGGTGGTCGCACTGGTTCTCGCCGGAGGTTCCATCCTCGCCACCAGCCAGCCGGCCTCGGCCATGATCAGCCACAGCAAATGCTCGATGTCCGAAGCGTATGCCTGCCCGGCGCCCAAGGACGGGCCGGAGTGTTACTGCGCCGACGGCTCCTACTGAACGCAAGTATCGCCGAGGCGCCCGGGCAGCCGGGCGCCTCCACTTGTTCGGCCGGACTGGGCGCCAGAGCCGGCGACTAGCTTAGAAACTGCCGGATCGCCTCGTTGACCGCATCCGGGTTCTCCAGTGGAGCAAGATGGCCGGCGTCGGGAACCGCCACCAGCCGGGCCCCCGGGATGGCGTCCGCCATCGCCTTAGCCGTTCCGGCGGGCAGCAGCTGCTCGCCGGCGCCCTCGATGACGAGCGTTGGTACGGTAATGGAGGCTAGCAGCGGCGTGGAGTCGGCCCGGTCCTTCATCGCCAGTGAGTCGTTGGCGGAGGTATCGCCCGGCAGCGCCTCCAGCATGGCTTTTCCTTCTTCGTATACCGATTCGGGGGCGTCCTTCGCGAGGAGGTTGGGCAGCATGCTGCCGGCCAGGGCTCCGGTGCCGAACCTGCGGGCCCGCTCAGCGGTCGTGACCCGGCCCGTCTGGTATTCGGGCGGGTCGGGGGTGGCCCGGGTGCTCACCAGGATGAGGGAACGCACCATGTCGGGGTAGCGGCGCAGGAAGGCGAAGACGATGTAGCCGCCCATCGAGATTCCGCCGAGGTCGACCTGTTCCACTCCGAGGGAGTCGATCGTTTCGGCCAGGTCGTCGGCGTGGTCGTCGAGGCTCCAGCCTGCCTCCGCCGGAGCGGGGCTCTTTCCCCGGCCTCTGAGGTCGACGGCGACCACCCGCCGGAGGTTCGAGAGGCCACTCACCTGATGCGCCCAGATCCGGCGATCCATCGGGAAGCCGTGCACCAGCAGGAGGACGCCACCGCTGCCTGCCTCGTCGTAACCGAGCTTCAACCCAACGGCTCCTTTCACTAGCTTTGCGCCCATCGTTTAACACAGAATGCCCGGGTGAGCGCTAAGCCCGAGTCGACGGTGGGCCACTACGCCAAGGCAACGCTGGGCGTCGCCGTAGTCGTCGGTGCAATCGCCGCCGCCTGGGTGGTCCGAAGGGTGCTCCTCCTGATCGTGATCGCGTTCGTCCTGGCAATTGCGATGGACCCGGGAATCCGGTTCATCCAGCGCCGGACCAGGTTGGGCCGCGGTGGCTCCACGGCGGTGATCCTGCTGAGCGTCCTGGGTCTGCTAGTTCTCTTCTTCTCGCTGGTGATCCCCCCGATAGCGCACGAGGTCCAGCTCCTCGTCGAAAGGGCACCCGGCTACCTGGAGAACCTCCAGCGCTCCGGGGGGTGGCTGGGGCAGTTGGAGGAGCGGTTCCAGCTCGGCCAGCAGTTGGAGAAGCTGGCCGGCAACGCTCCCCGCATCGCCCAGTCGAGCCTGAACACGGTGGTCGGGTTCACGGGCGCCCTGGCCAGCGGGCTCTTCACCTTCTTCACCCTGCTGGTCCTTACGATCTACTTCGCCGGCTCACTTCCGGTGCTGGAGGACGGCATCTCAGCACTGTTCCCCCCGGAGAAGCGAGAGGAGTACCGGACTCTGCTGGACCGGGTCACCGAGAAGATCGGCGGTTACGCCTCGGGGCAGCTCACCGTCTCCCTCATCGCAGGGCTCTCGGCGTTCGTTGCCTTCCTCATCATCGGCCTGCCCTTCCCCGCCGCCCTGGCCATGTGGGTGTCGATCACCACGCTGATTCCCTCGGTCGGCGCCCTGGTCGGCGCGGTTCTTTGCGTTCTCGTGGCGTCGTTCGTGGGCATCGGCACCGCGCTGATCACTGCGATCTACATCCTCGTCTACCAGCAGGTGGAGAACTACGTCATCTCCCCCCGCATCATGAAGAAGGCCGTGGACCTGTCGCCGGCTGCGGTGATCATCTCCGTCCTGATCGGTGGGTCGCTGCTCGGGTTCGTCGGCGCACTGCTCGCGCTGCCGATGGCGGCCGCCGCGAAGATCGTGGTGCGGGAGCTTTGGTTGCGCAAGCGGGACGAGCCGGAAAAGCGGCGCCTTCCCCGCCGCCGGAGGAAGCCCGCCGGGGAGTTGCCCGCGGCTCCGGTGGAGGAGCCGACCTAGGCGGGAGACTAGTATTCCCGGGTGCGTTACAGCCTCGGAGTGGACGTCGGCGGGACCAAGATCCTCGGCGCCGTCGTCGACGAGGAAGGCAACATCGTCAGCAAGACCCGGGTGCCGACGGACCGGGTTGCCGGCCTTGACGCCCTTCCCGATGCAGTCGACCTGTTCCTGGCGGAGGCGGGCAAACCCATCGAGGCGATCGGGCTCGCTGTAGCCGGCTTCGTCGGCTACCCGTCCGGCCGGGTTGTGTTCGGCGCCAACCTCGCATTCAGCAACCCCGCCATCGGGGAGGACATCTCCCGGGAGTACGGCCTTCCGGTGGTGGTCGAGAACGACGCCAACGCCGCCGCCTGGGCGGAGAACCGCTTCGGCGCCGGCAAGGGGAGCCGGCAGATGGTGATGTTGACCGTCGGAACCGGGATCGGAGGCGGCGTGATCCTGGACGGCCGCCTCTACCGGGGCAGCCGCGGCTACGCCGGCGAGTTCGGACACATGCCGGTGATGATGGAGGGGCCGGTGTGCAACTGCGGGTCCCGCGGCTGCCTCGAGACCCTTGCTTCCGGGAGGGCGCTCGGCCGGATGGCACAGGAGCGCGCCGCAGACTGGCCAGATTCGGAGGTACTTCGCCTCGCTGATGGGAACATAGAAGCGGTGACCGGTGCCATGGTGGGCAAGGCGGCCGACATCCGGGACCCCTTCGCCATCGAGCTGCTTTGGGATCTGGGGACCTGGCTCGGCGTCGGATTGACGGCGCTGGCAAGGGCCTTCGACCCCGAGGTGATCGTCGTCGGCGGTGGGGTGCTCGAGGAGGGGGAGTCCGTCCTGGGCGCGGCTCGGGACGAGCTGGCGGAGCGCTACAGGGGTCAGGTGGCGCCGCCGAGAGTGGTATCGGCTAGCCTAGGAAACGACGCCGGAGTGGTTGGAGCCGCACAGCTGTCACTCGAGTCGGGGAACCGGATCGAGGGATCGGAGACTCGACATGGTGGTTGAGATAGTCAAGAACTCGAACCTTCAGAACGGGATGGGCCGGATCGGCCGGGACCTCCAGAACATCGGGCGGCTGGCTCGGGGACTGGCGACCGACACACGGGTCCCCCGGCGCAACAAGCTGATCTTCGCCGGAGTGGCCGCGTACCTCGTCATGCCGGTCGACCTAATCCCGGACTGGCTCCCGGGCATCGGAAGGCTGGACGACCTGATCATGCTCTGCGTCGCTCTGGACTCGGTGCTCAACCATGTGCCGCAGAAGGTGCTGGACGACTACTGGCAAGGCGACCAGGCAGTGCTCGACACAATCCGCTCCATCGTCAGCACCGCAATCGAGTTCGTCCCTCCGCAGCTTCTCCGCACGCTTTACCCGAACGAGCCGCACTAGCTTGCCCAGCCGCAAACGGCGTTAGGCGAGTGTTAGCGTGAACGGCCCCAGGGGGGCTTTCAGTCTCACGTCCCTGCAGCTCCTCGGCGGCATCTTCGTCTTTATGTGGCTGGCCAGCCTGCGCTACAAGATCGTCAGCCGCGGCTACTACCGCTCGACCACCTGGGTGCTGTGGCCCCTGATGCTGGCCCTCGCATTCGTTCTGCCGGGAAACCTCGAGCCCCTGGGGTTTGCGACGGCCGCCGCCTACCTGCTGTACCTCCTTGCCGTGTACTCCCGGCGGCCGCTTGTCGAGTGGCTGACCGGGGGGGCCGGTACCGTTCTGTCGCTATGGCTGCTCGGTGCCGCCGGATGGCAGGCGTGCGAGGAGGGCTGCGGCCTCGGTGCCGTCCACGCGCTGCTGGGTGCTCTGGTCCTGGGCGGGGTGACGCACGGCATGGTGCTCGGCCACTGGTACCTCAATCAGGCCCGCCTGCCCATCGACCCGCTGAAGGAGCAGACCAAAGTCATCTTCGGTCTCCTGGCCGTCTCGGCGCTCGGCGGGTTCGTCACTCGGAGCCGGCTGCTGGAGGGATCGATCCCGGCGGGCATCATGACCTACGCCACGTCCTCCTACTGGTGGACCTGGCTGTTCCTGCTGGCCACCACGGCGGGGCTGATGGGTATGGTGCGGGCGACAGTCCGTGACCGCTCGACCCAGTCGGCGACCGGCCTGCTCTACATCGCCTCACTGACCGCCCTGGCCGCGCAGTTCGTGCTGGACCTTCTGGTCACCACCTGAGGCGTGAAGACCGGCATCGTCCTTCCCCAGTTCGACGCCGGCGCCGCCGATCTGCTGGGCGCCGCCCGTCTGGCGGAGGAGGCCGGTCTGGACTCGGTCTGGGTCTCCGACAACCTCTGGGGCGTCCCGAGGCGCGATCGGCCGGTGCTCGAGGCCTGGACCTCCCTCGCCGCCGTGGCGGCATCCACGAGCCGGATCACCGTTGGGACGCTGGTGCTTCGGACGACCGTGCGAAACCGTCGCGTTCTGCTCAGCATGGCTCAGTCGGTGGCCCTGGTCGCTCCGGGCCGCTTCGTGCTCGGCCTGGGAATCGGTGACTCCACGACCCGCGCCGAGCAGCGGGCGTTCGGCTTGCCCTACCCTCCGGCGGACGAACGGGCAGCCGAGCTTCGGCGCCATCTGGAGCTGTTCCGGGCGGAGCTGCCCGGTGTTCCCGTTTGGGTCGGCGGGGGGAGCCGCCACGTCATGGACCTCATCCCGGAGGCGGCCGGATGGAATTATTGGGGAACGGTGGACGGCTTCGCCCGCCGGGTGGACAGGGCGCGGGAGCTGTCGGGGGACCGGCCGGTGGAGCTGTCGTGGGCCGGCCTCAAAGTCTCTGTTGAGGAGCTCCACCGCCTGGCCGGTCTGGGAGCGGCGCAAGCCATTGTGGCGGCCGGTGCCCGCAACTACCGGGAGAAGGTGGCGATGCTCGCTGGATTCGCCCGCTCCTGAAGCGTCCCCGCCGCGCGGCGGTCGGGAGTGGTGTCCATTCGGCACCCAGGGCATCCCCGGGAGCGACGCAGAGGTGGACTACTATGGGCGGGGCCATGGATGACGCTGGCGGTGCGAGCGGCTTGAAGCGCTCGAATAGACCTTCGCCGGCGCCGACGGCGGGCATGCACGGGGTTTCCCCCCCGCCGGTGTCTGGACGTCGCAGGGTGGCGATTGCGGCAATATTTGCGCTGCTGATGGTTCCTACCGGGGCCTGTGGAGCCGGCGGCTCTCGAGGGGGAGCGGAGACGGATGCCGAGGCGACCGAGCCGCCCGAGTATCCGCTGGTGTTCCCCACCGAGATCTTCAATTCCCCGCAGCCCCTCCCGCAGCAGTTCCAGCCGATAGAGGTGCCGGAGCCGGTGGACCCGGTACCCGGCCCCCCCGCAGCGAATCCGGGGCCTCCTCCTGCCCCACCGGCTCGGCCTCCGGCCCCGCCGGCAGTCTTCGGGGCTCCCGGCGCCGCCTTTTCGCCTCCGCCCTCGCCGCCGCCTCCACCGGGTCCGGCCGGCAGGCCCGGCACCAACAGCCCTCCAGGCGCTCCCGGCGCGCCGGGTTCCGTGCCCGTCTCGCCTGCAACCTAGATACGCTGCCGGCGACGTTTCGTCCGGACGTACGGTGTTGGCATACCCCGGGGGGGTATGCGAAACTGAATCTGCAACCGCGAGGAGGAGTCCATGGTCGAGAAGGTTCTAGAGGTTCCGGAGGTCAGCTGCCACCACTGCGTCAACGCCATTGAGGGCGCGGTAGGGTCGCTGGCGGGCGTCGAGTCGGTAAAGGTGGACTTGGGTCGTAAGGACGTGACGGTCAACTACGACGAGTCCGCTGTCGACCTTCCCAGCATCGTGTCAGCGATCGAAGGCGAGGGTTACGGCGTCGGTCCGCAGGCCGGCCAGCAGGTTATTCAGATCGGGGAGAAGCCATCGCAGTAAAGGATCCCCAGGCACAGGTCGAGGCTCCACCGGCCGCCGGAAGGTCAGGTTCCACCGAACAGAACCTGACCTTCGACGTCTCCGGCATGACCTGCGCCTCGTGCGCCAACCGGGTTCAGAAAGCACTCAGCAAGGTGCCGGGCGTGGAAAGCGCGTTCGTCAACTACGCCGGCGGACAGGCCGTGGTGACGGTTGAGTCAGCCGTGCCGGAGCCGGACCTCGTAGCTGCCGTGGAGCGAGCCGGCTACGGTCTCAAGCCGGCTACCGATTCGGACTCCTGGGGCCGTGACGACGAGGGCCACGCGCGGCAGGTGTTGAGGCGCCTGACGCTCTCCGCTTTCCTCACCGTACCCCTGGTGCTCCTCCACTTCGTGCCTTCACTTGGTGCAGCGCTGAACCTCAGCCACACCCGCATGGGATGGCTGGGGCTTGCGCTGTCGACGCCGGTGCAGTTCTGGGGTGGCTGGCAGTTCCTGCGATCGGCAGCCGGACGGCTCCGCCACCTGCAGACGAACATGGACACCCTCATCGCCGTCGGGAGCCTCAGCGCCTACGGGTACAGCAGCTGGGCGCTTGCTACCGGCGGCCACGCTTACTACTTCGAGACTTCGGCGGCGATCATCACGCTTCTCCTGCTCGGCAAGTACTTCGAGGCCCGTGCCATCGGCAGGACCTCCACGGCGGTGGCGCGCCTGGTGGAGCTCGGCGCCAAGCATGCGACCCGCGTGGTCGACGGCCGGGAAGTCACAGTTCCGGTTGAACGGGTGATGCCGGGCGACACGCTGATCGTCAGGCCGGGGGAGAAGATCCCGGTCGACGGCACCGTCGTCACGGGCGGCTCGGCGGTCGACGAATCCATGCTCACGGGCGAGCCGGTCCCGGTCGACAAAGGGCCGGGCGACGAGGTATTCGGCGGAACTTTGAACCAGCAGGGTCGCCTGGCCATGGTCGCCAGCCGGGTGGGTCAGGGCACCGCTCTGGCGCAGATCGTCGAGCTGGTGAAGCAGGCGCAGGGGTCGAAGGCGCCCGTGCAGCGGCTGGCCGACAAGGTGGCGGGGATCTTCGTCCCGGCGGTCCTCCTGGTGGCGGCAGCGACATTCGCCACCTGGTACGCCTCGTCCGGCAGCATCGAGGAGGCGCTCATTCCCTCC
>DATAAN010000050.1:0-26500 GCA_036260105.1 Actinomycetota bacterium
GCTACCTGGAGGCCATGACCGCCAGGGGCCTGGACGCAGGCATCCGGCTTTCCGGGATCCACCAGGCGCCGGACCCGGTCCGGGCGGTCGAGGAGGCGCAGGCAATCTACGTCGGGGGCGGCAACACCTTCCGCCTGCTGAACGAGATGTACCGCGCGAACCTTCTGAACGTCATCCGCGAGCGGGTTCGAGACGGCATGCCGTACATGGGTGTGAGTGCCGGCAGCAACGTTGCCTGCCCGACCATTCAGACGACGAACGACATGCCGATCGTGCGGCCACCGACCTTCGACGCCCTGGATCTGGTCCCCTTCCAGATCAACGCCCACTACTACTGGGGCCGCACGTTCGTGCAGAGGGGCGAAACGATGACCGAGCACTTCGGCGAGACACGCGACGAACGCCTGGCCGAGTTCCACGAGGAGAACGACACGCCGGTGATCGGACTGTGGGAGGGCGGTTTCCTACGGGTCGAGGACTCGTCCGTTCAGCTGCTGGGCGAGGCCGCGCGACTGTTCCGGAGGGGAAGGGATCCCATGGACATCCTTCCCGGGCAGCCGGTGTGGCCTCCGGTCGAGCCGGTTCCTTAGAGCCCGAACAATCTTTTCCGGGCGCTGTCCCCCGCGGGCGCCCGATGCGGTGTTCGAACCCCGTATGCATCGAAGCTTTCGGGTTGTGAGGTGATCTTTTGAACCTGACATCACGCGTCGAGAAACCTTCCCCAAGCAGCAACCTGACCAGGTGCCCTTCGTGCGAGATGCCGGCTGCCGCGGCATCGTCGTACTGCGGATACTGCGGATGCGACCTGTCGCCACAGACCGAGTTTTCCTGGCACGAAGAGGACCACGGTTTTGTCTCGTGGCCGCTGCGCTGGGAGGCAGGCTAACCGCCGGCCCGTTCCAGCAGCGGTGCGAATCTCGGCGAAGCGGTTACGCCGTCCCTGGGCAGTATTGAGCAGGCGTGCGCCTCTCTACGACCCCATCTTCAGCCAGGTTCGTCTCCGGTCCTGACCTGGCACACCGGGCACTTGTTCTTGGACTTCGAGTCGTACCACCGTTCGTCGCTGACCCGGATCTCACCTTCGTAGCCGCACACCGGCTGATCGTTCCGAGGCGAAAGCGCGTGCTGGATCAGCTCCTCCTCCTTGAGCTTCCAGAAGGATGGAACTCCCGGGAGGCTCGGCGGCAATTGCCGGCCCAACATGTAGTCCGTCACAGGCACATCCTACCAACGCCGTCAGGGGCCCCAACACCCCAGGAGGCTGGGCCGGGGCGCATTGATCCGGCCAGGAGCCTGAACTGGCATTCGAGCGCTTCGCCACCCGAGCCCTAAGGAGAGCCTCATGCGAAGTCCCCACGCGGAGCCCGACGAACCTCAAGATCCGTCTCCGAGGGTGGCGAGACGGAGGGCGAAGAGGGCTAGCGTCCGGCCGCCGGCGCCGGCCGGGTTTGGAACCCTCCCGGCGCAACCGCTTCGGCCGCCGCCGGAGTCGCCGCGTACACTAGGGAAGCGGCGAGTGCGCTGACCCGCTCGCCACCGTCCGGTTCGCCGCCATCGGCTGCCGGAAGCCGGGGCCTCTAGCTCATCGGGTAGAGCATCGGACTTTTAATCCGAGCGTGCGGGGTTCGAGACCCCGGGGGCCCACCGCAAACCCGAATCGCGGGCGCCACGATGCTCCGCCCCATATTCGCTCGGACATCCGATCCCGGTGTCACGCCCTGCCAACACCGAGCACTGCCTAAATCAAAGCCGCCGACGACGAGTCTAGGGAGAGATTTTGGAATCGCGCTTGACATAAGCTCGGCAGCTACTTTACTCTCTAGTTAATTAACCGTACGGTTTAACAGACGGGGAAACGTGGTGACCGACGCAGAGGAGGAGTTCCTGGACCGAGCCTTCGCGGCCCTCGCCGACCCGACCCGCCGGGCGATCCTGGCCAGGCTGGCGCAGGGGGAGGCGGGGGTTACCGAGCTGGCCGAGCCGTTCCAGATGAGCCTTCCGGCCGTCTCGAAGCACCTGAAGGTGCTGGAGCGGGCGGGACTGATCACCAGGAGCAGCCAGGCGCAGTGGCGGTACTGCCGGTTGAGGCCCGAGCCGCTGAAGCGGGTGGCGGACTGGGTTGGGGACTACCGCCGCTTCTGGGAGGAGAGCTACGAACGCCTCGAGGACTACCTGGAAGACCTGAAGCGAAAGACAGAAACGGAAGGAGAGAGCAAGTGAACGCAACCGTTGGGAAGCTCAACGTCGAACTACCCGAGGGCCGGCCCGAGATCGTGATGACCCGGACCTTCGAGGCAGCCCGGGAGCTGGTTTTCAAGGCGCACACCAGCTGCGAGCACATGTCGCACTGGTGGGGTCCCCGCAGCACCTCTTTCAAGAGCTGCGACGTGGATTTCAGCGAAGGAGGCAAGTGGAACATCGTGCTCAGGGACAGCGACGGCAACGACGCCCCGTTCAAGGGAGAGTTCCGGGAGATCGTCGAGCCGGAGCGGATCACCTGGACCTTCATCTACGACGTCGAGCCGTTCAACGCCGATGAGGCAGTCGAGACGATCGTCTTTACCGAGCAGGACGGAAAGACCCTGGTGACCGTGACGTCTGTCTACCCGTCTATCGAGGCCCGTGACGGCGCCGCCGCCACCGGAATGGCCGACGGTGCAGCCGAGACTTGGGACCGCCTGGAGGAGTACGCATCCACCCTGGCCTAGACCATCCAACCGCTCTGTGATCCCGGCCCCGCCGGGTCACAGGCGCGCCCCGACCGGTGCGCGAAAATGACGGGGTCCTAGAAGGGGCTCCCAGTGCCATGATTAGCCTCTGAGTCGTACGAACCCGTCACTATGCTTCATCCTGCCGGTCCAACCCGATGAACTGCCCGGCCTGCGGCAAGCACAACCGCCCAGGCGCCGCCTTCTGTCATTCGTGCGGCACTCCCCTGGAGGCGCCTGCGGCGGCGCCTCCCGAGCCGGAGCTGCCCCGTGTCGCCGGAGACCGTTACATTGCGACGGCTTTCCTCGGGCGGGGAGGGCGCAAGCGAGTCTTTCGGGCGACCGATACCCGGCTGGACCGTGAGGTCGCACTATCGGTGATCCGCACCAGCGGCCTCGACGACGCCTCCATCGAGCGCGTTCGCCGGGAGGCGAAGGCGATGGCGCGCCTCGGCGACCACCCGAATATCGTCAGCATCTTCGATGCCGGTGAGGAGCCGGATCTGATCTTCCTCGTTGCCGAGCTCATGCCCGGCGGGTCGATCGACGAGCAGCTCGCTCAAGCGAACGGTCCGCTGCCCCTGGATCGGGTGCTAAGCGTAGCCCGCAACGTAGCCGAGGCCCTCAGGTATGTGCATGAGCAGGGCATAGTCCACCGCGACATCAAGCCGGCGAATGTGTGGCTTTCCCACAACGGCACCGCCAAGCTTGGCGACTTCGGGCTCGCGACGGGGGCGTTGGGCAATAAGCTCACGAGCGAGGGGATGATGCTCGGCACCGTCGCCTACATGGCGCCTGAGCAGGCGACCGGCAGCAAGGTCGACGCCCGCAGCGACCTCTACTCGCTCGGCGCCCTGCTCTACGAAGCCTCCACGGGCAAGCCGCCGTTCGCGGGGGACGATGCGATCGCGGTTATCTCACAGCAGATAAACACCGCCCCGGTCGCGCCGTCATGGCACAACCCACAGTTGCCGGCCGCTTTGGAGAAGCTGATCTTGGACCTGCTCGCCAAGTCCCCGGACGACCGCCCGCAATCCGCTTCGGACGTGCTGGAGCGGCTGGCCGTCATATCGCTCGACGACACCGGCGTGGCGGAGGTCCAACGGCCGGAGGACAACCCGCTCGACCGCCTGGCCGCCGGCGTCTTCGTCGGCCGGGAGACGGAAAGCCGGGAATTGAGACTTCTGTACGACGCAGCGCGCAGCGGCTCGGGCGGCGTGGCGCTGCTGGTCGGCGAGCCCGGGATCGGGAAGACTCGACTGGCCGAGGAGCTACTAACCTACGCCCGCATGAAGGGCGCCCAAGTACTTACCGGCCGGTGCTACGAAGGGGAGGGCGCTCCGGCGTACTGGCCGTGGATCCAGGTGATCCGTTCTTCCGTCCACGATCGGGCGGCCGCCGCGGTTGCCTCCGAGATGGGCTCCGGAGCCGGCTACATCGCGGCAATCGTGCCCCAAGTCCGGGATGTTCTCCCGGAAGTGGCGCCCCCGGCTGGGTCGGACCTCGAGTCCTCACGCTTTCAGCTTTTCGACTCGGTCACCACGTTCCTACGGAACGCCGCCCGCAGCCGGCCGCTGGTGGTCTTCCTCGACGACCTGCACTGGGCGGACAAGCCGACGCTGCTGCTCTTGGAGTTCCTGTGCCGCCACGTGAGGGATGCCTCGATTCTCGTTGTCTGCACCTACCGGGACATCGAGCTCGGCCGCCAGCACCCTCTGGCGCAATCGCTGGCCACGATCGTTCGGGAGCCCAGGACCCGCCGGATCCTCCTGCGCGGCCTCGAGAAGGCCGACGTCGCCCGGTATCTCAAGCTAACCTCCGGAACAGAACCCTCGGATGTGCTGGTCGAGGCTCTCCGAGCCGAGACCGAGGGCAACCCGTTCTTCCTGATCGAAACGGTCAGGCTACTCGCCTCGGAGGGCCGGCTCGACGGCAGCGCCGCCTCGTCGTGGAGGTTGACGATACCCCAGGGCGTGAAGGAGGTGATCGGTCGCCGCTTGGACACCCTCTCCGCCGAATGCAACCTCGTCCTTACCTTTGCGTCTGTGCTGGGCCGCGACTTCGGACTGCCAGCTCTGGAGCTCCTGACGGGCAAACCGGCTGAGGAGGTGCTCGAGGTTCTCGACGAGGCCGCGGCTGCCCGGGTCATCACGCCGACCCCGAGCGGCTGGCGCTTTGCTCACGCGCTCATCCGGGAGACTCTCTACGAGGAGCTGTCGACCGCAAAACGCTTGCGCCTCCACAAAGCGGCCGGGGGAGCACTGGAACGGCTACTCGGCGACGATGCGGACCGGGCCCTCCCCGAGCTGGCGCATCACTACTTCGAGGCTTCGGCGCTGGGTGAGGTCGACAAAGCGATCCTCTACGCCCGGCGAAGCGGAGAACAGGCAATGAAGCTGCTGGCGTTCGAGGAGGCGGTGTCCCATTTCGACCGAGCGCTGCAGGTACTCGACTTGGCCGAAGGTGGCCGTGAGCAAGAACGAGTGGAGCTGCTGCTCGCTATGGGCCACGCGCAGGTCAGCTCGGCCGAGATCGCAGCTGCCCACCGGACCTTCCGTTCCGCGTTCCGCCTGGCGCGGGAGGCGAACCTCCCGGAACTGCAGGCAAAGGCTGCGCTCGGCATCGGCGACGTTCTGACGGGCGTCGGCTCGGTGAGCCAGGAGCTGGTCGAGGTGCTCGAGGAAGCTCTGGCTGCCACCGCCGGCCAGGACTCGGCCCTGCGGGTGCGGATGCTCGCCCGGCTCGGGGAGGCCTACCGATTCGATCCGCCCACCAAGCACAAGGAGGAGGAGCTCACCCGTGAGGCGCTCGCCATGGCTCGCAGAGTGGGCAATCCCGTCGCGACCACGCAGGCGCTGTACGCCCGGATCATCGCGCTTGGTGAGGGTGGGGAAACCATGGCGCAGATCCGGCTGGCCACCGAGCTGGTGGAGACGGCGAAAGCGACTGGGGACATCGAGCGCCGGCTCCTTGGCCTGCGCCTGAGGATGATCATGCTCTTCTTCACGAACCGGCTTATCGAGGCTCGTCGCGACGTCGAGGAGTACCGCCGGCTCGCCGACGAGGCGCGCTTGCCGTTGTACAGATGGTTCAGCCCGATCTTCGAGTCGACCTGGAGCTTTGCCGAAGGTCGCTTGGAGGAGGCGGCCGAGCTAGTCGACCGGGGAGTCGCAGAAGGACAGAAGGCCGGCGACCCTAACGCCTTGCGCTTTTCGATCCCCGCCATTGTCAGTGTCGCGGCCGCGCTTCGGTCCCCGGAACGGCTGAAGCCGCTGATGGAGGAGCTGAGCGACCCGGCTTCGTTCCGCTGGCTGTGGGGGCCCAAGATCGCAGCAGCCGTCGCCTCGGGTCAGCACGCCGACGCCCGCCGGATGGTGCGTGAAGCGGTCAGCGACAACTTTTCCTCCGTCAGCCTCGACTTCGGTGTCTTGTGGAACCTAGGAGTCCTCGCCGGGGCGTGCCAGCAACTGGGTGACGCATCGACCGCCGGAATTCTCTACGACATGGCAATCCCCTACAGCAACCGCTTGTCCGTCCCTGGGTACCTTTTCTCAACCAACGGCTGCGGCCACCACCACCTGGGCGTGCTTGCGACGGTCCTTGAGCGGTACGGCGACGCCCGCTACCACCTGGAGGCCGCTTTTCAGCTGCACCAGGCCGCCGGCTTCGACTACCTCGCGGCCCGGACCCGGCTTGCGCAGGCGCAGCTGTTCGCCGCGCGAGGTGAAGCGGGCGACGAGCGGGAGCACCGTACGCTTCTGGAGGAAGTAAGGGCAACTGCCTTGAACGCTTCGTACCCGGATCTCCTCCACGCGGCGGAGCAGATGTTGGCTTCCGCCGCGAGTGGACCTTCGGGGGCGTTCCGGCCGATCGCATCCGAGGCTCCGAGCCGGGAGCTTGAGGTAGCGCCGCCTGCCGCGTCAGACGGAACGGTGACGATCCTGTTCACCGACATCGAAAGCTCCACTTCCTTGAACGAGCAGCTCGGCGACAAGCGGTGGCTGGAATTGCTACGCATGCACGATGCCATCGTCCGAGCCGAGGTCGCCAAAACGGGGGGCACGGTCGTGAAGTCACGGGGCGACGGGTTCATGCTCGCCTTCCCGAGCGCCCGGCAGGCGCTGGCCGCCGCCATCTCGACCCAGCGCAGGTTCGACGAGCACAAATCCGCAAGCCCTGACGGTCCATCGCTCCGGATTCGCATCGGCGCCCATACCGGCGAGGTGGTGAAGGAAAGCGGCGACATATTCGGCCGTCACGTCAACTACGCGTCTCGGATCGCAGATCGGGCCGCGGGCGGTGAGATCCTGGTCTCCGAGCTCACGCGCGCGCTGGTCCAGGGATCACCGGAGTTCCGGTTCCGAGCGGCGACGCAGTTGGAGCTGAAGGGATTTCCGGGGATGCATGCCGCTTACCCGCTCATCTGGAGCGACGAGGGCTCTTAGCGCGTCCCCGGATGAGGCGTGGAGCCATCGGAAGCGTCTCTTCGGCCATCGCAGCTTTACACTCTTCGCACGAGCAGGAGGGGTCCATTGGAATCGCAGCGCAGTCTCGCCGAGATGCTGGGCAGCTTGTCGCTCTTCTCCGATCTCTCCCACCCCGAGCTGGAGGCAGCCGCCCACACCTTCTCCGAAGCATGGTTCGCCGAGGGCCAGCGGGTTCTGCGCCAGGGTTTCTCCGGCACGGCATTCCACCTGATCGCCGCCGGTGAGGCCATGGTCAGAATCAACGGTAAGGACATCGTGAAGCTCGGAAGGGGCGACTTCTTCGGTGAGATCTCCATCCTCCTAGGGGAGCCGCCGACGGCGGACATCGTCGCTCTCGGCCCGCTTCACTGCCTGACCCTTGCCGGACCCGCCACGCAAGGGTTTCTCGAGACGTATCCCAAGGTGATGTACCGCCTTCTGCAGGCAGAAGCCCTCCGGCTCAAGCACACCATGCAGTGGCAGAGCTGAGGCCCTTCCCACCCGGCGACTACCCCTGCATCGTCGTCGGAAGCGGCCCCGGAGGGCTGCAGACCAGCTACTCGCTGTCCCGGCTGGGCGTCCGGCACGCCGTCCTGTCTGCCGACGACGCACCCGGTGGAATGTTCCGGCGCTACCCGCTGTTCCAGCGGCTCATCTCCTGGACCAAGCCGTACGCGCCGGCCGAGCCAGGCACCCGGGCGTACGAGTGGTACGACTGGAACAGCCTGCTCGGGGCCGAGCCGGAGCACTCCAGCCTGGTCCGGCAGTTTATGGACGGGTCGTCGTACTTCCCCGCCCGGTCAGAGATGGAGGCCGGCCTGGTGGAGTTCAGCCGCCGGGGCGGCGTGGAGGTGAGGTACGGCTGCCGCTGGGAATCGACCGACGCAAGCGACAACGGCTTCACCGTCGGCACCAGTGACGGCGAATACACCTGCCGGGTGCTGGTCATGGCGATCGGCACCACCACCCCGTGGAAGCCGGCCACGCCGGGACTGGAGCAGGTGCCGCACTACTGCGATACCAAGCCGCTGGCCGAGTACCGCGACAAGACCGTGTTCATCGTCGGCAAGCGCAACTCCGGATTCGAGCTGGCCGACGCGCTCCTGCCCGTCGCCCGGCGGATAATCCTCGGATCGCCCCGGCCGGCCCGAATCTCGGTCGTCGAGCATGCCGCCGTGGGGGCCCGAGCCAGGTACCTGCAGCCTTACGAGGACGCAGTGTTCGGTGGGGGGAACGTCCTGCTGGACGCCGCGATCAGCCGGGTGGAGCGGATCTCTTCGGGGTACCGGATCACCGCTGCCGGGACGACGCGCCCCGGCGAGATGGTCCTTGAGGTGGACGAGGCCATTGCGGCCACCGGTTTCAAGACGCCTCTGCTCGACCTGCCCAAGCTCGGCGTCGCCGTGTTCAGCGAGGGCCGGCTGCCCGCGATGAGCTCCCTCTGGGGAAGCGTCTCGGTGCCGGGTCTCTACTTCGCCGGATCGGTGACCCAGGCGGCGCCAGGCCTCAACAAGTACGGAATTCCCTCCAACTCCGCCGCCGTGCAGGGATACCGCTACAACGCTCGGGTCATGGCGGAGCACATCGCAACCAGCCACTTCGGTATCCCCCGGCGGGAGCGGCCGGTGGCCCCCGACTCGTTGGTCTCCCACCTTCTGGCCGAGGCCACCCGGGCGCCCGAGCTTTGGAACCAGCGGTCCTACCTGGCTTCGGTGGTCGAGACGACGGATCGCGGTCTGGTGGATGCCGGGATCCAGCCCCTCGCCTGGTTCGTCGACGCCCCCGGTCCGGATGCCATCGCAGTCGCGGTGGAGACCGACGCCTCGGGAGACATCCATCCGGCCCTCTACCTGCGTCTCGGCGGCGCGGTGACCGAGCACCTGCTCGAGTCGGAGCCTCTGCACCGGTTCGAGACGCCGGACCACCGCCGGCGGGTCGAGGAGGTGGCCGGACCGCTTATCGGTCAGAGTTGAGGCGCCGCGCTGCCGGAGTCGGGCTGGTCTACCCAGGGCCCGCCGGTCTGCGCTCCCACGACGGCCGGAATGCCGGCGCCGGTGTCGACGGTGCAAATCTCGGGGAGGCCCTGCGCAGCGGTAGCCGGGGGAGGCGCGGGCGGCTCGCAGCCCAGGTCGTACACGCCGCCGATCCGGCGCATCCGGAGGAAGATCGGGACGGCGACGAAGGTTGCCGCGCCTCCGACGACGTAGCCCTCCGGGATGCCGGAGCTGCGAGCCAGTGCGCCGAGCCCGGTCTGGCCGACGATCCCTCCGCCGTTGCCGAACATCGAGTTGAACGAGACGACTGTCGCCCGGTGCTCGCTCGGGACGATCTGGTGAAGGTACGCCTGCTTCACCGGCTCGAGCACCCCGACCGCGACCATCGCGATCAGAAGGCTGGCCAGCGCCGCCGGGAACCCGTCGACCAGGCCGACGGCCACGAGAGCGGCCGACGAGACGGCGCTCGCCCATATCAGCACGGTGCTCCGCCGCGAGCACATCCGGCTGAAGACCGGTACCAGGCTGTTGCCGCCAGTGAGGGCCAGCGAGCTGGCGGCCGCGATCGCACCGGCGACCCAGACCGCCTCGCTGTCGAGCAGCTCCAGGAAGTACGGCTGCCAGGCGTACCAGCCCCACATGAGGAAGCCTGCCTGGACGAAGGAGGCCCACACCAGCAGCCGGATCCTCGGCTCCCGCCAGCCCCAGGTGACCCCGGTCCGGCCTACTCGCCGCATCTCGCCGGCCAGGTGGTCCAGCGTCACCGGGCGGGGAGCGAAGCCGCGGTCGTGCATGGCGAGGAAGGAGATGACGAAGGTGGCTGCCAGCAGGGCGCAGCGGACGATGTACGGGATCGACAGGTCGGCGGTCCCGAGGAAGCCGCCCCCCACCGTTCCGACGAGCATCGCGATTCCGGTCACGATGGCGGAACGGGCGAACAGGCCGTCCAGCGGACCGTCGAAGCCGTCTGCACGGAGCGCATCGACCACCCACGCCTCCACGGCGCCCGAGTACAGGGTGAAGCCGAGCCCCATGGCCACGGACGCCAAGCAGAAGGCGGTGAGGCTACCGCCGGTCTGGGCAATGAGGACGTACCAGACCGTCGAAGCAAGCAGGATCACCACGCTCCACAGAAAGGAGAGACGCCGGCCTTTCGTGTCGGCCAGCACGCCGGTGGGGACCTCGAACAGAACCATCGCCCCGGTGAAGAAGGCGTTGGCCAGAAAGGCACCGAAGATATCGAGGCCCGCGTCGAGCAGGAACAGGGTGTTCACCCCCCAGATCACCGACGCGGAAAGCGTGTAGCAGCCGTTTATGAGATAGAACGCTCGCGCTGTGCCGCGCGCCCGCCCGGTGAACAAGGCGGGCGGCGGGGCCAGCTTGCGCATGCTCGGCGTCACAACCCTTTCCGGACGAGTCGTCCGACGTTGCCGGCGTTACACCCCCAATCTATCGACGGGCGTCCGGAATTGCGCTGTGGGGCCGGTCAGACCACCCGGTCCGGAGGCGGGTCCCCGCCGAAGAAGGCGTCGAGGTTGGCCACCGCGCGCATGCCCATCGCGACGCGGGTCTCGCGGGTGGCGCTGCCGAGGTGGGGAAGGAGCACGACGTTCTCCATGGCCAGCAGCTCCGCTGTGACCTCGGGTTCTCGCTCGTAGACGTCGAGCCCCGCACCGGCCGGCACACCGGAGCCGAGCGCCCGTACCAGCGCGGCTTCGTCGACCACGTCGCCACGAGCGGTGTTGACCAGGAAAGCGCCCGGCTTCATCAGCGCCAGCGTGCGGGCGTTCAGCAGGTGGCGGGTCTCCGGCGTCGACGGGCAGTGGAGGGAGACGAAGTCGCTTTGGGCGAGAAGCTCGTCGAGTGAGCGCCTCCGGGCACCCAGCTCGGCGGCGACCTCGGGACGCACGGCGTGGCGGGAGTGGTAGAGGATGCGCATGCCGAAGCCCAGGTGTGCCCTCCGCGCGACCGCGGTTCCGATTCGCCCGAGTCCGACGATTCCCAGGGTCTTCCCGGACACCTCGGTGCCCAGCAGATGGGTGGGGCGCCACCCGGTCCATGAGCCGGTGCGAATGTGGCGCTCCCCCTCCCCCGTTCGCCGGGCAACCGAGAGAAGAAGGGTCATCGCCAGGTCGGCGGTCGAGTCGGTCAGAACGCCCGGCGTGTTCGTGACCACGATCCCGCGGCGCCGGGCCGCCTCGACGTCCACGTTGTCGTAGCCGACTGCGAAGTTGGCAACGATGCGCAGGCGGCGCGGCTCGGAGGAAAGGACCTCGTCGGTCAGCCGGTCGGTGACCGAGGCGAGCAGCCCGTCGGCGGAGCGAACCGAGCTCGCGAGCTGCTCGCCGGACAATGGCCGGTCGTCGGGGTTGAGCCGGGCGTCGAACCGCCGGATCAGCTCGTCCTCGACCGGACCGGGCAGCTTCCGGGTGACGACCACCAGCGGCCGGCCGCTCACTGACACCGGATTCTTCGTCCGGCTTCCGGTATCTTCGTCGGGCCGTTCAGGCAAGCGGGGAGCATGCGGCGAGAGGGCATCTGGCGATTGTGACATGCACGGTTCTGCGGCTTTGAGGCCGGTCCTGGTCGAGCTCTTCCACGCCGGGGTGGCGGCGGCGGCACCCGGACCGGCGCTGGAGGCTCGCCTCCACGACGTCGTGCCCGCCCCCAATGCCCGGCGGATCTGGGTCGTGGCGGCCGGCAAGGCGGCACATGCGATGGCAGAAGCGGCCATGGCGCACCTGGATGCGACACAAGGACAGTTTGCCGGCGGCCTGGTGATCGGGCCCGAGACCCGCCCTCTCCCAGCCGGCGGGCTGCAGACGCTCGCCGGCGACCATCCGATCCCCGGAACCCGGTCGGCTGCCGCCGCCCGAGCGCTGGACGGACTGCGCCGGAAGGTCAGCCGCGACGACGAGGTGTGGGTTCTGCTTTCCGGCGGGGCGACCAGCCTCGCCGCCTCGCCGGTGGATGGAGTAACGGTGGAGGAGCTTGCCGCCCTCTACCGCATCCTGCTGACCAGCGGCCTGGGCATCGCCGACATGAACGCCGTGCGCAAGCGGTTCAGCTCCTGGGGGGCGGGCCGCCTCGCGGTCGGGTTGCACCCCGCCCGGGTTCGCACTTTCGCCATATCCGACGTGCCGGGCGACGAACCCGCCGCAGTGGGCTCCGGACCATGCTCCGGCGACCTCTCCTTCGCCGGCGACGTGCGGCGGATCCTCGAGGAAGGCGGGCTGTGGCACCGCATCCCTGAAGCGTGCCGGGACCTGCTGCGGCGAGTCGAGAGCGATCCGGCCCGGGAGACCCCTAAACCGGACCATCCGGCTCTCCGAGAAGCGGAGTGGCACCTGGTGGCAAGCAACAAAAAGAGCGTGGAGGGGGTCACCCGGGCAGCCGCGGCCAGAGGCCTCCGTCCGGTCGACGGCGGCCAGCTGACCGGTGAGGCGGCGATCACTGGACGCCGGCTCGCTCAGCGCCTGGTCGAGATGGAACCGGGAACCTGCCTCGTTGCGGGCGGTGAGACGGTGGTGACGATTTCCGGCGGCCTCGCTGGTACGGGCGGGCGTTGCCAGGAACTCGCCCTGGCGGCGGCCGAGGTGCTGGCCGGCGCCCCGGGCATCGGATTGCTGGCCGCAGGCACCGACGGAAGGGACGGACCGACCGACGCGGCAGGCGCGGTGGTCGACAACTCGACTTGGGACGCCGTGATCGCCGCCGGCAGGGACCCGTCCTCCGCGCTGGCCGGGCACGACTCCTACCCGGCCTTGGAGTCGGCCGGAGCCCTTCTAAGGACCGGCCTGACCGGCACCAACGTGATGGACCTGGTTATCGGCATGCGTGCGCCGGCCTAGTCCTGCTTCAGCTGGTCCAGTTTGTCCCGGAACAGGCTCCTGGCGATGGCGGCCCTTCTGGGCTGGCCCTTCAGGAACGCCTCGGCGAAATGCTTCGCCTGCTCGTACTCGACCTTGGGCGGCATCAGGGGCTCATTCGGGTTGACCACCACATCCACCAGGGCCGGCCGTGGATCGTGAAGAGCCGCCGCTACTGAATGGTCCAGCTCGGCCGGGTCCTCCACGGTGAGGCCCAGTCCGCCGCAAGCCTCCGCCCACGCCGCGAACCGGGCGGGCCGCTCCCAGCGCACGCCGAACTCCGGATAGCCCAGGACCATCTGCTCCCACTGGATCTGCCCGAGCCCGCCGTTGTTGACCACGAAGACCTTCACCGGAAGCCCGTACCGGACGGCGGTGAGGAACTCGGCCATGAGCATGGCGAAGCCGCCGTCTCCGATAAGGGTGATGCACTGCCGGCCGGGGGAAGCCACCTGGGCGGCGATGGTGTACGGCAAACCGGCGGCCATCGACGCGAGATTGGAGCACAGCAGAAAGCGGCGATCCCCTCTCATGTCGAAGTGCCTGGCCGCCCAGGAGGCGATGGTGCCGGAATCGGCGGCCAGAATGGCGTCCGAGTCGGCGTGCCGGTCGATACAACGGGCGAGGTACTGGGGCTGGATCGGGTGCCTGTCCGGCGTTTCCAGCTTCGCCAGCATCTCGCGCCAGGACCGCATGCCGTCCTGTGCTTCGGCGAGGAAGTCGCGCTCAGTCTTTCGTTCGAGCAATGGGACCAGCGCCCTCACGGTGGAGCGGACGTCTCCGGTCAGCGGCACGTCGACGGGGATGCGGTTGCCGATGCGGAGCGGCTCGATGTCGACCTGGACCACCTTCGCCTCCTCCGGCAGGTACTTGGTGTAGGGGAAGTCGGTCCCGAGCATCAACAGGGTGTCCGCCTCCTCGAGCGCCTCCTGGGACGGTCGGGTGCCCAGCAGGCCGACCCCGCCGGTCGTGTTGGGGTGGTCGTCGGGAACGGCCGCCTTGGCCGGCAGCGTCTTCACTATCGGGGCGGCCAGCAGGTCCGAGACCTCTCCGACCTCCTCCCGGGCGCCCAGCGAGCCGACACCGGCGAGGATGACGACCCTCCGGCCCCGGTTGAGGAGGTCCGCCGCCCTCCGCAGGTCTCCGGCAGCCGGCACAAGCCTTCCCGGCTCGAAGCCGGCCGAGGTGTCCGGAATCCTGGCGACCGGCGTCGAACCTCCGAATGGGTCGAGCTCGGCGTCGGCGGTCTGGATGTCGACGGGAAAGGTGAGGTGAGACACGCCGCGGCGGGCGATTGCCGTCCGGACGGCGATGTCCACGAGGCTCGGCACGGAGACCGGCACCTGGATCATGGCGTTGTACTCGCTGACGTCGTCGAGGAGGCGCTCGAGGTGGACCTCCTGGTGGTAGCCGGTCCCCAGCTGTGCCGTCGACTGCATGCCGGTGATCGCAAGGACGGGAGCGTGGTCGAGCTTGGCGTCGTACAGCCCGTTGAGCAGGTGGATCCCGCCCGGTCCCGATGTCGCCAGGCAGACCCCCAGGCGTCCGGTGGTCTTGGCGTAACCGGTGGCCATGAAAGCCGCGGACTCCTCGTGATGGACGAGGACGAATCGGATGCGCTCCCGGTGGCGGCGCAGAGCCTCCATGACGCCGTTGATGCCGTCGCCCGGCAGGCCGAAGATGACCTCGACGCCCCATTCGACGAGGCGCTCGACCAGCAGCTCGGCTGCGATCTTCAAAGGATGAGCTCCGAATCTTCGGTCATCGCTCCCCTGTCTCTCCTCCCGCATCGCCGGGCTCTCTTACATCCTTTTTCATTTCCTTTATCACCTTGCCGGAAACGGTACTCGGGTCTAGAATCTAAGACAAGTCGCTGTGGGTTTTAGGAGGACGGCAAGCATGAGAAGCCTCCGCGATACCGGACCGTCGCTGTGGATGGCGACCAGCGGGTCTACGAGCTATCCGCAACTGTCCGCCAGCCTGCAGTTCGACGCAGCGGTTATCGGTGGAGGCATCACCGGGATCACGACCGCATTGTTCCTGCTTCGGGAAGGGCTCTCCGTCGCCCTGTTGGAGGCAGATCGGATCGCGGCCGGGACCACCGGATATACGACCGCCAAGCTGTCCTCCCTCCACGGCCTCACATACGTCTCGATTGCCGGCAAACACGGGGAGGATGCCGCCCGCACCTACGGGGAGGCCAACGAGGCGGCAATCGAGCTCATCGCCGGCTTGATCGAGTCCCACGGCATCGAGTGCGACTTCGAGAGGATGCCGGCCTACACCTACACCACCGATCGCGGGCAGGTGGGCGAGGTCGAGCAGGAGGCGAAGCTGGCGCAGCGCCTGGGCCTGCCCGCCTCGCTCACCACGGAGTGCGGTCTGCCTTTCCAGGTGGCCGCCGCAGTGCGCTTCGACAATCAGGCGATGTTCCACCCGAGGAAGTACTGCCTTGGCCTGGCGGAGGTCTTCGCCGCGGAGGGCGGGCGGCTCTTCGAGGAGACACCGGCCCTGGACATCTCGCGCGAGGCCCAAGGCGCCGTCGTCCGGACTTCCGGCGGCGAGCTCCGGGCGAAGCATGTGGTCGAGGCAACGCAGCTTCCCTTCTACGACACGTTCGGATACTTCACCAGCAACATCCCGAGCCACAGCTACGGAGTGGCGATGCCCACGAACGAAACGCCGCCGCCCGGGATGTACCTGAGCGCCGACTCCCCCACTCGGTCGCTGCGGCCGTACGAGGACGGAGGACGGACCTACCTGGTCGTAGGCGGCGAGGGCCACAAGGTTGGCCGGGACAAGGACTCGGCGCAGCGCTACGCCGCGCTGGAGAGCTGGGCTCGCGAGCATTTCGACGTAGGGGCGCCGGCGTTTCTCTGGTCTGCCCATGACTACCTCCCTTCGGACGGTGTCCCCTACGTCGGAAGGTTGACGCCGGGCGACGACCGCCTGTGGATCGCCACCGGGTTCAAGAAGTGGGGGCTGACGAACGGGACCGCGGCGGCGAGGATTCTCGCCGACCGGATCACCGGACGCTCCAACCCCTGGGCGCAGGTCTTCGACTCGACCCGCCTGAAGCCGAAGGCCTCGGCCGGCAAGCTGGTGAAGCGGCAGTGGGAGATCGCCGAGCGGCTGGACCGCAACCGGGTGTTGCCGGTCTCGCTGGCGCCGGCCGACCTCCCGCCGAGCGGCGAGGCTCGGGTCGTCAAGGTCCGGGACCACAAGGTTGCCGTCTACCGCGACCCGGACAACCGGGTCCACGCCGTCTCCGGGGAGTGCAGCCACCAGGGGTGCGAGATCGCGTTCAACTCGGGCGACCGGACCTGGGACTGCCCTTGCCACGGGTCGCGCTTCTCGCTCGGCGGTGAGGTTCTCCACGGTCCCGCGGTGCGGCATCTCGAGAAGGTGGAGTTGAGGTTGGAAGAAGGTCCAACGCCGAGCAAGGAGAACAGGCAATGAGACGATTTTCGTTCCGGCCGGCCCTCGACATCCGGGGCAGGCAGTTCAAGGGCCTGCGCGGCTTCTCCGGCAAGCCCCTCCACCCGCCGCTGACCGACGTCACGATCGGCGCCTACTTCATCGGCCCGCTCCTCGGGCTGCTGTCCTTCCTGTTCCGGAACCAGGAGTGGTCGGATGACCTGTTCCGGGCCGGCGAAACGGTGCTTCTGCTGGGAGTGATCAGCTCGGTGGCGACAATAGTGACCGGTTACGCCGACTGGTTCGACACTCAGGCCGGCACCCAGATACGCCGGATGGCCAACGCCCACGCCCTGACCATGCTGACGGCCACCGGCATAGTGCTGGCGAACGTGGCCTACCGCTACCTGGGGGACGCACCGGACGAGCCCTCCACCGTCCTCGCAGCACTGGATGTGCTGATCCTGCTGCTCATCACGCTCGGCGGCACGATCGGCGGCTCCATGACCTACGACTGGGGGTTCAACGTCGAGACCTCCACTGACAGCCCGGTCTGGCACCCGAGCGACCGGGACGTGATCCATCCCCACCAGGCAGAAGGGGCAGCCGAGGACGCGGCGGCGTCCGGAGGCGGCTGAGGCTACTTGCCGCTACCGGCGCTTTCCACCCTTCCGGACGGCTCCTCGAAGGAGCGGAACTGCTCGATGAGCTCGGCTGCCAGGTGGTAGCGACCGAAGGGTGGGATGAGGTACAGGCCCGCGGAGAGGTCGTGAAGCTGGCGACCGGTCTCCAAGGCCAGACCTAGGCCGTCTTCCTCGGCGCCGGACCGTGCCGCCGCCATGCGGTGAAGGACCTCCTCGGGCACGTTTATCCCGGGCACCTCGTTGTGGAGGAACTCGGCGTGGCGGGCGGACACGATGGGAAGCAGCCCGACCAGGATGGGGAGCTCGAGAGCTCCGTACCGGTCCTCGTAGCGCAGGCGGAATCTCTCCAGCGGCGCCGGTGAGAACAGCGGCTGGGAGTAGGCGAAGTCGGCTCCCGCGGTGATCTTCCGGCGCAGCACCTTGGTCTCCCGGTCCAGGTCGGGCGCGTCCAGGTTGACCGAGCACCCGACCACGAACTCGGTCGCCTCTCCGATCGAGGCGCCGGTGCGGTCGATCCCCATGTTCAGCTTGCCCTTTATGAGGCCGATAAGGCCTGAGGGCGTGACGTCTGCGTGATCGGCGGCCTGGGGATAGTCGCCGATCGACGTCGGGTCGCCCATGCATACGAAGACGTTCCTAATGCCAAGAGCGTGTGAAGCCAGCAGGTCCCCCTGGATACGCAGCAGGTTGCGGCCGCGCGTGGGGAAGTGCAGCACCGTGGCGATGTCGGCCTCCTGCTGGATGAGGTGGCACGCCGCCCAGGGGCTCATGCGCATACGCGCCATCGGACTGTCGGCCACGCTCACCGCGGTGACACCGGCTTTGGCCAGCGTGTCGGCGGCGGCGACGAGACGAGCAGCAGATGCCGACCGCGGCGGCGCCATCTCTACGACGTAGACCTTGCTCTTCTCACCGAGAGCGTTGCCGAAGGCTCCGAGGACGGCCGCGGGGGCCGGCTCGACCCGCAGGCCGAGCGCCGCCCGCCCCACCGGCTCGTGATCCGGGATGGGAGCGGGAGCGCTCCGGGACGTGATGCCGGCAAGAGCCTGGCCCATCGCCCGAATGTGCTCGGGGCCGGTCCCGCAGCAGCCGCCGATGATCGAGACTCCCGACTCGAAGAAGCGGACAGCGTAGTCGGCCATGTACTTCGGGGACGCCTGGTAGAGGAGCCGGTCCCCCAGGCGGTGGGGCTGCCCCGCATTAGGCATGGCGGCGAGAGCGAGATCCGGTTGTGCCCGCCGAATGACCCGGAGAAGGCGCAGCACCTGAGCCGGGCCCTCGGAGCAGTTGACGCCGAGAGCATCGACGTCCAGCTCGCTCATCCGGCGGGCAACCGTCTCCGGCGTCTCGCCGAGCAGCGTGTGGTCGTCACGGGTGAAGGCGAAGGAGACGATGACGGGTAGGTCGCACACCGAGCGGGCGGCGAGCACCGCCTGCTGAGCCTCGTCGACGTCGGTCTGCGTCTCCAGGAACAGCACGTCCGCCCCCGCTTCGGCCAGAGCCGAGATCTGCTCCCGGAACGCTTCGGCCGCCTCGTCGGCCCGCACCCGGCCGTAAGGCACCAACCGCACCCCGAGCGGACCGACCGATCCCACGACGATCTCTGCACCCGAGCGTCGTGCGAGGGTCACTCCGGCGGCGTTGATCTCCGCCACCCGGCCGGCCGAGTCCGCCAGCTTGTAGCGGTTGGCGCCGAAGGTGTTCGTCTCGATGAACCGGGCCCCCGCATCGATGAAGCTGCGGTGCAGGGCAACCACCGCGTCGGGCGCGGTGAGGTTCAAAGCGTCGAAGGTCGAGGGAATCCTCACTCCCCCCTCGACGAGGCTGGTACCCGTTCCGCCGTCTCCGAGGATGGGTTCAGCCTTCAGGAGCTCGGAGAAGCTTTTCCGGTCCATGGATGTCCTTTTCGGGCCAGGCGCTGGGGACCTGGGCAAACAAGTATAGGTACCGAACCCACCGGAATTTCCCGCGCCTTACCCGGTTAAAGTGGCGTCCCGTGTTGCGCACCCCGCCCCCGGCCTCATTGAGACTCGCCGCTCTTGCCCTCGCCTGCGTGCTGGCCACCGCGTGCAGCGGGCGGCCCCCGTCCCAGCCTGCTTCCGAGCCCGCGCCCATAAGGGTCGACTGGAACGACGAGAACCTGGCGGCCGACCTGGGGGGCGGCTGGGAGATCTCCCGATGCCCGACCGCCGCAGTTGCACTCTGCGTCGCCCACGACGGCGCCGCGACGGGCCACATCCTGCTGGAGGACCTTCCGTCGATCGGGCAGGAGGCCACTACCAGCCGCGACCAGATCCAGGCGACCCTGGCGGTCCGGACGCAGACCGTCTACCAGGTCCATCGCCGGCAGCGGCAGGAACGGTGCGGGCAGGACTATCAGGTCGACACCTCGGTGCCCCGGCCGGTTCCGGTCGCCGGGGGTACCGGGCTGAGGTACGAGGCGACGGGGGCGCAGGGCGGCCGGGTCGTGGAGCGGACCATCGGCTTCCGGACCTTCCGTGACGGCATAGAGACGCTGCTCGAGGCAACCGCCATCCAGCCCGGGACCTGCCTTACGCCGGAGAGCCCGACCTTCACCGTTCCGCAGCTGCGCGACTTCGAGGGACTGCTGGAGCGGGTGATCGCCGGCTCCGTTCTTCCTCCCCCCACCGAGTACGCCGCGGCCGGGCCGGCACAGCCCGGTGGCAGCAAGGACCCCCGCCTGGAGCGCCCCCCGGCCAACGGAGTAGCGATTTCCCATGGGCTAGGCTTGAGCCGATGACGACTTTGCAACCCGGCGACCCGGCGCCGGCGTTCACACTGCCGGACCAGGACTCCCGGCCGGTGTCGCTCTCCGACTTCGCAGGCCGCAACTTGCTCGTCTACTTCTTCCCGAAAGCCGACACTGCCGGCTGCACCAAGCAGTCCTGTGCCGTGCGCGATGCCCTGCCCGACCTGACCCAGGCAGGCACCGCCGCGGTCGGCATCAGCCCCGACCCTCCCTCAGCCCAGGGCAAGTTCGACCGCAAGTACGGGCTCGGGTTCCCCCTTTTGAGCGACCCCGACCACTCGGTTGCCGAGGCGTACGGGGTGTGGGGAGAGAAGTCGATGTACGGCCGCACCTACATGGGGATCGTCCGCTCGGCTTTTCTGGTCGACGAGCAGGGACGCATCGCGGGCGCCTGGTACAAGGTGAGCCCGGGCGACACCGTGCCGAAGGCTCTGGCTGCACTGGGAGCCTAGCGAGTGCGGGAGATGAGCGAGGAGCGCTGGCGCTCCTTTCTGCTGGAACAACCTCGGACCGCCAAGCTGGCAACGGTGCGCCGGGACGGCAGCCCTCACGTGGCACCGATCTGGATCGACCTCGACCCGGATGGCACTATCGTCTTCACCACCGCCGCCACGAGCCTGAAAGGCAGGACGCTGAAGCGCGACCCGAGGGTCTGCCTGTGCGTCGACGACGAGCGGCCGCCGTTCGCCTTCGTGATCGTGGAAGGCACCGCCGAGCTGTCGGAGGATCCTCGGGCCCTGCTCGACGCGGCGACCCGCATCGGCGGTCGCTACATGGGTGCCGAGCGGGCAGAGGAGTACGGCCGCCGGAACGGGGTTCCGGGTGAGCTCCTGGTGCGCATTCGCCCGTCCAAGGTAGTTGCTCAGGAGGGCATCGCCGACTGACGGCGCGGCCTTGGGCAACCACGTAGCGCAGCAACCCCAACACTCCTCGTAGTCGACTCCCTGTTTGAAAACTACCCCTCAAGGGAAAAACTGAGGGGCAACATCGTGCTCCAAGAGGCGCACAGACAGCTAAGGAGGAGCCCGTGGATTCATTCGGCGACAAGGTCGACGGCAAGACGGACCAAGCCGGCGGCAAGCTGAAAGAGATGGCCGGCGAAACGTTCAACGATCCCGATCTGGCGGCGGAAGGAAGGCTCGACCAAGGCAAGGGCGAGTTCAAAGAAGCCGTAGGCGATGTCAAGGACGCAGTCGGTAACGCCAAGGATGGACTGAAGGACTCGCTTAGCTAGAAGCCCCCACCAAGTGACTTCCCCTCGAGTTTCGTAACGGACAAGGAGAAAGCATGGGAACCGTACTTTGGATTCTCGCAGTGATCCTGGCGATCGTCGGAGTCATCCAAATCCTGCAGGGCCAGTTGATCTTCGGCATCATCCTGCTCATCCTCGCCGCGGCAGTAGGCCCCGGCGGTTGGAGCATCTTCAACAGGCGCGGCACGGTATAGCGCTCACCAACGCGAAAAAGGCTGCCCGCAAGGGCAGCCTTTTTCTATTCCAGAGGCTCGACCCGTCCGACGCCGCTGACCTCCCGGCTCACTTGCGGAGATCCGGCGTACCGCACGGAGCCGGTGCCGCTTGCCGACGCCTCCAGCCGGTCGGACACGTTCACCACGGCTTCTGCGGTACCGGACACGTCGACGGAAGCTTGCGTTCCCCTCAGGTTGCGGCCGTCGAAACGGCCGGCGCCCGACATGTCTATCTGCTGCGTCGCAGCCGACCCGGAGACGACGGTGTTGACAGTTCCCGAGGACTCGAAGGCCAGCTCGGGCACGTCGACGTTCGTGGCCTCGATGGTTCCGGCGCCCGAGGCGTCGATCTCCCTGAGCGCATCGACGGTCAGGCGGAAGACGATCGGCCGGGTGGCTGAGATGCTCGAGTTCGGGGCTACTCCGAGGGTCAGGCGGCCGCCCTCCACCTCGGAGACGAGCAGCGGAAGCAGGTTCTCCTCCGCCTCCACGGTGAGCGATTCCGTCCCCGTCTGGTCGATGTGGACCTCGGCGGCGCCGTTAACCCGCAGGCGGTCGAAGCCGGACACCTGCCGCTGTTCGGTCCGTACGTTTCCGTTGCCCCTCACATTGAACGACCCCCCTCCGAACGACGCTGATGCCGAGGGTGCGGGGGCACCGTCGGTCGGCCGGTCGGACCCATCGCCGCCTCCCACCGTGAAGACAATGCATGCCGGCAGCAGGAGCACCGACGCCACTGCAGCGACAAGCGAGCGCAGCTTGGAGGCCATCGGTCCACTCTACGACTTGAACAGGGTGCCTTAAACTTGGCCCCTTGCCTATTTCGTCTCCTGGGGACCATCGATGAGCGTAGTTGAAACCACCTTCGCACCGGGTTCGGTGGTCGAGGGCTATCGGGTCGACCGGGTCGAGCCGGTCCCCTACCTCAACGGCACATACATTGAGCTCACCCACCAGGGCACCGGCGCCCGCCACATCCACATCGCGGTCCCCGACGACAACAACGCCTTCGTCGTCATGCTGCCCACGCCGCCGAACGACTCCACCGGCGTGGCCCACATCCTGGAGCACCTCGCCCTCTCCGGCTCGGAGCGGTTCCCGGTGAAGGACGTGTTCTTCTCCATGAACCCCCGCTCCCTCCGCACCTACATGAACGCGTCGACCAGCGCCGACGCCACCTCGTACTACTACTCGTCCCGCAACGCCAAGGACTACCGCAACCTCATGACGGTCTACCTGGACGCGGTCTTCTTCCCTCGGCTGGCCGAGCTGTCCTTCAAGCAGGAGGGCCACCGCCTGGAGTTCGAGCGGGGGGACGACCCCGACTCCGGCCTGCGCTTCAAGGGCGTCGTCTTCAACGAGATGAAGGGGGCGATGGCCAACCCGGTGACGATCCTGTTCCGTGCGGCGGGCCGAGCGCTCTTCCCCGACCTGACCTATGCCTACAACTCCGGAGGAGACCCGAAAGAGATTCCCAACCTGACATGGGAGAACCTCCGTGCGTTCCACGCCCGCCACTACCACCCGAGCAACGCCTTCTTCTATACCTACGGCAACCTGCCGCTCGAGGAGACGCTGCGCCAGATCAACGCGCAGGTGTTGAGACGTTTCGATGCAATAGAGCCGGATGTGGAGATCCCTGACCAAAAGCCGTTCCCCAAACCGGCTGAGCTCGTGGAGCGCTACCCCCTCAGCGACCACGAGGAGCCCCACGGCAAGTTTCAGGTGCTGGTCTGCTGGGCGGTCGTCCCGAGCAGCGACTCGTTCCTTGTGCTCGCATTCGAGGTGCTGGAAAGGGTGCTGCTGGCGAACGCCGCCTCACCTTTGCGGAAGGCCCTGGTCGACTCGGGCCTGGGCAGCGCCCTGAACGATCTCAGCGGCTACCTGGCGTACGCCAAACAAAGCGTCTTCGGCGCCGGCCTGAAGGATGTGAAGGAGGAGGATGCCGGCAAGGTCGAGCAGCTGATCCTCGACACCCTGACGCGCCTGGCCGAAGACGGCCTCGACCAGGAGATGGTCGATGCCGCAATCCACCGACTGGAGCTTGAGAGGCGCGAGGTGAGCAACTCCGGCTCCCCCTACGGGCTCCGCCTGTTCGACCGTTTCGAAGCGGCCTACGTCCACGGGGGTGACCCTTACCGGGCGCTCATGTTCGACGAGGATCTGGCCCGCCTTCAGCGCGAGCGGGTAGCCGGCCCCTTCCTGGAGTCTCTGATCCGGCGCTGGCTCGTCGACAACCCGCATCGCAGCCGGATCCTCCTGGCGCCGGACCAGGAGATGGTGAAGCTGGAGGAGGAGCAGGAGCTCGCAAAGCTGGCTCAAATCGAACAGAGCCTGACCGCAGAGCAGAAGACCACCATCGTCGAGGAGGCGATGCGGCTGGCCGAGCTGCAGGACGCCAAGCAGGACCTGTCGGTCCTGCCAACCCTGGAGCTGGAGGACATCCCGATGACGTTCGAGGACGTCCCCCACACCGTCGAGCAGATCGCCGGAGCGACCGTGGGATTCTTTCCCCAGCCGACCAACGGGATCAGCTATCTCGACCTGCGCTTCGACTTCTCCCGGCTCGACGACGACCTGATCGATCTGCTGGCACCGTTCGCCTTTGCCGCCACGAGGTCGGGGGCCGGCCCGTACGACTACCTCCAGATGGCGTCCCGGATCGAGACCTACACCGGCGGCATCGGTGCCGCGCCGATGATCCGGGTCCCCCTGCCGGCTCGGGAGGCGGACCTGCGCCGGACGTTTGCGCTGTCGGGCAAGGCGCTGCGGCGAAACCACCGTCACTTCGTCAATATCCTGAGCGACCTGCTCACCGGCCTCAGCTTCGAGCCGAGCCGGCTGAAAGACCTCCTCGCCCAGCAGAAAGCACGCCTGGAGCCCCAGGTCATCCAGGGCGGACACATGTTTGCCCAGAGGCTGGCCCTGGCGTCGCTGAGCGACTTCGGCAGGCTGGAGGAGCGCGTCAACGGCCTGAGCGTGCTCGGCAAGCTGAAAGAGCTGTCGGCGCTTACCGAGGACCAGCTAAACGACGTCATCGCCCGGTACGACCGCATCCGGGAGGCGCTGTTTCACTCCGGCACCCGGATCAGTGTGTGCGTGACCGCCGAGGAGTCGGCCCTCCCGGAGCTTCGGGAGGAGGTCGGCAGGCTGCTGGAATCGCTGCCCGGCCCCCGTGAGGTTGACGAGCCGAAGAGAGCACCGGCGCCTCCGCCGGCCCATCGGGCAAAGACCACCTCCGTGCCCGTGGCGTACAACGCCAAGGTCCGAAGGGTCGTGGGCTTCACCGACCCCGACGCCCCGGCCCTGCTGGTGCTGGCCAACTACCTGGACGACAAGTACCTGCTGCGGGAGATCCGGGAGAAGGGCGGCGCTTACGGGGCCTCCGCCCTGTTCGGCCGGGAGACCGGATACTTCTCGTTCCTGTCGTACCGCGATCCCCACATCGCCCGCACTCTGAAAGTCTGGGAGGAGGCGGTGCCCTTCGTCCAGAGTGCCGACATCACGCCCGACGACCTGAAGGAGGCGATCCTTGCATCCTGCGCTGCGATTGACCCGCTCCTGTCTCCCGACACCAAGGGTCGGAGCCGGTTCTTCGACGACCTTTCCGGCTACACGCTAGACCGCAAGGCCGAGTTCAAGAGAGGCGTGCTGGCGGTTACCGTCGACGACCTGCGGCGAGTGGCGGCCAAGTATCTCTCCGACGGGGACTACGCACTGGCCACCATCACCAACCCGGCCAAGATCGAGGAGGCGAACGCCGAGCTGGGCAACCTCTACGAGGTCTCGGCGATCTAGTTTGGACGAACTGACCCTCGCTCTGGAGCTCGCCGAGATTGCCGACGAGATCTCCATGAAGTACTTCTCCCGCAACCCCGAATCCAGCATCAAGAAGGACGGAAGCCTGGTGACGGTGGCCGACCGCGAGGTCGAGGAGGCGATCCGGCGGCGCATCCGCGAGGAGTTCCCGGACCACTCGATCCTCGGCGAGGAGAGCGGGCTCGAGGGGAGCCCGGACGCTCCGATCTGGATCGTCGACCCCATCGACGGCACGAACAACTATGCGGCCGGCATCCCGGTCTTCGGCACACTCATAGGCCTGCGGGTGGACGGCCGCACCGAGGTGGGAGTCGCCAGCGCCCCGGCACTCGCCGAGCGCTACGACGCGGCAACCGGGGACGGCGCCCGGATGAACGGGAAGCCGATCTCGGTCAGCAATGTCGACTCCCTGTCAGATGCCGTGGTGTGCATCGGCTCCTACCGGAGGATGGCGCGGTACGGCTTCGCAAAGCAGCTCGAGGGCATCCTCAAGGTGTGCCGGCGGGATCGGGGATTCGGTGACTTCTGGGGGTACATGCTCGTAGCGCGGGGAGCCGCTGAGGTCATGCTGGAGCCCAACCTCAACATCTGGGACATCGCCCCGCTGGAGGTCATCGTGCGGGAGGCCGGTGGAAGAGCGAGCGGCTTTGCCGGACAGCCGTATCCGGAGTCCAGGATCTCCTCCAAGGTGGACAACGCCAGCTTCCTGTGCACGAACGGCTTGCTGCACGACGAGCTCGTCGCCCGCCTGAGCACCTAGCCGAAGCGCCTTCCGCCGCCTGTTACGCTTTTGAGAGCCGCCTCCCGGCGGCTGTTCTTAGGCCCCCATCGACCAGCGGCCTAGGTCACCACCCTTTCAAGGTGGTAACACGGGTTCGAATCCCGTTGGGGGCACCATAACCGCCTTATCTAAACCTGGCCTGAAAAAAGGGCTTCGAGGTTGTCACCCAAGCCAGCCGTCACACGAGACTTTCACGTGACTGAGAGTCCGCAGGAACAAATTGCTCCCCAGCTCGGACCGGAACTGCCTCGACCAGGCTCGGCCCGGCGGGCGTGGCGTATACCTTTGTGAGTTCGAAGCCCGCCGCATGGAAGAGAGCGTTGTACTCGGCGGCAGTCCGCTCGCGCGCTCCCAGAAGCACGAGCATATGGAGGTCGAGCCATTTGCCAAAGAACGGCTCTTGACCTTCGGGTAGCACGAGCTCGACTACCAGCAACTTGCCATCATCCCGGATGGCGCGCCGGCACTTATTGAGAATCTCCACACAGCGCTCGTCATTCCAGTCGTGCAGGATCTGCGCGAGGACGTACGCGTCTCCCCCGGAAGGGACCTCGGCAAAAAAGTC
>DATAAN010000051.1:0-6875 GCA_036260105.1 Actinomycetota bacterium
GACCCTCGGCCGGATACGCAGCAACTGCATGAACGACGACGCTTTCGGCCGCCACCACAGCTGCTCTTCACGGTTGCCTACGAGATGCTCGGATCCGCCTCCGACTGGCGCCGGGCGACTCACTTTCACGGTCCTGAGCTAACGGATGCGCCCCGGCCGCCTGGTTCGATCAGTCCTTGAATTTGTCGAAATCTCCGGAACTCTTCGACGAAATCGTGCAGCTCTGGGGCTAGCGTGACAGTGCACGCCAAATAACCGGGGAGGGAACGATGAAGAAGTCGATTGAAGATGGCGACTCGAGTAGAAAGGCGCATGCCGTACTGTCCGCCCTGACCGTCCTATTAGGGGTCGTTCTTCTCATCTACATGGTCACCGTCGAAAGTGAGCCGGGCGCCATTCCGTTGCTGCTTATTGTGGTTGGCGGTGCCTGGTACCTCATAACCCGGGCCAGGGTTCGGTCGGATCAGAGGTAGCCGACCAGAAGTCCGGCAGCCGGAAGCAACGCCACCGCGCGCAGCGCGCTTACCGCATCGCCGTTATGGAGTTGACTGCAACGCTCGGCGTTCAGTCGTCGTTCGTGATCGTTCCGAGCGCGGTCCCGTCGCCGATCGTGCCGTTGACCGGATTCGACAGAGTGAGGTTGAACGTCTCGTTGCCCTCCTTGGCACGATCCTTGATGACCGGGATGTTGACCGACGCCGTGCGGGCGTCCGCCGCAATCGTCACCTGTCCGGTCGTGGCGAGGTAGTCGGATCCGGCCTGCGCGGTGCCGTCACTGGTGGAGTAGGTGACCGTCACCGGCTGCTGCGTCCGGCGGGGCAGCGAGACGACGAACCTGATCAGCTTGGTCTCCCCGGTTGCGGAGTTGCCCTCCAGGGTCGAGGTGTCGGCCACGCTTATGGCAGGTCCGGACGGTGAGGGCGCCGGGCTGGCCGTGGCGGACGGGCTCGGAGAAGGAGCGGCCGACTGGCTCGGAGACGGTGACGGAGTCGTCGTCGACGTGCCGGGACAGGGTTCCGCGTTCGGGTCGACGTATCCACCGAAATCGGTCACCCAGTAGTGGTCATAGCTGGAGGACGTGTCGGTCGCGCGGCCGATCCCGATGACCTTGAAGTTGCCGTTCAGCATGTTGGCGTTGTGAACCGACGAATTCTTCCACTGCTCGAAGACGCCGGTGGCCTGCGCGCGCCCGCCGGCGATGTTCTCGGCGTAGGAGGTCGAGTAGGTGTAGCCGAAGTCCACGATGCGCTGCTTGACCGTCCGCCCCTCGCTGTCGGTGTGGTCGGGGTTGAAGTAGTTTTGCGTCGCCATGTCGGTTGCGTACCAATCGGCGGCTGCAGTGAGCTTCTCGGAGACCATTAGCGGCCCCAAGCCGTTCTGAGCACGGTAGTCGTTGATCAACCGGCAGAACGCCGCTTCCTCCGCATCCAACGCTATGGCGGCTGTCGTCGTGGTCGACACGACGAAGAACCCGGCGACCAGCAGAGCGACCGTGATCGAGCCGGCGATGATCCGGGTCCTTGTGGACTTCAAGGCTTGGAGCATGAGGCCTCCCATGTACTCGACTTTCCGTAGTTACCCCCCGTTTCTTTGTACCCAATTGGCCACGCAGAGTACTCAGTGGAGATTCATGTCAGCGGCCGGGTCGGCTGGTGCAGTGGAAGCCGGAGGTGTTCGTATGCCTGACTCCAGCCCGCCGGACCAAGAAGGAGGTGCCCGGCCGGCTGGAGCAGCCAGTCGTTT
Source organism: Actinomycetota bacterium (assembly GCA_036260105.1). Classification (GTDB taxonomy): domain Bacteria; phylum Actinomycetota; class CADDZG01; order JAHWKV01; family JAHWKV01; genus JAJCYE01. Next base: position 1,744 of record DATAAN010000051.1, read on the forward strand.
CGTATCAGTCGTCGTTGGTGATGGTGCCTACTGCGCTGGCGTCGCCCAGGGTTCCGTTCACCGGCGAGCTGATCGTCAGGTTGACCGTCTCGTTCGCCTCCTTGAGACGGTCCTTGACGATCGACACGGAAATGGTGGCGATCCTGGTGCCGGAGGCGATGGTTGCGACTCCGGTGACCGCCAAGTAGTCGGATCCGGCCGTCGCGGAACCGTTGGAGGTGACATACGTCACGGTGACCGGCGTCTTTGCGGCCACAGGGATCTTGATCTTGAAGTTCATCACCTTGGTGGCTGCGATCGACGAGTTGCCCTCGACGGTCGAAACGTCCACCACGGAAACCGCCGGAGACGTGGTTGATCCCCCGCCTCCACCGCCGGGGCAAGGGATCGCGCCCGGGTCGACGTAGCCACCGAAATCGGTGGTCCAGTAATGGCTCCAGGCTGAGGAGAAGTTGGATGCCTTACCGATTCCAAGCACCTTGAAATTTGCGTTCAGCATGTTGGCGTTGTGGCTGGGCGAGTTCTTCCACCAGTCGAACGCCGCTTTGCCGGTGGCAAAGCCCCATGCGATGTTCTCACCCCAGTAGGTGTTGTAGGTGTAGCCGAAGGCCTCGATGCGCTGCTTGATCGTCCGGCCGAGGCTGTCGACGTGGTCCAGGCGGGTGTAGTTCTTGTTTGCCATGTCTGCGCTGTACCACACTGAGGAGTTGGTCAGGCGTTCCGACACCATGAGGGGCGGAAGACCCTTGGTCGCCCGGTACTGGTTGATGAGGGTGCAAAAAGCCGCCTCCTCGGCGTCCAGGTTGATAGCGGCGAAGGCTGGGGAAGGGGCGAGCGCCGGAAGCATCAGGGTGGCCAGGATCACGGAGATCGCTCCGACCCTGGCCTTGCCGAAGATCTGCATTGGGCATCCGATCTATTCGGTGCCCCCCGGCGAACCGTCCGTTTATCGGCAGATATGGCCGTTCTTTTAGTTCGACCGCTGATGTCGCGGCAAGGTCAGTCGTCGTTCAGGATCGTTCCGACTCCGGTTCCGTCCAGCACGACACCGTTGATCGGGCCGGATATGTCGAGGAAGAGGAACTCGTTCGGCTCGACGTGCCGATCCTTGACGATCTCGATGGCCACCGATGCCGTGCGGTTACCGGCTGCGATCCTGGCCTGTCCCGACTCCGCGACGTAGTCCGAGCCTGCGGTCGCCGTACCGTTCCGGGTTGCGTAGTTGACCCGGACCGGCGCGTCGGTCAGATGGCTTAGGGACAGCTTGAAGCGGAGGAGCTTGGTTTCGTCCGTGGTTGAGTTCCCCTCGACGACTTGCACGTCCAGGACCGAGACGCTGGGAAGCTCCGGCGTCGAGTCTCCGCCCGGACAGGGAACGGCACCCGAGTCGACATAGCCGCCGAAGTCGGTAGCCCAGTAGTGCCCGTATCGAGAGGAGCTGTCGAACGCTCTGCCGATGCCGATCACCTTGAAGTTGGAGTTCAGCATGTTGGCGTTGTGCGAGGACGAGTTCTTCCACCACGTGAACGCTGCCGAAGCAGATTCGAAGCCCCAGGCGATGTTCTCTCCCCAGTAGGTGTTGTAGGTGTAGCCGAAGTCCTCGATCCGCTCCTTGATCCCGCGTCCCAGGCTGTCCACATGGTCGGCGGGCGTGAAGTTGTTGGTTGCCATATCGTCGGCGAACCACGCAGATGCCCGGGTAAGTGAGTCTGAGACCATCAGCGGAGGAAGTCCGCGGCTGCTGCGGTAGTTGTTGATCAGAGTGCAAAATGCTGCCTCCTCGGTGCTCAGCGACACCGCGGCGTGAGCCGGGGGAGCTCCTGGGATCGTGCCGGCTACCAACAGGGCAGCGATCGTCAGCGTGACGAGCTGGAGCTTTAGGGCGTGCGAGAAGAAAGGCAATGTCTCTCCGATCTCTTTGGTTATGCCTGCAACTGGGGGCTAATCCAGGGACCTGCGTCGGGCGCGCTCGCGTCTGGCGGTGTGGCTGAGTAGGGGGCTGACTAGGGAAGTGCTCCGAGTCTCTTAAAGCTGGAGCTAAATGTCAAACATCCGGATCGTCGTTTTCGTATATCTCCGAGGCGTCCAGCAGGCCGCCTTTCACGTAATCGATCCAGGTGATGACCATGTGATACGCCTGCGCGAGCTCCGCCCGCTCCCGCTCCGGCTCAGGGAGATGCGGGCTGAAGGCGAACGGAAGGGCCGCGTTGTAGGCCTTTGCCGCGGCCCACTCCTCGCTCTGATAAGGGAATGCCGCCGCGTTGTCCGGCATAAGGCCCAGGGCCTCGTCGTGAAGCATGCGTGGCTTCGCGCCGCCCGCCGCCTCGTAAAGCTCACGGATCTCCAGGGCGGCCTGAAGGAGAAGCTCCCGCTGTTCCGGGGTGAACTGAGTCGTGCGAATCGGGCGCTCGCTCCACATGGGCGGGCCTCCGATGACGTGCCGTACCGCCGCCGGGATCGCACCCTCCGGTACGTCCGGGTACCTAAGGAAGTGCTCGACGGTCCGGCGCCGGAGGATGTGCCTGGCCGGCTCCTCAGGGGCGGGCGATGAGGACTGGGTCTTCGGGGATTCGCTCTCCGGCTCCGAGGGACTGTTCTCGGGGCTGTGAGCCGGGCTCAAGACTCGATCTGCAGGCCGAGGAAGTGAGCCTTGAGCTTCTTCTGCTTGAGCTTGGGCGCCAACTCCTTGAGGAGCAGGCGGGTGATGTGGCCACGACTGGCGCTCAGCGAGCGGAAGGAGACCTTGCGCGCTTCCTCGCCGAACCGCCGGTCGCGCTCCTGAGTCAGGCCGCGTCCCCAGTTCTTGAAAGCCTCCAGCGAAACCTGCAGCGGCTCGACGTGGAACCGTCTCGCCACCTTGACCTCCACCTCGTGCGTTGCCGCTTCGACGGCCTTGATGGCTACCTCGGTCGGAACGTCTCCCCCGAGGTAGCGCCTGGCAACCTCGATCCGGTCGTTCAGGCGCTCGAACTGGGCTCCCAAGACTCCGGGGGCATTCGAAAACTCCGGTAGATCCCACCGGCGCTCGCTGATGCGGATCCAGGAGTCGGTGGGGGAGCCGGCCAGGATGGATCGGATGACGCCGAGGCTCGCCATGGCGTCGGGTGCCAGGTCGGCCCAGCCGTTGCCGACGAACCACTCGCCGGGCTCAACCCGGAAGGCGTAGGAGAGGAGGATGAGCTCTTCCAGGGCGACGGACTTGCGCTTTCCGGTCTCGAAGGCTTCGACCGTCACGGCGGACCACGGGAGGCCCACCTGCTGCGCCCGCCGGGCGAAGTCCTCCTGAGATATCTCCCGTTCCTCGCGGAGCTCCTTCAGGCGTTCGCCCATGAGCTCGCCGAGACCCTTAGCCCCATCCATCCTGCAAACATACCCTGTCCACGGCCTAATTCAATCTTGTCCTGGAAGGGTCAATTTTCGCCGTTCCACTAGGATGGACGGGCGAGAAAACGCTCCCGAAAGGCGCTCGACATGGCCGACGTGGTTGAGATTGACGACGATAACTTCCTCCCCGAGGTTATGGACGCCAAGGTACCGGTTCTCGTCGACTGCTGGGCGGCCTGGTGCGGCCCGTGCCGGATGCTGGCGCCGGAGATCGAGGCCCTCGCCCGGGAGCAGGACGGCCGCTTGAAGGTGGCCAAGCTGGACGTCGACGCCAACCCCGGCCTGGCCGGGCTCTTCGGCGTCACACTGCTGCCGACCATGGTGCTGTTTGTCGACGGGGTAGTTCAGGCCGCAGTCGTCGGCTACCAACCGAAGGACGCGATTCTGGAGCAGATCTCGCCCTTCCTGCCCAAGTCGGCGGGAACCGGCTGATGGGCAACTTCGGAGCGGCGGAGATGCTGGTGATCGGCGTCTTCGCGCTGCTCGTGTTCGGGCCGCAGAAGCTGCCGGAGATGGCGCGGTCGGTAGGCCGGGCCATCCGAGAGTTCAAAAAGGCAACCGGCGAGTTCACTCAGGAGCTCAAGGTCAACCTGGACGAGACGCCCAAGTCCACCAAGTCGGCGAAGACGCCCGCCGAACAGCCCAAAGAGCTCCGGCCCGGGCCACGCTGACGCCAAGCCGCGCCTGAAGGGCGCGTTCGGGCCGGTCGGATAGACTTTGCCCCGCTATGGCCAAGACGAAGCAGCCGGCGCCCCGCAAGCCGGTCAAAGCCAGAGGAGCCCTGCCCGCCCCCAAGGTGGCGCCCCAGCGCGACACCACACCCTGGTACAAGAAGACCAGGACCCGCGTACTGTTCGGCATCGCGGCTCTGCTTGTTCTGGCGTTCGTGGTCAACCTGGTTCTGGACGCCCGTGAGAGGGCGGAGTCCCGAAGGCGCGACGTGCGGGCGGTAGAGCAGTTCGAGCGCCGGGTACAGGACCTGAACCTGGACATCCAGGGCGTCTACCAGGCGCTCGGCGAGGCTCCGGGGGCCTTCCTTGCCGGGGCCATTCCACAGCCCGAGTTCCGCACCGCAGCGGAGGGATGGGTGGAAAGCTTTCGCCGGCTGAATCAGCGGATCCGGGCGGTCGAGATACCGGCCGACATCGAGGGCTTGCAGGAGACGAAAGCCCACTACGTCCAGGCTTCCACCATCTACATCGACGCCGCCAAGATGTTCGTCGCCGCTGCCGACACCCCGGACCCGGCGGCCCGCGAACGCGCCACCGTGCTCGCCCGGAACACGTTCGTCCACGCGGTGGCCGTCTACAGCATGGGGGACCGGGAGCTGACCAAGCTGAAGAACGAGTTCGAGCTCAACGACCCGCCAGAGGATCCGCCGGCTCCCACTCTCCCAGAGGAAGAGCCGCCCATGCCGCCGCCGGCTCCCGCCGCGCCGCCCGCGGCACCCGGCACAGTGAACCCGTCTCCCGCTGCGTCTGCCCCCGCCGCAAGCCCGGCTCCGGCAAGTCCCTCTCCCGCCGCAAACCCGGCTCCCGCAACTCCCTCACCCGTCGCAAGCTAGGACTTAGGCGGCCACGCAGCGGGTAATGCTGCATACGTATGCCCGCGACTTGGCCGATCCTTGGAGTATGGGAAATAGTCTGACCGCGGCCTTCGAGGCCACCTACCCCTTCGGCTTCGACGACTTCCAGATCGAAGCATGCGAGGCGCTCGAGCGCGGAGAATCCGTGTTGATCTCCGCCCCT
>DATAAN010000052.1:0-8047 GCA_036260105.1 Actinomycetota bacterium
TCACCGCCGATCCGTAGACTCGGCGGAGCCGAGGAAAGGAGCGGGGATGCCGAAGTTTCGGGTCCATGAGGGATACAACGTCTCGGAGGTGGAGGCCGACCACTACGAGATCGATGGGAGCTACGTCACCTTCTTCAGCGGAGGGAAGGTAGCGTCGTTCCGGCAGCACCAGGTCACGCGGGTGGAGCGAGACGGCGCCGTGAGCGAAATTCTCCGCCCGGACGAGGAAGGCGGCTTTCCGCCCGGGCCCCGGGCCGGTTTCTAGGGCCAGCCGTCAACCTGGGCCGGGCGGCTCAGCTTTTGCGGCTCCCAGCAGGTCACGTCCCGTCAAATCCAGCGCCCCGCTGGCTCGCTCCAGATTCTTGAGTTCGCTCGATCCAACGAGCGGGCGGCACTGCCTTAGCGTCCTGCGTTCACTCGGCCTTCCGAGTCCATGGTGATCACCACATCGCCCAGCCGATCCGTCCTCAGCACCTCGGCCCCCACGCCCTCGAACAGGCGCAGCGCTTTGGCACTCGGGTGGCCGTAGCTGTTGGTCCCTACCGACACGGCTACCCACTCGGGGTCCACTGCGTTGACGAATTCCTCGACAAGCCGGCCGGACCCGTGGTGGGGCGCCTTCATCACGGTGCAGTCCAACCGTCCGGCTGAGGAGCCGACCAGCTCCTGCTGCGCCTCGTCCTCGACGTCGCCCGTAAAGAGGACGCACTCCCCGGCCCAGTTGACCCGAAGGACGACGGAGGCGTTGTTCAAAGCGGAGCCTTCGGACGTGGCGGGGTCGCTCAACGAAACGGCTGCTGCCTCCCGCAGATCGGCGGTCGGACCAAGGAACTCCACGGTCAGATCACCCACCTGAACCGCCTCGCCGGACGACGCCACCTCCATCGGCCTTTCGGCAGTCAGGGTCGGCAGCAGCGGTGCCCTCACCCCCGGATGGACGGCAAGCGCCACATCGAAGCGACGGAGCACAGCTTGTAGGCCGATGACGTGGTCGGCATGCAGATGCGAAGCCACCACAAGGTCGACTCGCTCGAACCCCCGCCGCCGAAGCTCGGCGGGGATCAGTTCCGGCTCCCGGCCGCCGTCGATGAGGATGCGGGCGCCTGCCGGGCTTTCGACGAGCGCGGCGTCTCCCTCCCCCACGTCGAAGAAGGTGATGCTGAGCCCAGCCGGGGTACCGGAACCGAGCGCCGGTGCCAACCCGCTCGCCAGGAGCAGCACGGCTCCGCCCAGCGCCGGCCACCGTGCCCAGCGGGTTCGGCGGGCGAGCAAGAGCCAGATCGCCGCCAACGCCAGGTAGGCAATGGCCATTTGAGCGATGCCGAAGCGGGGAACCGCCACCTCGGCGCCCTCCGACCTGCCGAAGGTCTTGCCGACCCACTGCAGAGCGGACGCCAGGAAGCCCGACACCTTGAGCAGCGGCCACGCCAGCTGGGGCGACACCAGACCGGCAGCGCCTCCCGCCAGCCCAAGCACGGTCACCGGTGCCACCAGGGCGAAGGCGGCGAGGTTGGCCGGTATGGCGGCCACCGAGATGCGGCCGAAGTGGAGCGCGATGAGCGGAAACACCGCCGCTTGGGCGGCGACTCCGATCGCCACCGCCTCGGCGAGCGGCTTCGGAAGAGCCCCCAGGCGATGGACCAAAGGCGGCCGCAGCCACAGGATCCCGGCGGTGGCGGCGAAGGAAAGCTGGAAGCCCACCGACCAGAGCACCATGGGATCGAAAGCGAGCAGCATCAGAAATGCGAGCAGGAAGGCATGGGCGGGTGTCGATGTGCGGCCGAACAGGAAGGCGGCCAGCCCGACGGACGCCATCACGGACGCCCGGAGAACCGACGGCTCCCACCGCGTTATGACGGCGAAGAAGGCGATGGCGATGAGTCCCGCGATCACCACAGCCTTTCTGGGTAGCCGGATGGCGGCGAGCAGCAACCCCAAGCCGCCCACCACCATCGCGACGTTGGCTCCCGATACGGCGGTGAGGTGGGACAGTCCGGCGGCTTCGAAGTCGTCCTGCACTTGTTCGCTGATCCGGCTCTCGTCCCCGATGGTCAGACCGAGAAGAAGCGCAGCCTGATCCGGCTTGAGCGCGGCGCCGGCCGTGCGCAGCATGCGATCCCGGAAGGCGTTGGCCGCCCGAAGAATCCGGTTCGACGTAGGAGTCACCCGCCGGACCTCGGAGAGCTCCCTCGCCTTCGCCACCACGCCCCGGCGAGCGAGCCGGCCGTCGTACGGGTCGTCCTCGTCGAGTGAGGCGAGCTTCACCTCGAGCTCGATCCGGTCCCCGAGCTGTATCTGCGGAGCCCGCCCGTACGCCCTGATGTACAAGCGGCCTGCCGCCGGCCGGGCCGCTCCTTGCTTGGGATCGATCGTCGGGTGGGACAGGGTGTAGCTCCATCCTCGACCGGACGGCTGAGGATCCGAGGCGACAATCCCCCCCACTGACACAACCCGGCCATCCAACGCGGCGAGCGGCGAGTCTCGCTGAACGGCCGCTCGGATCCCCAGGTCGGCGAACCCGACCGCCAGTGTGCCGGTTAGAAGGAGTAGGGCGGTGAACCGCCCCAGGCGGGGAAGCAGTTCACCCTCGAGCGGTTCCCCCAGCCGGCGGTGGCGCAGCCATGCCGCCATCAAGAGCGCAACGCCTCCGAGCCCGGCCAGTACGGCGCTGAACGGACCTGGCTGCAACCGGTCCGCCAGAACCAAACCGCAAAGGAAGGCAGCGACGACCCAGATAATTCGTGGAGGTGCAGCTAAACCGCTATCAGGTCCTTCAGCGCCTCGTACTTCTTCGGCCCGAATCCGCTCACCTCCATAAGCTGCCGCGGGGCGGTGAACCGGCTCTTGGTTCGATGCGCGACGATCCGTTCCGCCAGGACCGGTCCGACCCCGGGAAGCTCCTCTAGTTGCTGAGCGGTCGCGGTGTTGAGGTTCACCTTTCCGCCCGGTGCCGCAGCTTCCGGTTCCGCACTCGTGGCGGTTACCGCCTCACCCGGCTTGGGGACACTGATCTTCTGGCCGTCGGCTATCACGGCCGCAAGATTCAGCGCGTTCGCGTCCGCCTCGGCGACCGGTCCGCCGGCAGCGGCGATCGCATCCTGTACCCGGCTGCCGTCGGGCAGCTGGTAGACGCCGGGCTTAGCCACCTGGCCGCTGACGTGAACCATTACCTGCTTGAGCGGCGACGGTGATGCCGACGCCTGCGGCGTCGCGGCGATGCGCCGCACCGGTGGGGCCGGAGGGTCGGAGCTGCGCAGGATCACCAGGAGCCCGGCTCCGACGATGGCGGCACCCAGGAGAACGACCAGCAGAAGCTCCGAACGTGACGCCCGTGCCGCGTCGGAGATACGTGAGAGCACTCCCGCTTCCTGCACCCGTCCTCCCGATCGTGATGGACCTTGGCTCAACCGATTCGGGGAAGTGCGGGGAAGCTCTATTTCTACGTCGTAACCGCCGACCTGGCAATATTGGGAAATTTCCTCCATCAAACTAGCAGCGACGGGTGACAGGATCGCCGCATCGCCGGCTTATGCTGTTGCCGTGATCGCGCCCGCTGCGGGGATTGCCGAGCTTTGACGCTTTTGTGGGGAGCGGTGGCGCTCCTGGTCCTCTTCGGCTCCGTCCTGGCCGCCTCCGAGGCGTCGCTCACCCGGCTGACCAGGGCGCGCATCATCACGCTGCGGGAGGACGGACGCCGTAACGCTCCCCTGCTCGAGAAGATCGAGTCCGACCTTCCCCGCTACCTGAACTCGGTCTACTTCACGGTCATGCTGGTCCAGAACGGGTCAGCGATCCTGGTAGCGATCCTCGCCGAGCACACCTTCGCCGGCGAGGGCCAGGGCTGGTGGGTTGCGGCGGCCTCAGCGGTGTTCACGCTCGCCTACTTCGTATTCGTCGAGGCGATGTCCAAGACCTTCGGTGTCCTCCACAGCGACCGTGCGGCGCTACTGGTGGCTCCGGTCGTTTTCGCACTCGGCAAAGCCCTCGCCCTGCCCACGCGGATGCTCATCGGGCTGGCCAACCTGCTTCTACCCGGCAAGGGACTCAAGGAGGGCCCATTCGTCGAGGAGGAGATCCGCTCGATGGCTTCGGCCGGCCACGAGGAGGGGCTCCTGGAGAAGTCGCAGGCGGAGATGATCCACTCGGTGTTCGACTTCGGGGACCGGCTGGTCCGCGAGGTGATGGTGCCCCGGGTCGACATGGTCGCCGCTTCCCGCAACGACGGCATGCAGCGGGCGGTCGACCTCATGATCAAGCACGGGTTCTCCCGAATTCCGGTCTACGGCGACGGAATCGACGACATAGTCGGCATCGCCTACGCCAAGGACCTGCTGGCCTCGCTGAACGCCGGTAGGACGGGCTCTCAGCTCACCGCCGCCCTTCGCAAACCGCTGTACGTGCTGGAGACCAACCGGGCGTCCGGCCTGCTGAAGCGGATGCGATCCCAGCGGATCCAAATCGCAGTGGTCACCGACGAGTACGGGTCAACGGCGGGCCTGGTGACCCTCGAGGACCTGCTGGAGGAGCTCGTCGGGGACATCTCGGACGAGTACGACCCAGTCGAAGCGGAGGTCGAGAAGCTGGCCGAGGGCCGGTTCCGGATCAGCGGCCGGCTGCCCGTCGAACGGCTGAGCCGGCTCGTCGGCGTTGAGCTGCCCCAGGATTCCTGGGACACCGTTGCCGGCCTTGTCCTCTCGCTCCATGGAGCGGTGCCCGGCCCGGGAGCGACCGTCCGGCACGACGGCGTCGTCCTGACCGTCGAGCGCATGAGCGGGCGGCGGATCGCCGATCTCCTCGTGACGGTCGACCCCGCTGAATAGGTGCCAGCCGCTCATCGGTCGGCCCTGGACGGGGCAGGCGGCGCCTACCAGTCCACCCGCCGGGTCACGTACATGATCGTCCCGAGTACGAGGAAGAGCCCGACCGAGCCCATCAGAAGGGCGTAATCCTCGTTGCGGAGGAGCACGTATAGATAGCCGTATAGGCCCCCCGCCGACCCCCCGACGGTCGCGGCGCGGGAGCGGTCCCGGAAGATGACCCAGCTGTATCCGGTCACCATCCCGACAACCGCCAGGCTGGCGATGGCGTACGCCGGCCCGAAACCGAGATGCTCGGAGAGCGAAAGCTCCAGAAGGTAGAACAGGCAGAGTGCCGCCCCCAGCAGCAGGTACTGGATCGGGTGCACCCGAATGCGTCCCAGCACCTCGAGCAACCAAATGAGGGCGAACGTGAGCAGGAGAAAAAGCACCGCATACTTCAGGCTGCGCTCGGCCATGGCGTAGGTGTCCACCGGCTCCACCAGCTCGACGCCGAACAGCGACGCTTCAAGAGGCGGACGGGAGCCGTCGGTCCAGGCCTGCGGGTAGTTGCGGCCGAGGAACGGGATGTCCCAGCGCGCACGAAAGCCGTCGGCATTGACGGTTCGATCGGTGGGCAACCAGACCCCCTGGAAGCTGGGATCCGGCGAGTTGGACTCCAGCGAGACGACCGTCCGCTCGGCGAACGGCGCCATCGACAGGGCGATGCTCCCGTTGAGAGTGAGGGGAAAGGAGAACCGGTATCCGGCCGCTTCCGGACTGGCGCCCACTGCGGCCTGAATGCCGGTCTGGTTGGAGCCGAAGCCGCCCGTCCCCGGCAGAAAGCCGACCGGCCGGTCGTTCCACCGGACCTCAGTCTGCGACTGGATGGCTCGGACGTCGGAGATTCCGACCACCAGGTGCGCCCGATCCCAGGCGAAACCAGCCGGGTCCACGCCGAGCGAAGCGGCGTCGGGCCGGCCGAACTCGCCTTCCACGTTCATCGTGAGCCGGTAGACGGGCACCGAAAAGATGCCGCGCCGGCGTATCTCCGACACAACCCGGCCGGCCGCCTGGAGCCTTTTAGGCAGAAATATGGCGTTACCAGACCGTTCCGAAGCCACCTGCCCGCCTTCCGGCGTGACGCTGGTTCGCCTTTCGGTGAACGGCACCACCAGCGCAGGTCCGATCACGACTTGGCTCCTCCCCCACTTTGAGGACACCTCCTGGACTGCGGCGGCCGCTCTCCCTTGCCGTTCCGACACCAGTTTGCCGATGCGGAGGATAGGGATGAGCAGCACCAGAGCGAGGAACCCGACCAGTAACAGCCGGAGGGTTCGCGAGGTGCTCAAAGAAACAGTCCAGCGGCCGGGTGTCTCTTCCAACGGTTCCTCCTTCGGGCGGCAGGTCGTCTCGACGCTACGACCTCAACTCCGGGAGGCCGCGAAGGAAACGTCAAGGATTTGTGGAGACCGGCCTTCCTGCAACTTTGTTGCAATAAGGAATCGGTCGCCATAGACTCCGCGATCCGATGAGCGGCATATCGCGCGGGCAGGCGGGCAGAACCCTCTTCGTTATCGCCGCTCTGTCCGTCCTGGCTGCCTGCGCCGGGGAACGCCCGGGCGGATCGTCGACTCCGGGTGGTCGCCTGCAGATCGTGACGACCGTCGCACCGATCACCAGCATCGTCTCCAACGTCGTAGGGGATCTGGCCGACGTGACAGGGGTGATCCCCGAAGGCACCAACTCGCACACGTTCGAGCCGCCGCCCAGCGTCGCCGAGGTCCTCTCGACGGCCGACGTCGTCTTCCTGAACGGCCTGGTCCTGGAGGAGCCGACGAAGCGGCTGGCGGAGCGGAACAAAAAGGACGGTGCGAAGATCGTCGAGCTGGGCACCAGGACGCTTTCCCGGGACCAGTACGTGTACGACTTCTCGTTCCCACGGTCCGGCGGCAAACCGAACCCGCACCTCTGGACCGACCCGACGTTCGTAAAGCGCTACGCCGAGACCGTCCGGGACGAGGTGGCAGGCGCCGACCCGGAGAACGCCGACGCCTACCGGCGCAACTTCGACGCCTTCGCCGCTCGGATCGACCAGTTCGACCGTGCCATGCGCACCAGCTTCGCGACGGTGCCGCGGGAAGACCGCAAGCTGCTGACCTACCATGATGCTTACGCCTACTTCGCGCGGACCTACGGATGGACGGTGGTGGGTGCGATCCAGGTCGAGGACTTCAAGGAGCCGACCCCTCGGGAGGTGGCGCAGCTGATAGACCAGGTCCGGACGGAGCGAGTGAAGGCCATCTTCGGCTCCGAGGTCTTCCCTAGCCCGGTGCTCGAGCAGATCGGCCGGGAGACCGGAGTCCGCTACGTCGACGTCCTGCGCGACGACGACCTCCCCGGCTCCCCTGGTGATCCCGAGCATTCCTGGCTCGGGCTCATGAGATTCGACTACGTCACGATGGTGGAGGCGTTGGGGGGCGACGCGACGGCGCTGAAGGAGTTCGACGTCTCGGATGTGGCACCCGACCGAGCGGAGTATCCACAGTGACCGAGCTGGGGCCGCTGCTCTCGGTCGATCGGATGACCTGCACCTACGGAACTGAGCCGGTCCTGGCCAACGTGAGCTTCGAGGTGCGGCCGACCGACTTCATCGGCGTCGTCGGGCCCTCGGGGTCGGGCAAGACGACGTTGCTTAAAGCGCTCCTGGGGTCGGTTCCGGCGGTGGCCGGGTCGGTCCGGCGGCGGAAAGACCTCTCGGTGGCTTACGTGCCGCAGGTGGAGACGATCGACTGGGACTTCCCCATCACGGTGGGCGAGTGCGTGCTCATGGGGCGGACCGGGAGCCGCCTTCTGCCTTGGCCTAGCCGGGCGGAGAAGGCCGAGGTGGGGAAGGTGCTGGGTCGCCTCGGCATCGCGTCTCTTCAGAACAGGCACATCCGCGAGCTCTCGGGTGGCCAGCAGCAGCGTGTCTTCATTGCCCGGGCGCTCCTGCGGAGGCCGCAACTGCTCCTGATGGACGAGCCGACTTCCGGCGTGGACCTCAAGACGCGCCACGAGGTTCTGCACCTGCTGGAGGAGCTCAACCGAGACGGGCTCGCGATACTGCTCACCACCCACGATTTGAACGGCATCGCCGCCCACCTTCCGACGCTGCTGTGCCTGAACGTCGAGGTCATCGGCATGGGGCCACCCCGCTCCGTCCTCACGCCACAGGTGCTCGAGCGCACTTACGGCGCCCGGATGGAGGT
>DATAAN010000053.1:0-6418 GCA_036260105.1 Actinomycetota bacterium
GCCCGGTGGAGGAGGAGGCGGCGGGGGAGGGGGAGGCGGCGGCGGAGGCGGCGGCGGGGGCACCGGCTGTGCCGGGTCCGGCGACTCCGAGTTGTCGTTCCGAGAGGTGCAACCCCTGTCCGCCGGGAAGTCCCGCCGGCCGTCGCGGTCGTCGTCCATCCCGTTGGAGCAGCGGGGAGCATTGGGCGATCTCGTCGGGGACGGCGAAGGCGAAGGCGGCTCGGACGGTGTCGGCTCGGGCGGCGGAGGCGCTTCAAGAATCGGTGACGCGGCCGGCGTCGTAAGGGGGAACGCCAGCGGCCCCGAGGGTGCCCCGCCCACGTCGTTCGAGATCGTGTGCCCCTCCTCGACCGCCGACGGGGGTCCGGGCTGGAAGGCAAAGTAGAGGACGAAGGGAAGCAGGCCGAGGATCACAAGGATTCCGGTCCTCAAGACCGACGACATGCCGAGGTTGTCGATGCGGTACCGCATCCGGGCCGCGCGGAGGGCCTGCTCCCGCCGCATCTCGTAGACGCGAGTCCCGACTCGATAACGCCAACGGCTCATCCGGTCCGAAACCATTTGCGGCTAGTACACCACAGTTCCGGTTGCCCGCCGGGGGGTTCTCCGGGCACGCACCGGCGGCATCAGAAGGACTCTGCCGCGCGGTCGCGTGCTTCCAGACACGCCCGCCGGTAGGCGCCATCGACGATTCTGCACAACTCCGTCGCCTTGACGGTGTTGTGGTCGTTGAAGACGGCGTTCAGCGATGCGCCGACGATGCAGTGCTCCCTCAAGGCCGCCCCGCCGAGGTTGCAGCCTTCGACCACCTTCTGCGGATCGAGCAGCGAGTTGCCGCTGATGTCACGGCCCATGCTCTGGTAACAGTCGTCGGCGAAGTCGGGCTCGACCGTGTCGCAGATTCGGAAGCCGGCGGCCAGGTCCTGGTTGTTCTGCCAGAGGATGTAGGAGGTCTGCATGCCGAAGCACTCGTCCTTGAAATCGTTCTCCACCGCGTTGCAGGGGTAGACAAGGTCCCCGTCCTTGAAGCTGGCTTCCGTGTGGCCCTCCTGTGCTGAGACGACGTTCTGCATGAACGCTCCAGACACGCACGAGCTCAGCTCCCACTCGTCGCGGTACTTCTGGCAGTAGGGAAGCGAGTCGAACAGGTTGGCGTCGAACCGCAGCATGATCCCGTGGCCCACGCCGTGGACGCAGTTGTAGTGAACGAAGGAGTACTTCTCATTGGCCGCCTCGTTGCAGAAGGTGGGGACCATCCGGAGCAGCTCTGAGTCGCCGTACTCCGACATCCGCTGCTCTACGACGCCGTGGTAGTAACCCGACCAGCATGCCGATGCCTCGAAGGACAGAGCCTCGCCGAGCGTCTTGTAGTAGCCGGCAGCCTCCCGTCCGAGGTCGTGAGTGATCTGGTGGCACTGCGAGGCGACGTACTGATCCTTCGCCGACAGCTCCAGGATCTCGGCGACGGCGGCGCCGGCGTCGTCCCGGCGCATCAGGGCGGAGAAGTACGTCTTGTAGCAGTTCGGCTGGCCCACCGTGAGGCCGGCGCACTCCTCGACGTCGGCGACGGGCTGAGCGGAGAGCACGTCCTCTGCCGGCGCCTGCGCAGCGGCGTCGTCCTCTCCGATGGTGGGGTTGAGGAGAGCGAGCGTCGAGGCCAGGACCAGCACGGTGGCCAGACCGGCCAGCTCGATGCGCAGCGTTCGGGCAAATCTCCGCTCGCCGAGCGTCGACGGATCGGAGCGAACCCGCTGGTCGTGAGCCCAGGCGAGCGGAAGGACAACCACAAGAATCAGGGCCAGCTTGACGGTAAGGACTAGGCCGTAGCGGTTGCCGAACAGGTTCGTCCCGAGATTCGCCCACAGCGCCTCGACGCCGGTGACCACCAGCACGATCAGGCTCCATCCGGCGGCCCGGGCGAACCGGGGGAAGAACGCCTGCAGTAAGGCGGACCGCTCACTGCTCGGAGCTGCCCGGCGCTCCCCGGATGCCAGCCACAGGGCGATCATGCACAGGGGTCCGATCCAGAGGCCGGCAGCCAGGATGTGGGCTGCGCTCACCGCGACAGCAATCTCCGGCGCCCGGTTGACCGCCAGATGGCCTCCGACCGAGCCGGCCAGGACGGCCAGCGTCAGCGCCAAGGCAATCTTGCGCCACCTCGGGTCCGCCTTGCCCAGATACGGGGTGGCCGAGATGCGGTCGCCGTAGAGCGCTGCCACGGCCAGGAAGAGCAGGACGGGAATCTCGAACAAGGTTCCACCGGTGGTGAGCGCCTTGCCGACCCGGGTACCTGAACTGCCGCCGAAGGAGTCGGCCAGTATCGCGACAGTCGATGCCAGCCGCACGCCGGCGCCGATAAACGCCAGGCGTACCCCGCGCCCAAGCCACGTCCGGCACAAGGTCCAGAGGCTACGTCCGGCGCCGGTCCAGTGAGACTGGGATCCGGTTATCCAGACCAGCACGAACAGGGCTCCGATGGCGAGGCTCAGCCCCAGATACCAGAGGAACCGGCCGGCGGCCCCGGTGATGTCCAGAATCCGGTCCTTCGTCGTCAAGGCTTCGAAACGGGCCGCGTTGAGCTCCTGCGGGGAGACCGAGCCGATTCCGAAGACCACCTCACCGGACGCCCGGTGGCCGTCCCGCCCGATTGACTGCCAGCTGACGCCGTAGGTCCCCTGAGGCAGATCGGGCAGGTCGAACGCCAACTCCGTTGTGTCTTCGCTTCCGCGAGTCGACGGAGCGGCCCCGTCGAAGGCCCGTCCGTCGGCCCTTAGGATCCTGATGGTGACCGTCTCCGGGTCCACCGGATCGGTGAACTCGAGCCTGAGCGTCTTAGGCGCGCTGTCGAGGCGGCTGAGGTTCGTTGGGTCACTGCTCTGGAGTGACGTATGGGCCAGTACGGGCGCCGCTCCGGCCACCAACAGAACCGACGCGAGGGCCACCGCCGCAATCAGGCGGGCAACGGCTCCCTGTCCCGAGGCGGCTTTACGGCGAAACCCTAGATGGCCGGTACGCGCTGGCATGTCCGAAAACCAGTTTAAGGGCGGCGCCTAGCGGAGCCAGCCGATTGTTTAAGGCCCGGCTGGCGGAGGTGGAGGCGCAGGAGGAGGCTCCGGCGGCGGAGGTGGAGGCGCGGGAGGAGGCTCCGGCGGCGGAGGTGGGGGGTTAGGCGGCGGAGGTGGCGGGTTCGGAGGGGGCGGCGGCGGGTTAGGCGGCGGCGGAGGTGGAGGCGGAGGTGGTGGGGGGGGAGGCGGCGGCGGCTTGGGCCGCGGGTCCGCCTCGTTCTGGTCCGCTACGCCGGTGCATCCCGGATCTGCGCCGTCTACCCGTCCGTCCCCATCGTCGTCCCTTCCGTTCTGGCATGCCACGATGCTCCGCCGCGGAGGCGGAGGCGCCTTGGCCGGCGGGGGAGGCGGAGGAGGAGGTGCGGCAGCTCTGGCAGGAGGAGGTGCCGGCGGCCTGGGAGCTGCCTTGGCAGCCGGCTTCACAACCGGATTGGGCGACTCCGAGGAGTCGCTCCGCGACGAGCACCCCGGATCTGAAGGGTAGTCGCGCCGGCCGTCCCGGTCGTCGTCGCGCCCGTTGGAGCACTGTTTCGGCGTTGCCTTGACCGCCACCTCGGCTTTAGGGGAGGGGACGGTCAACGGGACCGGTACCGGGTCGGCCGGGGGTGGAGGTGGTCCTCCGAAAGGAAATGCCAGGGGAATCCTCTCGAGGTTTTTCTCCTCCGGTGCTTCCACCGGCTGGCTCTCTTCGCGCTCCTGGCCCTCACGGGCGAAGTACACGAACAGCAGGAAGGGAAGGATGCCGAGAGCCACCAGGCCGACCGAGTGAAAGATCGCCGGCAGTGTGAAGCTGCGCTCACGCTCCGGTTCCTCGACGACCGGCGCCGACTCCGCCGAGGCCTCCTCGACGACCCCCGCCGGCTCCGCCGGGGCCTCCTCGGCGGCGAGCGCGGCCTGTTCGTCCCCGCGCCGGAACCGTTCCCGAACGCGGGCAAACCGCGACTGTGGCTCCTCTAGGGGGCCGTCGCCTTCACCGGCTGGGGAGTTGATACGCAGAACGTTGCCTTACTGTCGGGCGGCAGGGCCAGAATTATACCGGCCTATTTAGACGCACGGCCGGAATGGCTCGCCGGCATCCGGCTCCGCAAAGTCGCGAGAGCCGACTGCGATGGCGTTCCCCACGCCCTTATTGATCAGCCCGCACGGTGTGCCGAGTACCCCGGCTCCTAGAATGGGTGCAGGGCAATCTTCCAGGAGGCAACATCACCACGAGCAAGCAGGCCGCTCCCGGCTCCACGGAAGTCCGGGAGAAATACTGTGAGGAGGGCGTGCACCGGAAGGCGGCGATGCGCCTTGCCGCAGCGGATCAGCGCTACACCACCTCCAGGCGTGCTCTGGTCGAGGCCATGGCTGCCGCGCGGCGTCCGCTTACCATTCCCGAAATCCTCTCTGCCGCCGGTAACGTGACGGTCAGCTCGGCGTACAGAAACCTCACGTTACTTTGCGAGGCGGACGTGGCGAGGCGGGTTTCCGGCACCGACGACCTAGGCCGTTTCGAGCTGGCGGAGGACGTTAGCGGGCAGCATCACCACCACCTCATCTGCTCTTCCTGCGGGACGATGGCCGACGTGAAGGCGACCGATCAGCTGGAGAAGGCGGTCGCTGATGCCGCGCGGCAGGTTGCGGCCGAAACCGGCTACGTCGTAAGGGCTCACCGCGTGGACCTGGAGGGACTCTGCCCGGCCTGCCGCTGAGAATTGGCCGGAGGGTCAGCAGCTTGCAGCCGTTTGCTTTTCCCCGCTCGGGAGACGTCGCCCGGGCTAGACAGGTCTCAACCGAATCCTCAACGGACCGTGATCTCGACCGTGTCCGTCAGCGGCAGGGCTGCGTGGTTACCGTCGCCGACCTGCAAGCACAGCTGGTGCTCGCCGGGCGCTAGCGTCAGCTGTGCCTCCGTCTGTCCCATCCCGTAGTGGTGATGCGATTGGTCGTTCGGGATGACCTCACCTTCTGGGAAGCAGTCAACGTCCACCAAGACGTGGAAATGTCCGGCGTTAGCGTTGACGCCGCTGGACGCAGGCTCGATGGTGACGCCCTCGGCCTCCATCTGCACCCGAACGGGGTTGTCGACAGTGGCACCGTCTTCGGGGGAGCGGAACCGAACGCTGGCCTCGCCGGTGCCGACAGCTTCAGGGGAGCCCTCCAGCGCCGGTGAGTCTTCCCCTCCCCCGCCCCCGGATACCAGCAACAAAAGGAGCGTAAACAAAACTGGGAAACGCTTATTCATCGACCTCTCCTTCTCGAGATGTCCTCAGCTTGCCAGCGGAACCGCCACCAGATGACGCCTGCTGCTCGGGTCGTCGGTGATGGCGCTCACGTCGTAGGACATCTCGTCGAGCAGCTGCCGGGCCTCGGCTTCCATGGCGGAGTCGTGCACCTCTACGACGACGACCGGCCTGCCTGTGGACAACAGCTCGGGCGCTCCCCGCAGCACCTCCACCTCACCGCCCTCCACATCGATCTTGACCAAATCGGGAGTTCCGAATCGCCTGGCGAGGTCGTCCAGGGTCGTGCCGTCGACCTGGAGGTCGCCCTCGTCGCCGAGGTGACCGATTCCGCCCCCGCCTCCGGAGACGAATCGGCGTTCCGCAGCGACGGTGCCCGCCGCTGCCCGGACCACCGTTACGTTGGAGGCGTCGTTCTTCTCCAGGTTCGCCTGCAGCTTGGGTCCCAGAAACGGGTCGGGCTCGACGGAGACCACCCGACCGCCGTCACCGACGAGACGCGCCAGCAGGAGGGTGAAGAAACCGAGGTGCGCTCCCACGTCGAAGGCCACTTGCCCGGGCCGCACGTGCTCGGAGAGCAGGCGCTGGACCTCAGACTCGTAGGTGCCTGCGATCATGTCGCGCTGCTTTCTGACGTCGACGTCCAGAAGCGCCCCCTTGAGCAGCCCGTCCCTGACCTGGAGGACTTCCCTCCGGCCGGCCGGCGCTACCCGGTCCAGGGCAAATCGGAGGAAGCCGCCAAGGGGACCGGACCGGAGAGTGCGCTGCCAGCGGAGGGGGACCAGCTGGGCGGCTCTGATAAAGATGCGATGAGCCACGCCCGGGCCGGAGGAAGTGGCGCTTGAAGAAGGGGCCTGCGAAGGAGAGCTTCTGTCCACGCGATCTCCTTGTTTGCGGCCGAAGCCACTTTCGACGAGCCCGGGCTGCCGGGCGGGCACGTTCCGCTGAACGGGCCCGGTACTTCTTCCCCCACAAACGCCATGCGTACTCGGGACCTGTCGTTGCGGGGAGTACCAGGCCCGAAGACGGAGGTGGATTGATCAGATTCGTTCGAAAGAAGGCATCCGCCGCCGGCCGGCTTGGGAACGGAGTGATTTGTGGAGCTAAGGGGATTCGAACCCCTCGCCT
>DATAAN010000054.1:0-1518 GCA_036260105.1 Actinomycetota bacterium
ATCCTAAACTGCGCCGGGCGGGGCAGGTCGAGCCACAACACTTCGAGCCTTTTCTGCGAAAACCACGCCGTCCGCAGACGACCAGGCTCCAGGAGCAAGCAGGGGGAATCTTCGTTATGGCTTCAGCTAAGACGACGCTGACTAACAACAAGGCACTTCTGGCATGGGTCGACGACTTCGCCGCCCTCACCACGCCCGACGACATCTACTGGTGTGACGGCTCGGCGGAGGAGTACGACCGGCTGTGCCAGCAGCTCGTCGATGCCGGAACCTTCACCAAGCTCGACGAGGCCAAGCGCCCCAACAGCTACTGGGCCGCCTCCGACCCCGGCGACGTCGCCCGGGTGGAGGACCGCACCTTCATCTGCTGGAAGAGCGCCGACGACGCCGGCCCGACCAACAACTGGACCGATCCCGAAGAGATGCGGGCGACGATGCGAGACCTTTACCGGGGGTCGATGAAGGGCCGGACGATGTACGTCGTACCTTTCTCCATGGGGCCGCTGGGCTCCCACATCTCCCACATCGGCGTCGAGCTCACCGACTCCCCATACGTGGCGGTCAGCATGCGGATCATGACCCGCATGGGAGCCAAGGCCCTCGATGTCCTGGGCGACGACGGCGAGTTCGTCCCCTGCCTGCACTCGCTGGGGGCTCCGCTGGAGCCCGGCGAGCAGGACTCGACCTGGCCCTGCAACCCCGAGAAGAAGTACATCGTCCACTTCCCGGAAACCAAGGAGATCTGGTCCTACGGTTCCGGGTACGGTGGCAACGCACTCTTGGGCAAGAAGTGCTTCGCCCTTCGCATCGCATCGGTGATGGCCCGTGAGGACGGCTGGCTCGCCGAGCACATGCTGATCGTCAAGGTCACGGACCCGGACGGCAACGTCAACTACGTGACCGGCGCCTTCCCGTCGGCCTGCGGCAAGACGAACCTGGCCATGCTGGTGCCGACCCTGCCGGGTTGGAAGGTCGAGACGCTCGGCGACGACATCTGCTGGATGAAGTTCGGCGAGGACGGCCGGCTCTACGCGATCAACCCTGAGGCGGGGTTCTTCGGCGTCGCTCCCGGCACCTCGGACGAGACCAACTTCAACGCCATGCGGACGCTGGACCGGGATTCCCTGTTCACGAATACTGGGCTCACCGACGACGGTGACGTGTGGTGGGAGGGCATGACCAAGGACAAGCCCGATCACCTGACCGACTGGAAGCGCCAGTCCTGGACGCCCGAGAGCGGCACCACCGCAGCGCACCCGAATGCCCGCTTCACCGCCATGGCGTCCCGTTGCCCGGTCATTGCCCCGGAGTGGGAGGACCCGAAAGGCGTGCCGATCTCGGCGATGCTGTTCGGCGGCCGCCGGGCCGGCGTTGTGCCACTGGTGACCGAGGCCTTCGACTGGAACCACGGGGTCTTCCTCGGCTCGATCATGGCCTCGGAGACGACTGCGGCCCAGGCCGTAGCGCAGGTCCTTTCCGCGCATGCCGCGCAGCAGCGGCCAGAAGAACGCCGCCGGC
>DATAAN010000055.1:0-3531 GCA_036260105.1 Actinomycetota bacterium
GGAACCGACGATTGGGATGCCTCGGTTCCGGCGCTCGCGGTCTTCACCCGCCTGGAATCCGCCGAGTTCGCCATCCGGCCGTTTCTCGCAAGCGACCAGGAGAGGACGCTTGCTCAGATGTACGAGTGGGCGAGCGACCCGGACCCCAAGGTCCGCCGCCTCGCCTCGGAGGGGAGCCGGCCCCGCCTTCCGTGGGGCAAGCGGGTGCAGAGCCTGGTGGCGGATCCGGGCCCAATCGTCCCGATCCTCGAGCGGCTGAGAAACGACCCGGACGAAAGCGTCCGCCGCAGCGTCGCCAACAACCTCAACGACATCTCGAAGGATCACCCAGAGCTCGTCATCGAGCTGTTGAGGAGATGGGACCCGCAGCCCGGCACGAACCTCTACCGGCTCGCCCGCCACGCGCTCAGGACGCTGCTCAAGCGAGGCGACCCGGCGGCGCTTGCGGTGCTCGGATTCCGGGCCGGACCATCGGCTGAGCTGAAGGAGTTGGCCCTCGATCCGCCGGCGCCCGCCATCGGAAACGGAGCCACGCTGCGCTTCACCATCGTCTCGACGCTGGATGGGCCGCGACCGGTCTTGCTCGACCTGGCGGTCCACTACGTCAAAGCCGACGGCACCAGGTCGCCCAAGGTGTTCCGCCTCGGCGCTCCGGTTCTCCACCCGGGGTCGCCCGCCAGCTTTCAGCGAAAGCTGAGCTTTCGTCAGATGACGACCCGGACCCACCGTCCGGGAACGCACCGGATCGACGTGGTGGCCAACGGCGCGGTTGCCGGATCGATCGAGTTCGAGCTGCAGGGCCCGGCGGAGGGCTAAACGCTACCCGAGGAGTTTCCCTCAGCAGAGACCCGAGGCTAAAGGCCGAGCGGCCTCAGAAGGCCTCCAAGCAGGTCGTCCAACAAAGCTCCGAGCGGATCCTGCGCCGGAGCAGTCGGCCGGTTGGGGAGGACGAAGGGCTCGGTTCCGTTGGCAAGGGTGATGTCGGCTCCGAAGCCCGAAGCCTTCATGTAGTCCAGCATGCGGCTGAGGTCGCTGGCGCCGTTGATTCCCCGGCGGGCGGTGTAGGTGCTGAGCACGCCGAAGGCCCGGCCCTGGCCGTCCAGCACTCCCGAGCCGGAGTCGCCGGAGATGCCCGGCGGCTGTAAAGCGAGGATGTGGGTCCAGCCGCCGGCCACCTGACGCAGGCTCACGCCGGTCTTTGGGTGCGGCGTCACCCGGCCGCCGCCGATCGTCGATCCGAAGCCGAACACCTCGGCCCCATCGAAGGTGGTCGGGACGGTGCCGGTCGGTCCGCCCCAGAACCGCACGCTCGGGTTGACCACCCCGTGATCCTGCGGATCCAGCTTCACCAGAGCAAAGTCGTTGAAGACGCAGGTGTTGAGGTCCGTCTCTCCCCGCTGCTGCATGGCGATCCATGAGTTGTAGACCATCGTCCCGGGGTGGGATGCGCCGGCCACTCTCACGGGCGTTCCCAGTGGCCGCGTGCCGTTGGTGCAGCCGTCCAGGGAGGTAGCGTCGGCGGTGCTCGTGCAGTGCGCCGCCTGGCCGAGATATACCGCCCCGGCGCCGTCCGTGAAGACGAAGTTCGAGGTGCAGATGGAGCTGCCGGTGATCGTGGCGGACCCGGGCCGGACGGTTGCCGTGGCTGCCGGTGCCCACGCTGGCTGCGCGCCTGCGGTTACCGGCGCCCCCACCAGGAGAAGGCTCGTGAGCGTAAGGAGAGTGAGAACCCGCTGCTTCATGCTCGGAGTGCTTCCTTTCCATGGAGAAGAATCCGCCTCTTATATGTCACCACGCTTTGCGACGTAATGGTTACATCGGGTGGTGAAAAGAAGGTTCCGAACTCAGGAAAGGGGCGCTAAAAGGGGCGCTACTGCTTAGGCGGCCACTGCATGGTCTGGACCGGCGGCGGGTCTTCCGGGGGAGGAGGCTTCACCGCCTGGAACTTCGGCCCCTTGTCGCCACCGGAATCCCTCGGGTTGGCTTGTGACTTCTGTGCCGCCTGGCCGGCGAGGATGCTGCCCACGAAGCTCGCTACCGCCGCTCCGGCCTTCTTGGGAGGGCCGGACGAGGAGCCGAGAGCCTGGCTGGAAAGGTTGTTGATCGCCTGGAGGACCGAGCGCCCGGCATCGGTCGACGCCATCTTCTCTGCGACCGGCTTCGCGGCACCGGCGATGGTGCTGACGATGGACTCGACGGCGGCTGAATCGGCGAACGACGACGGCTTGGCGGCCGGCTTCTCCTGCGAGGGGTTGCTGTTGCCGGAAACCACGCGAGTCTCCGACTCGACACGTATCGGCTGGGGACCGCCGGAAGGCGCTGGGCTGGGAGGCGCCTTCTTGTTCTGGTTGCGGGCGGCGATGTAGGTCGACGCCGAGTTGGCCGCTCGGGTGGCCGCCTTGATGGCGGCCTGGCGGACGATGGGGTTGCTCAGCAGCGTGATAACTGCGGCACCCTTGCCAGCCTTCTTGAGCCTCGCCATAGAGAGAGTGTACCCGCGGCCCGACAGGAGATAACCCGAAGTTGCGGCGACTCAGTCGTCGGAAGGTCCGCTACGGAGTCGCTTCAGCTGGCTGCGGGCTCGCTTCTCCGACAGCCTCCTCTCTTGGGACGCCCTGCTCGGCTTCGTGGGACGCCGGGGCGCCGGATCGGGACGGAGCGCCTCAGCCAGCGTCGCCTGAAGACGGCTCATGGCCGCTTCCCGGTTGGCCGCCTGGGTACGGGCATCCGAAGCGACGACGTGAAGCCGCCCTTCGCTGTCCAGGCGTCCGGCAAGGTTCCGCAGCGCCCGCTCCCGCTGGCGGGGTCCGAGCAGGGGTGAGTTCGCGACGTCGAAGACGACCTCCACCTTGGTGTCCCGCGTGTTCACGTTCTGACCGCCGGGCCCTCCGCTGCGGGAGAACCTCAGCTCCAGCTCCGATTCCGGAACCGTGACCGAGCCGTTCACCTTGATGCCGTCCATCCTCAAAGGGTAGCCCGGCGGGAGGCCGCTACGGCCGTCGGCCCTGCCAGCGGCGGTGCAGCTCGACGACCAGCTCGGGCGTCAGCATCGGACCCACCTTTAGGTCCAGTGGGTTGGCGAGGACCGTGAGGGGAGCGCCCTCGTCGCCGTAGCTGTCGACGATGAGGTCGGCTCCCTCGAGCTCCTCGGTGCGGGCGTACTCGCCCCGGGCGACCAGGCACGGGCCGCCGGTGGCCATCGCCGAACGGACGCCGTTGCGGGAGTCCTCGACCATGACGACCTGGTCCGGCTCGAGCCCGAGCCGGCGCAGCGCCTCCTGGAACAGGTCGGGCGCCGGTTTGAGGTTCTCCACCTCGTTCCCCGCGACGACCACCTCGAACGGTGCGAATCCGCCCTCCTCGGCCAGGTGCTTGACCAAAGGGTGGACCCAGCTGGTCGTCCCGGTGGTCGCCACTGCGGTTCGGAATCCGGCGTCCTGCAGCGACTTGATGAAGCGGTAGACGCCGGTCCGGCCGGGGACCTCGCCGGCCAGGATCGTGTCGACGAACAGTTGCGTTTTGATCGGGTGC
>DATAAN010000056.1:0-2948 GCA_036260105.1 Actinomycetota bacterium
CTCCAGAAACTTCTGGATCCAGGCGTAGGCCTCGTCGACGTCGGTGAAGAACCTCTGCTCGTTCCGCCCGATGCGCTGGGTATAGCCGGCCATCTTGTCCTTGTCGTGGTGAGCGTTCGCGAAGGCCACGCACCGGATCCCGTTCTCGACTGAGACCGGCACTTCGGGGGCGTCCTCGAACAGATCCAGAAAGGCGGGACGCATGCCGTGCGACGCCAGCAGCTCCGGAATCACCGTTCTCATGGCCTTGTGGGCGCCGAGGTCGGCCGGCTCGTAGCCAACGAGGTCGAGGAGGAGGCCGAAGTCGCTGCCCGCGGATATGCCGCCGACCGCTCGGGCGAGACCGTCCTTCCAGGCGGCGACGTCCGCCGTGCTTACCGGGCCCTTGAGGGCCGTCCTCAAGATCCGCTTCTGGGGGTCCCAGTCGGACGCGGTAACGATCGGACTGACGGCTTGGGCTTCAGACATAACACTTGATGAACCAGCATCGAGCTCGGTCTATTCCCGAATCCCGTCCGCCCGCCAATGCGGAACCTGGACCTGGACCTCCGGACGTCCAGCCCGCTCGCCGGTCGTCTCAGGCGTACATCAACGAGCCGGGAGTGGTCAGCAGCTCGCCCGTCTCGAGGTAGGTCTTAAGGCCGGAGAGGATCATCGGCCACCCGCCGTAGAGCTGCTCGTTTGCACCCTCGTGCAGCTGGTCATGTGTCACCTTGAGGTGGCACGAGTCTCCGACGGGCTCGATCTCCCAGGTCACGCGGGACGTGCCCTCGGCCTTCACGTCGTCCCCCCACAGAGCGACCATGGATTGGACGAGCCGGCGAGGCGGGTCGATCTCGAGTACCTCACCCTCCCCGATGAGCCCCTCCGCCTTTGGGCTGGCCAGGGTGATGCGGGAGCCCGGTTCCCACTTGGACTCGGTCCGCACGCCGAAGCGGTACTTGCAGTTGATGTCCGGGTTGACGATGGCCTCCCACAGCCGTTCCGGGGTCGTCTTGATGTAGATCTCGAAAACCTTCTCCATGGTTGCCTCCAGTTGGTCCTTGAGCTCGACGAGCGCAGAGGCCCAGGGCTCTGCGTACTTGCTGACCCAGCGGTCGTGCACCATGCGAATAGGCACGGGGTTGAGGAAATGGAGTTTCTCGCGTCCCCTTCGCCGGGTCGCGACCAGTCCTGCGTCCTCCAGGATCCTGAGGTGCTTCATGACGCCGAACCGGCTCATAGCGAAGCGCTCCTCCAACTGGCTCAAGGTCTGGCCGTCCCCGGCGAAGAGTTCATCCAGCAGCTGCCTGCGGGTGGGATCTCCAAGCGCTTTGAACACCTTTTCCATGTCGCTAAGTTATGTGACTCTTTAGTCACATGTCAAGTTTGGCGTCACCTACCCGGTGCCTTGTAGTGTCTCGGGCGTGGGAAGCATTCCCTTCACGATCTACGACGCCCTCGGCTACGTCGCAGCCGGGCTGATCGTCCTCGTCGCCGCGACCGTGCTCGTCGCGGGTGAGTTGCCTACGGAGGTCTCCATAGTCGCCGGAATCGCCATCGGCGTGGCCGGCTACGTGGTGGGCCACTGCATCTCCGCAGTCTCGACCTGGGCACTCGACCGGGTGCTGTTCAACGACGACTGGGGGCTGGGACGGCCCGAGAAGGTTCTGCTCGGGGACCAGTCCCAGGGATCTGCCCCGTGGCTGTGGCGCACGCTGTTCGGCCACTACTACAGCCGCCTGCCCGAGGCGACGCAACAGCGAGTAAAGGAAAAAGCCCGCGCCGAAGGGCTGAGCGAAGACGCAGTGGACAACCCGGCCGCCCTGCTGGTCCACTGCGAGTCCAAGGTGCAGAGCCATCAGATCTGCGGCCCGCGTGCCGACCGCTACGAGATGCTCACCACGTTCCTCAGGAACAGCTCTACGGCGTTCCTGATCTCCGCCGTCCTGCTGGTGTTCGCCCCGGCGGACCGGTACCTCAGCCTCCCGACCGCCCGCGGCGGCCCGGCGGTGCTCAGCGCGCGGCTGCTGGCCGCGCTCGCGCTGCTGGCCGCCGGGCTGCTTTTCTTCCGCTACGTATCGATGTTCCTGATGTGGCGGAGAGCGGTCTTCCTCCTGTACTCAGAGCGAACCGACCCCTAACTGGAAGCTTCCAGAGCCTCCACGACCCACTCGAAGGAGGGCACCCGGGAGGGGAAAGGCGGCCATCCGTTGATCACCCCGACCAGGTGCCAGTAGCGCTCGACGCGCCGGTCGCTGAAGGATGCGATGGTGCGAGCCAGCTCGGCACGGCGCTCCGGCGTCACGTCGCCGACGATGCGGCCCAGGATCTGAGCGCCCTCGTGAGAGCGTGGGTCGACACCTGCCTGGACGGCCGGTCCGGCGATCTCTGCCACCTTGGCGGCGAAGGCCTTTCCGGCCTCGCGGTCGACGGTATCCCCGAGGCGGGCGCCCTCTTGTGCCATGCCCCGTACCCGCTCCCGGAACTGCGGGTCCTGCAGCATCGCCGCGACCTCGACCCACGCCTCCACCTTCTCGGCTGAGGGATTGCCGCCAAGGGCCGGGGTCACCTCGCGCATCCGGCTGCCGAGCCCGGACGGGTCGGTCCCCTCTCCGAAAGTGTCGGCGATGAAGTCGTCCACCAGCCGCTGCCGCTCCGCCTGGCTCAGGCGTGCAAGGTCGTTCATCATGCCCATCCTCTCGATCTCCAGTTGTTGGTTTGCGGCCGCCGACAGGACCGCCCGCCGCAGCTGCAGCGTGCGGATCTCCGTCTCCAGGGCCTTGATGTGCACGTCCGCCACCTCGGCCAGCGTCGACCGGCGCTCGAGGACCGACCGAATCGCTTCCAGGCCGAGGCCGAGCTGCCGCAGCGTCGCCACCAGTTGAAGCTGGGCAAGGGCCCGCTCGTCGTAGAGGCGGTGTCCCGCTGAACTGCGGCCGGCCGGTACGACGATGCCCTGGTCGGAC
>DATAAN010000057.1:0-7800 GCA_036260105.1 Actinomycetota bacterium
ACCCGGACCCATGCCCGGCTGACCGCGTCGAAGGCCTCCGGCGTATTGAAGGGATGGCGGGTCACCTGCCCGTTTTCCGTGACCTCTACGACCTCGTCGGTGAAGTTGACGTTAATGTCCGTCAACGGAGGAGCCCTGCGCTCAGTCGAGAACCTGGACCTGGGGGATGGGCACGACGAAGCGGCCGCCCCAGTCCCGAATGCCCGACATCTGGTCCATGACCTCGTCCCGCAGGTTCCAGGCCAGGATCAGCAGGTAGTCCGGCTTGGTCTCGGCGATGCGGTCCGGCGAGTAGATGGGTATCCGGGTCCCCGGCAGGTAGCGATCCTGCTTGTGCGGGTTGCGGTCGACCACATACGCCACATGTTCCGGAGTGGCCCCCGCCGCGTTCAGCATGATGGTTCCCTTGGCCGCCGCCCCGTAGCCCACGACGGTCCGGCCCTCGTCTGCCGCCTCGGCCAGGAAGTTCCGCACCGAGGTGAGAACCGTCTCTACGTCCTTGGTGTAGCCGGCGTAGGTCTCCATCCGGTCCAGGCCCGCATCCCGCTCGTCCTGCCTGACCTTGGCCAGGCCGGCGCCCTCGGGCCGTTTGGGACCGTCGGAGCGCTGGCCGAGAATCCGGAGGCTGCCGCCGTGCGTGGGGATCTCCACAACGTCGAACAGCTCGATCCCGTGGGCGTTCAGCACCGGCTCCAGAGAGTGCAGGGACAGGTAGGAGAAGTGCTCGTGGTAGATGGTGTCGAACTGCAGCTGCTGCAGAATGCTCTTGAGGTGCGGGAACTCCACGGAGAGGACGCCTCCGGGCTTGAGCACGATGGCGAGCCCCGCCACGAAGTCCTGCAGGTCCGGGACGTGGGCGATCACGTTGTTGCCCACCAGAAGGTCCGCCGACTTGCCCCGAGCCACCAGCTCCTCCGCAACCTCTCTGCCGAAGAAGCGGTTCTCGGTCGGGATGCCGGCCTCTACGGCCAGCTTGGCGATGTTGGTGGCCGGCTCCACCCCCAGCACCGGGATGCCGGCCGCCTGGAACTCCTTGAGCAGGTAGCCGTCGTTGCTGGCGATCTCTACGACCAGGCTGGAGGAGCC
The DNA here is from genome assembly GCA_036260105.1 of Actinomycetota bacterium. Taxonomy (GTDB): domain Bacteria; phylum Actinomycetota; class CADDZG01; order JAHWKV01; family JAHWKV01; genus JAJCYE01. The sequence continues at coordinate 1,087 of DATAAN010000057.1, forward strand.
GAGGCCGAACTGGCGCTGCGCCTCCTCGGCAAAGCGCCGGGAGTGATCCAGCCAGGACTCGGAGTAGGACGAGAAGTAGGCGTAGTCGGAGAAGATCTCCTGCGGCGAGACGATCTCCTCCACCTGAACCAGCTGGCAGCCGTCGCACACCCAGCACTTGAGCGGGTACCGGGCCTGCGGGGACTCTGCCTCCAGGGGCGGGTACTCGTTCACCAGGGGCATGTCGCCCAGGTCCACCAGGGGGGTGGTCAGGCCGGCGCCGCAGCCGCGGCAGACGGGGTCGGGCCGGTTCTCAGTCATGGGAGCATCTCTCCAGGTAGCTCGTTATCTGCCCGAGGGCGACGGCCCGCCGATCCGGGCCCCCCGCCTTCGCCGCGTGGAACTCGGCGGTCCATCGCACTGCGGTTTCGATGCCGACGATCGGCGACCAGCCGAGCGCCTGCTCGGCGACTGAGGAGTCTAGCCGAAGCAGCACCGCCTCGGGAAAGCTCTCACCGACGTCCACCCAGGTCCCCCGGCCGATCTCGGCGAGCGTCATGTCCACCAGCTGGCCGACCGGAACCGAGTCCTCTACGTGAGGGCCGAAGTTGACCGCCACCGGGGCGGTCTCCGGAGCGGAATACAGCCGCTCGGCGAGCAGCAGGTAGCCGTACAGCGGGTTCAGGACGAACTGCCACGGCCGGACCGCCTTGGGGTTGCGAAGCTCGACCACCCTGCCGGCGTCCAGGGCGCGGAAGACGTCGGGAAGCAGCCGCTGCTGCGAGTGGTCCCCTCCCCCGATGACGTTGCCCGCCCGGGCGGTGGCGATCCGGGGCCCGAGCGCCTTGGTCGGGTCCTTTCGGAAGGCCTTCACCACGTACTCGACGCACGCCTTCGACCCCGAGTACGGCCCCGTGCCCCCCAGCGGGTCGTCCTCCCGGAACGGCCGGCCCAGCTCGGTGTTCTCGTAGACCTTGTCGCTGGTCACCACCACCATGGACTGCACCTCCGGCCGGTTGGCCAGGGCTGCGAGCAGGTTCACAGTGCTCATCACGTTTGTCGAGTAGGTGAGGATGGGGTCGGCGAACCCCACCGGCTCGAGCGCCTGGGCCGCCATGTGGATCACCACCTCGGGCCGGGCTGCCTCAACGATCGCCGCCGTGCCCTCCGGGTCGCGCAGGTCGGCGATGTGCGAGTCGACTCGCTCCCAGGGCAGGAAGCTGCGGTAGGCGCCTCCCTGCGGGGGCTCGAGGCCCACGCCGGTCACCTCGGCGTTCAGGTGCTCGAGCAGCAGGCACAGCCAGGCCCCCTTGAACCCGGTGTGCCCGGTGACGAGGACCCTGCGGCCGTCCCAGAAGCCCTGGTTCAGTCCCAAGGGCCGCTCAGCCAGGGCGCCTTGCCGGAATCCCAGAGGTCCCGCAGGTAGCGGACGTCGCGGAGGGTGTCCATGCAGTGCCAGAAGTCGGCGTGGGGGAAAGCCATGACCTCCCCCTTGTTGGCCAGGGGCTCCAGCACGTCGGTCTCCAGGCTGGCCCCATCGCCGTCGATGGCGTCGAGCAACTCCGGCTCGATCACCATGAACCCGCCGTTGATCCAGCCCTCCCCGAGCTGCGGCTTCTCGGTGAACCGGACCGGCCCGCCTGGATCGAACTCAATGGCGCCGAACCGCGCCGGGGGGCGGACTGCGGACACGGTGACCATCTTCCCGTGTTTCTTGTGGAACTCGACCAGCTCGGTCAGGTCGATGTTCGACACCCCGTCGCCGTAGGTCAGCAGGAAACGCTCGCCGCGCAGCCAGGGCGCCAGCCGGCGCAGCCGCCCTCCGGTGCCGGAGTCCTTGCCGGTCTCGACGAGGTGCACCGTCCAACTCTCCTGCTCGCCGCCGTGGCGGGTGACGTCGCCCTCCGGGAACTTGAAGCTCATCGATCCGCTGAGGGACAGGCAGTCCAGGAAGTACCGCTTGATCGACTCACCCCGGTACCCGAGCGCAACGAGGAACTCGCAAAAGCCGAAGTGCTCGTAGTGCTTCATGATGTGCCAGAGGATGGGGCGCCCGCCGATCTCGACCATCGGCTTGGGGCGGGTCTCGGTTTCCTCGGCGAGCCGGGTGCCCTGACCGCCGGCTAGGATCACGACCTTCACGGCACCGCCTCCCGGCTTGCCGGCTTGATCAGCAGTCCCTGCCCGGTCGGCAGCGTCGCTATCTCGACGTTCTGCTGCGAGGCAAATGCGTCCAAGGCAACCTTCTGGGGGCGGTAGTGCGTCCACCCGTAGTCGTCCAGCAGCACGATGGCTCCGACCGAGAGCTTCGGCCAGAAGAACTCTAGTGCTGCCACTTCGGGGGCGGCAATGTTCATGTCCAGTGAAAGATAGCTGACCGCCTCGATGTCGACGGAGCCCAGGATGTCCGGAACCCGGCCTCGGACCAGGTGAGCCCGTGGATAGGGCGCGAAGTTGCGCTGCGCCCGGTCGAAGGAGTCCTCTCGGTAGTACGTCTCGTTCTCGAATCCCCGGTGGGGACGCTCGTCCTCGCCCATCTGGTCTTCCGGGATGCCGGAGAACGTGTCGAACAGCCAGAATCTCTTGCCGGTCTGGTTGAAGTCGACGTACCGGCAGACCGCCAGCGACAGGCCCCCGGTGTGCACGCCGCACTCCACCAGGTCGCCCGGGATGCGGACGGCGTGGCTGGCGGCCCAGCAGGCGATGTGGACCCGCCACGGCATGTCTATGACGTTCTCGGTGCCCGGCCACTTGAACTCCAGGCCGGCATTCAGCCCGGCCTGGTGGGCGTCCACAAAGCGCGGGTTCTCCAGGAACTGGACGTTGCGGCCGCCCATCTTCATGGTGCCGTCGTCGTATGAGTCCTCGCCCTCGTACACGCTGCCCTCCGGTGGCGGCGCGAACGGTCCGTGGTCCGGCTGGGGAGGGGGCGCGCCGGATTGCCGGCTGCGGCGCCGGCCGAACGCAGGGATCTTCCTCGTTGCGCTCACTTCGTCGCTGTTAGATCCAGGAACCGGGGGTCGGGTTTGGAGGCTTAGACTACTTCGGCCCAACCCCAGGGACTCCGATCATGCCCAAGCTCTCAGTCATCGTGCCAACCCGCCAGCGCCCGGACACGCTCCGCTGCGCCCTGGCCACCGCGGTGGCGCAGACCTGGCCGGACACCGAGATCCTCGTCCAGGAGTGCGGGAACGACCCGGAGACCGCGGCGGTGGTCGCGGAGGTCGGCGACGGCCGTACCCGTCACTGCAAAACCGGGGACCAGGTGCCCATGACCGAGAACTGGGAGCAGGCACTGTCGGCCGCCACCGGGGACTACCTGACGATCATCGGCGACGACGACGGGATTCTGCCCACCGCCTGCGCCGCGGCCGCTGCGGTCCTCGAGCGGTACCCGGTGGACCTGGTCACCTGGCGGCCGGCCGCCTACTTCTGGCCCCAGTCGACCGTCGAGAGTCTGCAGAACCGGCTTCAGGCCTACCTTCCTGCGACGGGGTTCGAGCAGCAGGACCCGCGGGTGCTGCTGGAGCTGGCCTACCGGTTCAGGGATCACCACTACACGATGCCGATGGTCCTGCACTCGTTCGTCAGCCGGGAGCTGGTGGACCGGGTGCGGGCCGAGACCGGCGCCTACTTCCACTCGCCGGCGCCCGACATCGCTTCCGGCGTGGCCGACACGCTCTTCGGCCGCTCCTGCGTGCTCGCCCACCAGCCGCTGTCGATCTCCGGGCTCTCGCACCACAGCACCGGCTCACGCCTGCACTTCAACCGGAACCAGTCGCTGCGGGAGGAGGCGGAGAGGGCCGCCTTCGACGGGCTCACCTTCCACCCGACTCTGGTGAACTCGCGGAACAGCCAGCTGTTCGCGGCCAACGAGATGATGACGCTGAAGCAGAAGCTGTTTCCCGCCGCCGAGCCGGCGTTCGACTACCGCAACCTGATCCAGCGGGCGCTCGACTCACTTGCCACAGGCCTGGAGGACTACGACGCCGGGCTGGAGGACATCCGCCGGACCGCCGAGCTGAACGGCATCAGCATGGAGGATTACTTCGTCCCGGGGCGCCCCGGGTCCGGCCCCAGGGAACCTCAAGGCGTGGCGGCGCTGGGCCCGGGCTCGCTGCTGATCGACGTCGATTGCGGAAGAGCCGGCACAACCGACGTTGCCGGGGCCACCCGACTGCTTGCTGCGCTGATGCCGCCGTTCGAGCCGCCGGCTGCGCTGCCGGCTCCGGTAGCCCAGGTGCGGGCCGTCGGGGCGCCGCAGAACCTGGCCTTCCACCGCAACGGCAACGGCCTTCTGCTGCTGGAGTCCGGCTGGGGTCAGCCCGAGCCCTGGGGCGTCTGGAGCATCGCCCCCCGGGCGGAGGTCCGGTGGACCGTCGACGGCACGCCGGACCGTCCGGTTGAGCTTGCCATCGAAGGTCGCATGTTCGTCCACCCGGGAAGGTCCCGGCCCACCGGCTTCGTACGCGTCAACGGCAGGGTTGCGGCGAAGTTGGAGGCGGCGCAGGACGACGGTTCCGTTCACCTCCAGCTGACATTGGGGCCCGCGGATCTGGCCGCCGGCGTCGTCCGGCTGAGCTTCCACGTCGACTCGGCGGTCAGCCCATCCTCGCTGGGGGTGAGTTCGGACGTGCGCTGCCTGGGTTTCGGCCTCGCGAGGATGCTGGTCGAGTGAGGAGGACCGGCCCCACGGGGCCGGGAGATAGCGGTTAAGGGGCGGCGGCCTGCATGACCTTCTCGACCGCCCGCCGGCTGATCGGCTCGGTCTCGGCCGTGGCCAGCGTGGGCCGGGTCCCCAGGCCGATCGCAAAGTGCCGGATGACGATGATCGTGCTCTGCTGCCTGACGGCCACCGTGTCGCCGGTGACGAATCCGTCGGTGGGTGGGCCGCCATCGGCCGCCTCACCTGACACCGTGAACTCGCCGTTGACCTTCACCGCCACCGTCTCGTCGGCGAGGTTGGGAAAAGGCGCCGGGGCGAGCGTGAAGGTGGTTACCGTGTCGTCCGCTTCGACATCCCACTCCTTGCAGTTCTGAACCGCTTGCTCCACCCGGTCGAAGGCGGCGGTCGCCTGCTCGACGCTGAAGTAGCGGACGACGTTCTCCACCAGGCGGGTCGTGACCTCACCCTTGCTGAACTGCACGTCGGCCGACCCGGTCGATCCCTCGGTGCCAGGCACGGGAGTCCCGCAGAAGCCGCTTTCGCCCTCGCCCACCTCCGAGGATTGGGAGCCCGGATTCAGCAGCTCCCAGCCGGGCGGCAGGTCGCCGGCGGCGAGCAGGGCATCGCCCATCTCGCTCGTCGGGGCGTTGTTCTGGGCGGGGGAGTCCTCGGCACTCGGTTCCTCACCGCCGCCGCACGCAGCCATAAGCGCTACCACTGCCAGGCAGGCGAGGAGCTTTCTAACGGCGGGGCGACCGGAGAAGACCATGAGCCTCGATTATCGAACGGCACCTACCGGGTAGCAAGGACCGACGGGCACGGGCGCCCGTCCCGCCCGGTTACGATTCACGAATGGTCGACGACGGCCGCAGCGGTGGGAATCCGGAGGCGGATCTGCCCCTCGTCAGCATCGGCGTGCCCGTGCGCAACGGCGCCGCCCACCTCTCCGAGGCTCTGGAATCGGTGCTCGCCCAGGACTATCCCCGGTACGAGGTCATCGTCTGCGACAACGGCTCGGACGACGCGACGCCTGAGATCGCCGGCGCCTTCGCTCGAAGGGACGGCCGCTTCCTCTACGTCTCCAACGGCAAGGACCTCGGCTTCCTGGCCAACTTTCGCCGGACGCTCGAGCTGGCCCACGGCACCTACTTCACCTGGCTCGCCCACGACGACCTGCTCTCCGACCGGTCCTACCTGAGCCGGACGGTCCGGCACCTGCAGGACCACCCCGAGGTCGTGTGCTGCTTTACGGGCTTCTCCCTGTCCCCTTTCGAGCTCGCCGGGTCTCCCGATCTGCGTTCGTTTCCGGAGTTCTCGCCGGATCGCTGGCCCGCCGGCCGCCGGCAGCTTTTCCGCTGGCCTCACGGGTGGGTGGACCTCGCGATCTACGGCGTGTTCCGGAAGGCGGCGCTGGACTCCGTCCCCATCCCCCACCGCACCTACCGGGGGAGGCCCCACATCTTCTGGTGGGAGACCGAGGTGCTGACCGCCCTGTCGGGTCTCGGCGCCATCGCCGCGCTGCCTGAGGCCCTTAGGACCTACCGGCGGGCGGCAGCCTCCGCCGGCCACGACGCCGTGTCCGGCGTCTCCACCTTCGACATGCTGCTGCTCGGCCTGCAGATCAAGTACCTGCTCCTGGTGCAGGCGCTGCGGCTTCCGGTTCCCCCGGCGGAGAAGCTGCCCATCGCGGCGACCGCCTTGGGGAACCTGTTCCGGGCCAACGTGCGCCAGCCGTTCGACCACCGCCGGGAGCTTCGACACCTTGAGAGACAAGCAGCAGGTCTGCGGAGAACCGCTGCGGAGCGCTCCCGCCTGCTGAGCTCCCTTCGCAGCGTGGTGGCCGAGCGCCGGGCTGCCGCCGGCTCGACTGGCGAGCAGATGGACGACGGGCCCGCCGCTCCTCCGGCGCCCGCCGCCCCCGAGCGGCGCAGCCGGCTCACCGACTACTTCTCGCCGCCCACACCCGAACAGAGCGGTTACTACCTCGCGCTCTCCCGCCACGTGGAGGGCCTGCGCCGGCACGTCGAGGAGCAGGCGCGCCAGATCGAGAAGCTGCACTCCGAGGCGGC
>DATAAN010000058.1:0-5316 GCA_036260105.1 Actinomycetota bacterium
GCCGTGGCCTACGACGTAGTAAACGGTCGCCAGCACGGTGAAGATCACCATCATCCGGAACTGAAGCCCAATCATGCCGCCGACGAGGCCTTCCATGCCGGCGGCATCGGGCTCGCCAACACCTCCATCGACCCGGTGACCGGCGAGCCCGATGCCGCCGGCATGGAAGGCTTCGTCGGCGGCATGATTGGCCTTCAGTTCCGGATGATGGTGATCTTCACCGTGCTGGCGACCGTTTACTACGTCGTATGCCACGCCACGATCGGCAAGTCCCCCGGGAAGATGGCCCTCGGCCTGAAGGTCGTCCGTGCCGACGGCGACAAGCTGGGGTGGTCGCAGGCGCTCAAGCGAGCCATTCCGTACCCGGCGGCCTACATCGTCCCGGGGGTCGGGGGCCTCATCGCCCTGCTCAACGGGCTCTGGCCCCTGTGGGACCAAAACCGGCAGTCGCTCGGCGACAAGATCGCCGGGACGCTGGTCGTCTTCGACGAGGACTAGGCCTTAGTCGACGATCTTCGTGATCGGAAGCTCCAGGATGTCGGTTGCGCCCTTCGCCTTTAGCGTGGGGATCAGCACGTTGATCACCTTCTTCTCGACCACGCTCTCCACGGCGTAACCGTTGCCGTGGGCCAGCTGCGAAACCGTAGGCGCGCCCATGGCGGGAATCACCTCCAGCACCTGCTCCAGCGCGCCGTTGGCGACGTTGAGCTTTACCAGCACCTTGCCCCGGGCGTCGACGGCTCCGAAGATGAGGATCCTCAGCTCCTCCAGCGCGCGACGCTTCTCCGGGTCGGCCCACGACTGCTTGTTGGCGATGAGCAGCGTCGGCGACTTGAGCAGCGTGTGGATGATGCGCAGCCGGTTCTTGCGAAGGGTGCTGCCGGTCTCAGTGACGTCGACTATGGCGTCGACGATCTCCGGCACCTTCGCCTCCGTCGCCCCGTACGACTGGAAGATCTTGACCGGTATCCCGAGGTCGTCGAATAGCTTCTGAGTCAGGTTCGGGTACTCGGTTGAGATCCGGCTGCCCGGAGGCATCTGCTCGACGGTGGTAATGCCGGTCGCATCGGACACCGCCAGGACGATCTTCACGATGCCCCTCTCGCCGACGTTCCCCTTGCTGTACGCCAGCTCGGCGATCGTCTCCACCTCGGCCCCCGTCTCACGGACCCAGTCCAGGCCGGTCAGCCCGACGTCGAAGAAGCCTTCCTCCACGTACTTGGGTATCTCCTGCGGCCGGAGCAGCGAGAACCGGTCGAGCCGCGGGTCGTCGACCGTGCCGTGGTAGTCACGGTCGGAGCCTCTCATCAGGCGGATGTCGGCAGCCTCGAACAGGGCCAGGGTCTGGTTTTCGAGGCTCCCTTTGGGAATGACCAGGCGGAGCATGAGGCCCGATCCTACCGCGTAAATACCGGTCTATAGTGGTCCCATGGCGACCAAGCGGGCCAAGCGCAACTGGCTGATCGCCGGGATCGTCGTGGTGGTCGTCGGGCTGTGGGTCGCCGCTTTCGCCGTCTCCGACTTCGCCGACAGCTTCTCCGGCGCGTACGCCGGAAACGGCAGCTACGACGAGGTGGTTCTGGAGGAAGGCGAGTCCGGCAACAAGGTGGCGATGATCAGCGTCCTCGGCGAGATCTTCTCGGACCCGGAGGGAATCGCTCCCGGCGCCAGCGACTCCAACATCGTCGAGCAGCTGGAGATGGCCCAGGAGGACCCCAGCGTCGTTGGCATCATCCTGAACGTGGACTCCCCCGGCGGCGGGGTTATCGCCAGCGACAAGATCTACAACAAGGTCCGCGAGATCAACGAGGACATCCCGGTCGTCGCGTTGATGGGCGACACGGCTGCTTCGGGCGGCTACTACATTTCTGCCGGGGCCTCGGAGATAGTGGCCCACCGCTTCACCTGGACGGGAAGCATCGGCGTCATCGCCATGATCCCTAACCTCGGCGAGGCCGCCGACAAGCTGGGCATCAGCGTGACCACCATCAAGAGCGGGGCCCTCAAGGACATCGGCTCCCCGCTGCGCCAGATGACTCCGGAGGAGCAGGCGCTGCTCCAGGGATTGATCGACGAAGCGTACAACGGGTTCGTCGAGGTGGTCGCCGACGGGCGGGAGATGCCTCAGGATCGGGTGCGACAGCTCGCCGACGGCCGTATCTACTCGGGCAACCAGGCCGAGGAGCTGGGCCTCGTCGACCGCCTGGGCGACCAGGACACCGCATTCGAAAGGGCTAAGACTCTGGCCAAGGACGAGGACGCTGCGCTCGTCGCGTACCAGCCGGTCCGGGGACTGTTCGACGACATTCCGTTCCTCAGCGTCCGCAGCCCGGTCGACCAGGTCAAAGAGGAGCTGGGCATACCGCGGCGCCCCGGTGCCGCCTACCTGTGGTTGCCTTAGCCGCCGCTGATTGAGCGGACAGTCGCGCATCCGCCCGTGGCGGGCGGCCGACCTGGAGTCACTGGTGCGCCACGCCAACGACCGAGAGGTCTGGCTCAATCTCCGTGACCGGTTCCCCCACCCGTACACGTGGAGCGACGGGGAGCAGTTCCTGGACTCCGCGCTGGCCCAGGAGCCGGTCCGCTACTTCGCGATAGAGCACGACGGCCTAGCCGTCGGTGGGGTGGGCATCGAGCCCGGAGAGGACATCGAGCGCATCTCCGGCGAGCTTGGTTACTGGGTCGGCAGAGAGCATTGGGGCCGCGGTCTGGCGACGGAGGCCGCCAGGGAGGCCACCACCTACGCCTTCGAAGTCCTAGGTCTGCACCGCGTGTGGGCGACGCCGTTCAAACGGAACCCGGCGTCGATCCGGGTGCTGGAGAAGCTCGGCTTCCGCCCGGAGGGCGAGTTCGTCGAGTGTGTGCTGAAGGAGGGCCGCCTGGAGTCGATGCTGGTCTACGCGATAACAGCGCCGGAGTGGACGGCGGGCCCGATAGCGGGGCACTCGCCGCCCAGCTAGCTCTTGACCTCCTGCCCCAGCACCGCTATGGTTCTTTACATGAGTAATGAACCAACTAACTAGCCCGGCGCATGTTCGACGATCGATTCCCAATCTATCGACAGATCGCCGATCGCATCCGCAACGACGTGCTGAACGGGACGCTAAAGCCGGAGGAACAGGTGATGTCCACCACCCAGTACGCCGAGTTCTACCGGATCAACCCCGCGACCGCTGCAAAGGCATTCCAACAACTCGTTGACGAGGACGTGATCTACAAGCGCCGAGGCGTCGGAATGTTCGTCCGTCCTGGGGCACCGGAGCGGTTGCAGGCGGAGTTCAGACAACGCTTCTTCTCGGATGTAGTTGATCCGATGGTCGAGCAGGCCCGAACCGTCGGCATTCCGATACGGGACGTAATCAAACGAATCGAGGCATCGGCCAACCGAGAACCGGGCGGCCATGACACCAGGGAGGACGACCGTTGAGCGCAGGCATCGAAGCAAGAAATGTGACTTTGCGGTACGGAGACACCACGGCGGTGGACTCCGTCTCGTTCAACCTGAAGCCGGGCACGATCCACGGGCTTATCGGGCGCAATGGCTCCGGGAAGACCAGCCTCCTGTCGGTCATTGCTGCTTTCCGCAAGGCAACCTCCGGCCAGGTCCTGTTCGACGGCGAGCCGGTCTGGGAAAACCCGCAGGCCGTCCGGAGGATCTGTTTCATCCGCGGCTCAGGCGACACCGTGGCCGCCGACTGGCCTTCCGACAGGGTGTCGGACGCGGTTTCGCTGGCCGCCGCCTTTCGGCCGGAGTGGGATTCGGAGTACGCTGCGAAGCTCATCGACCGCTTTCGCCTCAATACCAGGGCGCACATCAGCAAGATGTCCCAGGGGCAGCGTTCGGCGCTGGGCGTTGTGCTGGGCCTGGCGAGCCGCTGCCCGCTCACCATCTTCGACGAGACCTACCTCGGCATGGATGCCCCGAGCCGCTATGTCTTCTACGAAGAGCTGCTGGCCGACTACCTGGCGCATCCCAGGACGTTCGTAGTCTCCACACACCTGATCGAGGAGGTCGCCTCGTTGTTCGAGGAAGTTGCGATCCTCGACCGGGGCCGGCTTCTGCTGCAGGAAGACGTCGAGCGGCTGCGCTCCCGCGGGGCGTCCATCACCGGCCCGGCCGGCGAGGTGGACCAGCTCGCGGAGCTCCTAACGGTGCTTTCCTCACGGCAGCTCGGCCCGACCAGGTCGGTCACCGTCTACGGCGACCTGGATCCCGACCTCGTTCGCCGAGCGCGAGCGGTAGGCCTCGAGCTCGGGCCGATCAGCCTCCAGGACTTGTTCGTTCACCTGACTGAACCCGAAAGGACCACGGTATGACCGGCAACGATCGCATGAGCATCACGCGGCACCGCATAAGCATCGAAGGGCGCGGCACGTTTGTGCTGTGGATTCCGTTCGTGCTGTTGGCAGCAGCGGTCACCGGGTTGATCGCGACCTTCAGCGAGATCACCACCAGCGGCTGGGAGAAGTGGACGCAGCTTCCCCGCTGGTACGCAGGAGCCATCGGCTTTTACATGACTTGGATGTACCTGCCGGTGTACATAGCTCACGGCCGGACTCGCCGGGAGTTCGTCCGGGAGGCGCCTGGGGCCATCATCGTTCTCTCGGGAATACTCGCGGCGCTGGTGGCGGCCGGCTTCGCCATTGAGGCGGTCGCCTACCGGGCGGCCGGCTGGCCGCAGACGCTGACGTCGACGCATTTGTTCTCCTCCCCGACGGACTTCGCGCTGATCCTCGTCGAGTACTGGTTGGCGTTCCTGGTCTGGATCGTGGCCGGCACCTTCCTTGGAGCCGCCTTCTACCGCCAGCCGGGATTCGGCCTGTTGCTGGTTCCCGTAGCCCTGATGTTAGTGACGGTAATGGAGGCGGCACTGGGCGACGACGGCACCATTTCGGCGTTGCCGCCTGTGATCCAGCTCTTCGATCTCACCCCGCAGGGAGCCTCCCTGTTCAGGGCACTTGGAACAGCGGCCGTCTGCACAGTTATCGGGTACGGCCTGACGTGGTCGCTCGCTCGTGAGCTGCCGATGCGTCGCAAGCCCGCCTGATCGGCTAACCGATCAGGCGGTAGGTGTTCGCAAGCTCTACGGCGTCTTTCGCCACCTCGTAGCCTTTGTGGCCCTTCGCTCCGCCGCTGCGGGCAAGCGCCTGCTCTGCGTTTTCGGTGGTCAGGACGCCAAATGTCATGGGCACGCCCGACTGCAGCGCCACCTGGATCATGCCCTCCTGCGCCGCCTTGCAGACGTAGGTGAAGTGCTCGGTCTCTCCCCTGATCACCGCTCCTAGGGTCACGATGGCGTCGACCTGGCTGACCAG
>DATAAN010000059.1:0-1637 GCA_036260105.1 Actinomycetota bacterium
GCAACGCCCGGGGGCTCTCACTTCGAACCGGACGCGAAAGACCCCCGGGCAAGCCCGGGGGTCTCACACCGTCAAAGGACGCGCTATCGGCTCACGGGAACGACTCACAGAGGGACCCGTAGGCTCCCGAGGCCGGGCTCTTGCGGATGATCGAACAAGGCGGCCGGCCACCAGGGAGCTTGTCAGCAGCGAAGGCGGCTCCCACTGGGACGATCAGCGTGACGCTCACGATGCAAGCGCCAGCGAGGATTTTCTTCAAGGTGCTTCCTCCCCCTAACTAGCTTTCCCTCTAGCCCTTTACTGCCGCCGGCTTCGACCGCCATTCGCTCGGCGGGAACCGGTTGCCCGGCAGCTTACACCTTCGACCAGCGCGGTTCTCAGTCTTGCTCAGGAATAATCACGACTGGAAACCCCTGCCAGCGGCCAACCGGTGGGCGATACTGGTTTCGAACCAGTGGCCTCTGCCGTGTGAAGGCAGCGCTCTCCCGCTGAGCTAATCGCCCGGTGAGGCCCCCGAGGATAGCCGCTGGGCCGGCGGGCTGGCAGCCGGAGAAGCGCCTCAGGCCGGCTCCGCCGCCGCCGGTACCCGGAGCGTGCGGACCAGGTGCAGCCAGGCCTCCCCACCGATCTGGCTGGCCGTCGTCACGAGGAATCCCGGGCGGCGCCCGCCGAAACGGGCCAGCTGGGTGTCGTCGCTCGGCACCTCGATCTCGATGCGGGCGAGGTGGACCTTGGCCGGAAGCCGCCGCGCCGGTTCCTGGTCCGCTCCGGCCCAGCCGGGATGGAGCAGGTCGGAAGGCACGATGGCCGGCACTGCGACCCTCTTCGCTTCGGCCCGGAGGTGGAAGTCCCGCTCCTCCCACCGGACCTCCCGGTGCGGCTCGTCGGCCCACCACTTGACAGTGGCCGCTTCGGCCGCGGCGTCCTTGGCGGCGGGCCCGCCGGCGACGGCCAGCGTCGTCTGCCGGAGGCGGGGTCGCAGCCCGGGCCGAGACCGGAACTCGCCGGCGACGATCTCGACGAACGGCCCGAACGGCGAGGCGGTGTGGTGGAGGGCGGCGAGGAAGACGGGCCGGCTTCCGGCCCTGGCCCACACGACCAGCGCCTCGCCCTCGAATGCTCCGCCCTGCGCCCGCCCCACGTCGCTCACGTTACCGGCGCCTTCCCTTCACCGGGTGACACCCCAGCAAACGACCGCCCGGCCAGCGGCCGGGCGGTCCGTTACTGCGTTGCGGAGAAAGCGGGCGTCAGGCGATCGCCCGCACGTTCTGGGCCTGGTCGCCCTTGGGGCCGCTGGTCACTTCGAACTCGACCCGCTGCCCTTCCTCGAGGCTCCGGTAACCGGCGCCCTCGATCGCCGAGTAGTGCACGAACACGTCGGCACCACCCTCGCGGGAGATGAAGCCGTAACCCTTCTCCGCGTTGAACCACTTCACTGTGCCAGTCGCCAAGACCGACTCCTTCCGTTTGTGCTCCAGGAGGGGCCGGCCTGACGCACTGCACCCTCACGTTGCAACGGGTGATGATACCGGAGAGGCACATCAGGTTCGAGCGCAGAAGTGTCGCGTCGGAACGGCTTTTCTCGGTCTCGACCGATAGTCTGTGAGACCGCGACGTCGCATCCGTCGACCAAGCAC
>DATAAN010000060.1:0-17142 GCA_036260105.1 Actinomycetota bacterium
CCTACGGCTCCGGAGCGTGGATGCTGTACTCGGTGGAGATCTCCCGCCTCAACCGGGCGGCTATCGGTTCGGCGGCGGTGTTCTTCCTGCTCCAGGTCTCTCTGACCGAGCAGGCATCTCCGTGGCCTGCGATCTGGCGCAGTGCGCTGGCCGCGGTCGTACTTGCGGTATTCCGGGGCCTCAGGCGGCGTTGGGTCTCCGTCCAGCGCCGGGACGGCCGTTACATAACGCCCGTGCTCCTTGTCGGCTCCGGCCCGGAGTCGGAGGAGCTGTTCCACCTGTTCAAGGACCACCCGGAGATCGGCTACACCGTGAGCGGGCTCATCCCGTCCGACCGGCTGCTTCCGACCTGGTGCAACGGCCTGCGGTCGTTTCCTTCGACGGAGAGCTGCGCGTCGGCCGCCCGAGCTTGCGGCGCCTCGGTCGTTCTGATCGACGCGTCGGCGTTCGACGGGGCGGAACTCGAACAGACCCTCGCCGGACTGGCCGGCTCGGGCTTGCAGGTGCGGCTCGCCGGGGGCTTCGACGGTTGGAGCCGCAACTCTCGACGGAGCGTAAAGGCCGTACCGCTGGCCTACGAGTCGATATACGACGTGGCGCCCGCAGACCTTCCCCGCTGGCAGCTGGGCATCAAGAGGGTGCTAGACACGGTGGTCGGCGCCGGCGCGCTCGTACTGTGCCTCCCGGTCCTGGTGGTGGCCGCCCTGGCCGTGCGGATCGTCGACGGGTCACCCGTGTTCATCCGCCAGCAGCGGGTGGGGCGCTTCGGGCGCCTTTTCACCATGCTCAAACTGCGCACCATGGTGGTCAATGCCGAAGCCCGGCTTCCCGAGGTCCTGCCGATGAACATGCGGGACGGACCTCTCTTCAAAGCCGACGCCGACCCACGGATCACGCCGCTCGGCCGCTTCCTTCGGGCTGCGAGCATCGACGAGATTCCGCAGCTGTTGAACGTCATGCGGGGTGACATGAGCCTCGTCGGCCCCCGTCCCTCCCTGCCCGACGAGTGCATGAGCTTCGACGGCACGCTGCGCCTCAGGGAGCGGGTGCCGCCCGGCCTGTCCGGGTTGTGGCAGGTGGAGGCCCGGGACATGCCGTCCTTCCGTGCCTACCGGCGGCTGGACCTGTACTACGTGCAGAACTGGTCCTTGGGACTGGACCTGGCCATCCTCATGGTGACTCCGGTGGTCGTGGCGGCGCGCGCGTGGAGGGCGGTCCAGCGGCTGCTGCCCGGCCGCCGCACGTCCTCGGCGCTGAGCCTGCTGGACTGACCCGATGAGCCGGCGGGGCCGCCGGCCGGCCGCCGGCGAACGCCACCCAACTGATTCCGCCGCGGCGGACCGGGAGGTCCTCGGCATGGCGAGGGGCGGCAGTCTCAACTTCGCGGGCCTGGCGACCTCGCAGGCGGCTACCTTCGTCATATCGCTCCTGCTCGCCCGGTCGCTCGGCAGAAGCGACCTCGGCGTGTACGCACAGGCCTTCGCCGTGCTGTCGTTGCTCCAGATGGTGGCCATGGGGGGGCTGCACACCGGCACCATGCGGTTCGTGGCGGTCCATCGGGCGTCGGGCAACCGAGGCGCGGTCCACGGCACGATCCTCCTCGGACTGGGGGCCGCCCTCGGGCTGTCGGCCGTGATCGGTCTAACCCTTTACGCGCTGGCGCCCTGGATGGCCGGCTCTATGTTCTCGGAGGACGAGCTGACCCAACCGCTTCGCGCCGTTGCCCTCGCCCTGCCGGCGGCGACCTTCTCCGGCGTGGCGCTCGGGGCGACGCAGGGCTTCAAGACGATGCGCGCGTCGGCGACCATCGGGCTGATCCTCGAGCCGGCGCTGCGCCTGCTCCTTACGGCGGCGACTGTGGCAGCCGGCTGGGGCGTCGGCGGCGCCATGGTCTCCGTGGTCACCAGCAACTACGTCGCCGCCATACTGGCTGCCCGCGCACTGAGGCGGCTCGCCGGGCGTGCCGGCGGCGAGGCGGCCTTCCAGCCGCGGGAGCTGTTTTCGTTCTCCTCCGTCAGCTGGCTGGGATCACTCGCCAACTCGGGTCTCATCTGGACCGACACGGTCATCCTCGGCATCTACCTGCCCAGCGCCCAGGTCGGCGTGTACTCGGTTGCGACCCGCCTGGTCGTGCTGGCCTCCCTGTTCCAGACGGCGATCAACTCTGCGCTCGGTCCCCGCATCGCCGACCTCTACCAGCGGCAGGAGCACTCGGCTCTCGAGCGGGCATACCGTGCGGCCGCCAATTGGACCGTCCGGCTGGCGTTGCCCGCATTCGCCATCCTCGTCTTGTTCCCGCAGGACCTGCTGTCACTGTTCGGCAACGGGTTTGCCGCCGCCGGGGCGGTCACGGCGCTCCTGGCACTCGGCAAGCTGGTCGACGCGGTCACCGGACCGTGCGCCCTCATGCTCAACATGTCCGGGCGTCCGCTCGTCAACACGGTCAACAACCTGGCGGTTCTCGCCTTGAACATCGCTCTCAACGTGCTGCTCGTCCCGCGCTTCGGCCTTCTCGGCGCCGCGGCCGCCTGGACGGTGTCCCTGGCTGGGGTCAATGTCGCCCGCGTCGTGGAGGTCTGGGTGACCATGCGGATGTGGCCCTTCGGGATCGCGATGCTGAAGGGCCTCGCTGCGGTTGCAGTGGGCGCCGTACCGGCCTACTTCGCCGGAAGGGCCCTGGCTGGAATCCCCGGTCTGGCGGCGGGAGCCGGGGCGCTGGTACTGGTCTACCTGGCGCTGGTGTGGATGCTGGGCATCACGGCAGAGGACCGGCTCGTCTTCTCGGCCCTTCGCCGGCGGACCGGAGCCGTCAAAGCCTGATCTCAGCCGGCGGCGCCGACCGCCGCCCGGCCCGCCGCTTCCGCGTACGACACCTCCAGACCGGCCAGATGCCGGGCCGGTGAGAAGTCCTCCTCGATCTTCCGGCGTCCCGCCAGCCCCATCTCGAAAGAGGTCCCGGGCAGGTCGGCGATGAGCCGCAGCTTGCTGCCCAGTGCAGCCGAGTCCTCCGCAGGTACGAGGTAGCCGTCGACGCGGTCCTCGATAAGTTCGGGGATTCCGCCGAGGTGGCTGCCGATGACCGGCACCCCGCTGGCAAAGGCGTCGAGAATCGACAGCGGCTGGTTCTCGTACCACCGTGCCGGGAGGACGGCGACCGAACAGGCACTCAGCAGCTCCCGCACGCCGGCCAACGGCAGCCGGCCGTGAAAGGTGACCATCCCGTCCGCAGCCTGGGAGGCCAAGCGCTGGAGGGCCTGCAACTCGGGGCCCTCGCCGGCCACGTCGAGGTGGACGCCGGCGCTTCCAGCGGCCTTTACCAGTACGTCGACGCCCTTCTCGTGCGACAGCCGGCCGGCGAAGACGGCGCCGCCTCCCGGCTGGGACTTCGGCTCGACGGCCGCCGTCTCGACGAACAGCGGCAGGTGGCGGAGCCGCTCCGGGTAAACCCCGGCCTCCCGCATCTTTCGCTCGAGGAAGCGGCTCGGGCACAGGAACAGGTGAACCGGGTCGTACGCGCCCGTGCTGAAGTGCAACCGCATCTCCAGCGCGTTGAGCCCGCTCGCGGCGAGCGACCCCCGGTTGCAACGGCGCAGAGCCGCCTGCCGGAAGTGGCCGCCCAGGCATGCTTCGCATATCCGGCCCTTGTCCAGGAAGCGGTAGGTCGGGCACGCCAGCTTGTAGTCGTGAAGCGTCATGACGGTGGGAATGTTGGCCGAAGCCAGAGGGCGCAAGATCGAGGGCGACAGCTGGTGATAGATGTTGTGCAGGTGGGCGACGTCGGGACGGAAGTCCCTGATGACCTTCGCCATGCCTCGAAGCGCCGTGGGGGAGAAGAGCACCCGTCCCGCTCCGACCGCCTTGCCGGTAACGCCGGCGGGCATGGGCTCGAGCTCCACGTGGCTCGGGAAGTGCTTCTCGTAGCGGCTGGGCAGGTTCTGTGGATGCTTCATTGCGAAGAAGGCAACGGAGTGCCCGGACTCCTCCTGAAGGCGCGCGAGGTCCAGCATGTAGCTCTCGGCGCCTCCACGGCGGTAGAGGAACTTGTTGACGTGGAGGATTCTCAACTCAGGGCCGACCAGGCGAGCAGGGGCTTTAAGATCGTCACCGACTCAGGCTAACGTTCTGCCGGTCGGACTTCTATCTGTGCAGAGTCGACCGCCGGGCCTCACTCACAAGGATGCGCCTACACATGGCCGAACACGATCTATCGGGCACCACATTCGCCTTCGTGCTCGGCACCGGCCGTTGCGGGTCCAGCCTGGTGCAGGAGGTGCTCGCCCGGCACCCCGACGTCGGCTTCGTCTCAAACGTTGACGACCGGCTGCCGGTTCCGGGAGCCGGGTCGACGCTCAACAACTCGCTCTACCGACGCATCCCGGAGGCTCTGACGAAGAAGGGCCGGGTCCGCTACGCGCCGAGCGAGGGTTACCGGGCACTGGCCAGGGAGGTTTCGCCGCTCGTCGTGGCGCCCTACCGGGACCTCAAGGCTTCGGACGTCACGCCGTGGCTGCAGAAGAGGTTTCGCGCCTTCTTCGCGGTCCGGGCGGCGGCCCAGGCCAAGCCCGTATTCCTCCACAAGTTCACCGGGTGGCCGAGAGTGGGGTTCGTCCAGGAGGTCTTTCCCGAGGCGCGTTTCGTGCACGTCGTCCGGGACGGGCGTGCGGTCGCCAACTCCTTCCTGCAGACCTCCTGGTGGCAGGGCTTCGCCGGGCCGCCGGCTTGGGGATGGGGACCCCTTCCACCCAATTACGAAGCCGAGTGGGAGGATTCCGAAAGGAGCTTCGTGCTGCTCGCGGGACTTCACTGGAAGATGCTCGTCGACGCAGCCGAGGCTTCGCTCGCCGAGGTGCCGGCCGGCAGGAGCATCCGGGTGCGGTACGAAGACTTCGTCGAAGACCCCCGCGGCCAGCTCTCGGCCATGCTCGAGTTCCTGGGCCTGGAGTGGAACGCGGAGTTTCAGGAGCAGGTGGACAGGTTGACCTTCGACACCGGCCGGACTCGGGCCTACGCCGACGACCTGACTTCCGAGCAGGTCAGGCTCCTGGACGTGTCGCTCGGCGAACACCTGGCGCGCCTGGGGTACTGAGCGGTGCGCAAGTCGGTACGTGAGGCGATCCTGTCGAGGCAGCCACAGGCGGTGCGGCGTGCGGTCACGGGAGGAAGGGCCTGGATGCGGAGCCGGACCGGCGAGGAGAGGATGTTGCCGTCGTTTTTGATTCTCGGCGGCCAGCGCTGCGGTACGACGTCGCTCTACCGGTACCTGAGCGAGCACCCGAGCGTCACCCCGCCCCTGCTCAAGGAGATCCAGTTCTTCACCTTGAACTACTTCAGAGGAGTCGACTGGTACCGCGGCCACTTCCCGCCGGCCGGGGATACGGCCTCCACGTTCGACGCCAGTCCCTATTACCTCTTCCATCCACTGGCTGCCGAGCGGGCGGGGGCCGTGCTGCCGCAGGCCAGATGCATCGCGCTGGTGCGCAACCCGGTGGAGAGGGCGTTTTCCCATTACCAGCACAACGTCGGGCTGGGGGTCGAGGACCTCAGCTTCGAGCATGCCCTTGACGCGGAGGGCGAGCGCCTCGCCGGCGAGGAGGAGCGGATCTGCGCCGACCAGGGCTACGCCAGCGCGGCTCACCGGCGTTTCTCCTACGCCGCCCGCGGAGAGTACGAGCCCCAACTCCGCCGGTGGCTCGACCACTTCCAGGGCCGGCTCGAGGTGGTCGTCAGCGAGGAGTTCTTCGCCGACACCGGCGAGGTCTTCGACCACATCCTCAAGTTCCTGGGACTGCCCGAATTCCGGCTGGACAGCTACGAGGCCTATACCCGACGGCGGACCTCCGGCGCCCCTGCCATGGACGAGCGGACGCGCCAGCGGCTCAGGGAGCGGTTCGCCGAACCGAACCGCCGTCTGGAGGCCCTGCTGGGCCGCACCCTTCCCTGGTCCTAGCCTGCACGAAGCGAGGGAATAGGGGGACCTCTGGTTGACTTTCACAACATAGGATCCGTTTGGTCAACCGGGGACACACTCAAAGGCTGGAAACGCCGGCCGAAACGGAGCTTAAGAAAGGCGGCGATCTGCCGAAACAAATTGGTCCCATCACGGGACGGTGCAGTCGCCCGAATTGTTCAAGGAGTTAATTTGATGACATCTCGCAGGTTGGTGTCGGTGGCACTCGTCCTCGCAGCATTCGCCGTGCTGGCCGTTCCTGCACCCGCTGGAGCAGGGCTGCCCGGTGGCAAGGCGCAGCTCTGGTCGCCGGAGAACTCGGCGTCCACCCACAAGCCGACCCTGGCCCAAGCGGTGCAGGCGGCAACCGACTTCGACCTCATCACCCCCCTGAAGGGCACCTACCGCAAGTATGTCGCCGATATGAAGGCGGCCAACCCGGACCTGGTGCTGCTTTCCTACATGAACGGTACGCTCGCCCAGAGCGGCGAAGGCGAGACGTTTCCCGACGAGTGGTATCTGAAGGACGCCACCGGCGCCCCGGTCGCCTCGGGCAAGTGGGGCAACTGGCTCATGAACCCGGCTCACGAGGGCTGGATCACCAACCGGATCCAGCAGGCTCAGGATTACATCGCCTACAGCGGCTACGACGGCGTGATTATGGACGTCATGGGAACGGCCCCGATCGACGAGGACTACTCCTCCGGCGCACCGATCAATCCCGCCACCGGTCAGGTCTGGACCAAGGCGGACTGGCTCCGAGCCACCTCCGTCCTGGCCGCCCGGGTGAAGCAAGCCGTCGCCCCCAAGCTGGTGTTCGTCAACGGCCTCGGCAGCGGACCCCGGTACTTCAATCCCAGCGCACCGTCGGCCCAGCTGCTGAACGGCATCGACGGCGGGCACGCCGAGGCGTTTCTCCGCAACGCCAACGAGCCGATCAACCGCTACCCGACGGCGAAGAACTGGCTGAAGGAGATCGAGATGCTGGCGGACGTGGAAGCTCGCGGCCGCAGCGTCCTGACCCTGACCAAGGTTTGGGCCGCGGGAACCCAGGAGGAGAAGGACGCCTGGCACCGGTATGCGCTCGCCTCGTTCCTGCTGGGCGCCAGCGAGAAGAGCTACTTCACCTTCCAGTACGCCAGGGAGGATGACCCGACCGTGAGCCAGCCGATGTGGGGCACCAACGTGGGCGCTCCGAGTGGCGGCTACTTCGCACGACCGGACGGCGCCTACCAGCGCAATTTCGCAAACGGGGTGTCTGTGGTCAACCCGACGCTCAACGCGGTGACGATTCCTCTTGAAGGCAGCTACCGCACCCTTCGAGGAACCGTCGTAAACACGCTGACCCTGGGGCCCAACTCCGGAGACGTGCTGCTGCGCACGGCGTAGATGCCGGCCTCACCAGGGGATGAGCCGTCCGGGACCTGTGGTTAACTGGCCTGGATGGGCCAGGGGCAGATAGGGCGTCGCGAAGGTCGTGCCCGATACGCGCGGCGCAGCGTTGCGGTCCTGGCGTTCGCTCTTTTAGTTCTGACCTCATGCCGCGAGCCGGTCCCGCAGGCGCCTCCTTCCCCACCGGCCCAGGGTCGGGGCGCGCCGGCGGCGCGAATTCCGCCGGCCCCGCCGCCGGCGGGCTCCCGTGCGCTAAAGGATCCGGGGGCCGGGCTCTACCTCAAGGACCGCCTGCCACCGGACGGGATGCGGTTCCTCGACCACGTCGTCGTTCAAGGGGACTGGTCGGAGTTCGAGCCGCGAGACCAGCAGTTCACCGGGCCCGGCTGGGACCGGGTGGAGGAGGCGCTCGCCGACCCTGACCTCAAGGTACGGCTGCGTATCCAGGCCGGCCGGGGATCGCCTGCGTTCGTCAAGAGCCAGGGAGGGCCTGCGCGGTCGGGCGACGGCGTCGACTGCTCGGAGGAGGGCGGAATCGCCATCGCCAAGGGACGGACGACTACCGACGGACTGGCCAAGGAGGCGTCCAGCGGCTGCGTGCCCTACTTCTGGACCGACGCATTCCTGCACCAGTACGAGCAGCTCATGACGGAGGTTTCCCGGCGTTACGAGTCGAATCCGAGGTTGCTCGACGTCGTCGACTCGGCGTGCATGACCTTCTTTGCCGAACCCTTCATCAGGGCCGGGCGTAGCGGCAGCACCAACGCCCGCCTGTTCGAAGCGGGGCTCAACGAGCAGACCGACGAGGCGTGCCACCGGCGGAGCCTGGAGATCCACGACCGGCTCTTCCCGACGACCAGGGTCAGCCTGGCGACTCACAGCGTATGGCAGATCGTCGGCGACCCTGAGACCAACCGGAACGGCGTGACGCTCAGCTGGGATCGCCAACGCGAGCTCCTGGAGGATCTCAGGAGCCGTTACGGCGGCAAGCTGGTGGTGCAGAACAACGGTCTGGGAGGCGGCGAGGGGTGCCGTGCGGGCGGTCAGGGCTCGGGTACACACTTCTGCTGGCTTGCGTCGGCGGCGCCCCCCAAGGGGTTTCAGACCGAGGGTGGGACCCGACTGGAAAGCCGCGGATTCACCGAGCTGGACGCGGTGGAGCAGGCGATCGAGATGGGAGCCTGCTTCGTCGAGCACAATCGCTTCCGCGGCGACCCTAAGCAGGTCGAGCGCTACGACGAGCGGCTCAGGGAGAACTGTTCCGGGCGGCCCAGCGGGTAACCGTAGCGGGCGAGGCTGTGCGCGGTCAGGGCGGTCACCAACAGCCGTTGGGCAAGAGGCATGGCCGAGGTCCACTCGAGGTCCGGCTTCAGCTCCAGCTCCCCGGTCGCCAGCCGCATGGGGTTGCCCGAGATGGTGTGGCAGGCGTCCAGTCTGACTGAGCCGGCTCCGACGAAGTCCAAAGAGGCGTGCTGCACTCCGGCGAGGTTCAAGGCCGCTCGGAGGGCCCCTGCCGGGTCCGACATGAGGTCCTCGTACCGAAGACGCAGGTATGGGACACCCGACCGACTCCACATGGCCTCCGCCGCCAGGTTCCACACACTCCACAGCGCCGCTGACTTCGGCAGGCTCATGCGCTGCATGTAGCGCTCCCGGGCCCCGTCGCTCCGGAGCCGCTTGCGCCTCCAGGAGAAGGCTGTTCCCCGTGGGTCGCGCACGAGGTGGATGACGTGCAGCCGGACTGACGGCAGCGTTCCAAGCAGGTATCCGTACGAAGGGG
Source organism: Actinomycetota bacterium (assembly GCA_036260105.1). Classification (GTDB taxonomy): domain Bacteria; phylum Actinomycetota; class CADDZG01; order JAHWKV01; family JAHWKV01; genus JAJCYE01. Next base: position 9,120 of record DATAAN010000060.1, read on the forward strand.
ACTTCGAGACGTCGACGATCATCCGGCTGCCGGTGGCGCCCGATATGCCGCGGTAGAGGCGGTCGAGGTTCGCCAGGTACTCCGGCGCCGCCGGCCCCAGAGTGCCCGGTTTTCCGCGGGACGCCAGCAGGCGAGGGATGCGCCGGACCCGGTTCAGCCGGTCCCCGGCCGCCACCATCGCTTCCACGTCCGTCCCCAGAGGGCCGAAGGCCTCCCCCAGCACCGCTTGCCAGACGCCGCACGAGCTGAAGCGATGGCCGCAGCCGCAGTACCAGTCCTCCAGGATTCCGCGCTTGAAGAGGTTGTTTATCTCTCCTCCCGAGAAGGCTCCCGGCACCTGCCCCAGCATGTTGCCGAGCAGGGTGCTTCCGCTTCTGCCGGTGCCGGCGACGTAAAGTACAGTGACTGGTGGCATGTGATCAGTGTCCCAGAACTGCCCTACCGGGGAACTACCGAGGCTGGGGCTTGAGGCGTCGCTCGGCGGCACTCGTTCGTACCAAGGGGAGGGGTATCCCGGGCCGGCATGGACAACACCAAGGCGTCCTCCTCGCCGCCCATCTTCATCGTGGGGTGCCAGCGTTCCGGCACCACTCTTCTGCGACTCATGCTCGACTCGCACCCCAACATCAGCTGTGGACCTGAGACGCGGTTCCTGGAGGGACTGTCCAAGCTGGCGGGCGAGGCTTCGGCCAGGCTTGCCCGCTACGGTTTTCCGGAGGACTACTGGGACCGCAAGGTGGCCGAGTTCGTCGACTCCTTCCAGCGAGACTACGCCGCCCGGCGGGGGCGGAAGCGCTGGGCGGACAAGACTCCTCGCTACGCACTGTCCCTGGACTACATCAACCGGCTGTTCCCGGACTGCCTGGTGGTGCACGTCATACGCGACGGCCGCGACGTGGTTGCTTCCCACCTCGCCCGGTGGGGCTACTGGTCGGGCTTGAAGGCGATCCAGAAGTGGCCGCAGTACGTGCGGACTGCCCGGAGGACCGGAAACAGCCTGCCGGCCGGACGCTACCGGGAGGTTCGCTACGAGGATCTCGTGGCCGAGACCGAGCGGACCATGCGGGACCTTCTGGAGTTCGTCGGCGAGCCGTGGGATCCCCAGGTGCTCGACTACCAGAGCATGCCGCACGACGTGGGCGACCTCTACCAGCCGCTCAGTGAAAAAAGAAGGGAAGCCGAAGGGGAGGATCCCGTTTACAAGAGCCGTGTCGGGGCACACAAAGACGAACTCGATGCCCTGATGAGGTTATTGTTCAGGCTTCGCTCCGGCCGACTCCTTCGAGAGCTTGGATACGACTGATGTTGGAAGATCGAGATCACACAACCGGCAGAGGCCCGGGCCCGCTGTTCCTGGTGGGGGCACCCCGGTCCGGAACCACCCTGGTCTACAAGCTGCTGTGCCTCCACCCGGACACGGCGTGGATCTCGAACTGGGTCCGGCGGTTCCCCCGGGCACCCCAGCTGTCGGCGATGAATTCCATGGCGTCCCTCCTTCCGGAGATGCGCCATCGGGCCTGGTTCGCTGGCGACTCGAACGCGTACGTCTACGGCACCCGCCGCCCGCTGAGCCAGCGCCTGTTCCCGGCCCCGGTGGAGGGAGAACCGGTGTTCCGGCAGGCGGGCCTCGGCGAGGCGGAGATCACCGATCCTGCGGCGACCCCGGAGGCGGTGGAGAGGCTGCGGGAGGCGGTCGGCCGGATCGAGCGGTTCTCCGGCGGTCGGTACTTCGTCAACAAGCGAGTGGCCAACAACCGGCGCATACCGCTGCTGGCGCAGGCATTTCCCTCGGCGCGCTTCCTCGAGATCGTCCGGGACGGCCGGGCGGTAGCTCACTCCCTGTCGACCGTCGACTGGTGGGCCGACTCGACGGTGTGGTGGAACGGCAAGACGCCACGCCAGTGGGAGGCCGAGGGAGGCGACCCCTGGGAGCTCTGCGCCCAGTCGTGGGTCGAGGAGCTCGAAGCGACCAGCCGGGGGCTGGCGATGGTGGCGCCGGTCAGGGTCATGCAGGTGCGCTACGAGGAGCTGGTGGCGCAGCCGGCGCAGCTGCTGAGCGAGATCGCCCAGTTTGCCGGGCTTCCGGAGAGCCGGGAGTGGTGGCGGGCGGTTTCCAGGTGCGATATCCGGCCCTGCCGCGCCAGCTGGCGGACGGCTCTTCCGGAGGAGGCACTGGCGACCGTTGAAGGGGTCCAGTCGGACATGCTCCGGCTCCACGGCTACTCGCCGGACCCGCGGTTCGACCGCCGGCCGGTTAGGCAGCTTCAGGTAGAGGCGCCGCAGGCCCTGTAGTGGCCGGCCCGGCTTCGACGACCCGCCGCCTGCTCCGTCACCTGGGCTGGATTCGTTCGCAGGGACTTGCCCGGCTGATCGAGGAGGACGAGCTCAACCCGCTGGTCGAGCTCCGGCGGGGTGCCCGCAGGCGAAGCTGGAGCCGCTCCCATCCGGTGCCCCCCGGCGGCGCCATGCCGGTGTTCGTCCTCGGCGTCCAGCGCTCGGGCACGAACATGGTGATGCGGGGCTTCCGCAACAGCCCGCGCTTCGAGGTCTTCAACGAGAACGACCGGCGGGCATTCGTCGACTTTCGCGTGAGGCCGGTCGAGACCTTGAACCGTCTGGTGGTCGCCAGCCGGTCCCAGTTCGTCGTCTTCAAGCCTTTGTGCGACTCGCACCGGGCGGTCGAGCTCCTGGAGCAGGTGGGCCACCGGACTCCGCCCCGAGCTCTCTGGGTCTTCCGTAACGTCGACGACCGTGCGCGCTCTGCGCTCGCCAAGTTCGGCGACGCCAACCTCAGGGCGCTCAGGACCATCGCCGCCGGCCAGGGCGACGACCTGTGGCAGGCCGGAGGTCTCTCGCCGGGAAGCCGCCAGCTCCTGGAGTCGTTCGACTACACGGCGCTCACCGCGGCCGACGCTGCGGCGCTGTTCTGGTTCCTTCGCAACTCCCTGTACTTCGAGCTGGGCCTCGACCGGCGCCCAGACGTCCTGGCGGTGTCCTACGACGGCCTGGTCGCATCGCCGGAGCCGGTTCTGCGGCGGGTGTGCGACTTCCTGGGGTGTCCCTGGGACCCCGGGCTGTCGGAGCACATCTCCCGCCGGAGCGCCGGAGGCAGGCGATTGGAGCTGGACGACAGGATCCGGACGCTGTGTGACGGGCTGCAGTCGCGCTTCGACGCCCTGGACGGGGCGGCCGCGGCCCGGGGAGACGCCGGCTAGAGCCCTACAACGGTTCGGGTTCGGGCTCCTCGACAAGGGGGGTGGTCTCCCGCGTCACCGGTCTCGGTGCTCTTTCGGTTCGGCCCAGAAACTCCAGCAGGATCACCAGAATCGCCGCCAGGAAGATGCCGGCCCCGAGCCCGCCCAGCCCCCTTCGGACCAGCACGGGGAAGACCTCCACCTTGCTGGTTTCGCCCAATGTGACCAGTTCCCCGGCGTCGGCCGACGACTGCAGGGCTCGGGCCTGTTCCTCGGTCGACCTGGCGGTGTTGACCCGGGCCAGCGCCTGGCGGTTGAGCTCGGTCAGCGTCTGGAACTCCGCCATGCGGGGAGCGAGAGCGGTGAGCTCCGCCGACTGGGCGTCGAGGGATGCCTGCACGCTGGCGGCAAGGGTGAACTGGCCGGCCGCCCGGGCTCGGAGAAGCTCCTCCCGAAGAGCAGACACCGCCCGGGACTTCATCTCGTAGTCGGGGATGCCCAACGCAAGGCCGGTCGTCCTGCCGAGCTCTGAGAGCTTCGCCTGTGTATCGTCGATGGTGCGCTGAGCCTGCTCGGCGCTCTTGACGGCCAGCTGGATCTGCGGCTCCAGGATGAACTTGATGGTCTCGGCCGACACCGCCTTGGCCACGTCCGACGACTGCTTCGACTGCGGGACGCGCGCGGTGACCCGGAGCAGGCTGCTTTCGCCGATCGGGCCGACCGAGATCGCCTCCTCAGATTGCAGCGTGCCGATCGGAACACCGGTCCTCTGGGAGACCCGTGCCAGGACGGTGGGCGTCTCCGATGCGGCGCTGAACGTCTCCAGCAAAACCCGGTTTCCCTGCCCGCCGCTGAACTGGCTGCCTGCGATGGAGCTGAGGCTGGAGGTCGACACCGTGGCCGTAGTCAGGTAGCGGTCGTCTGAGCGGATCAGCACGGCGGCAACCACGACGAGGGCAGCCAGCACCGGCACCAACAGGAACAGACGGATCCGTTTGCGGACTAGGTTGAGGTAGTCGCCGATCTCCAACTTTTCGCGATCTCCTTGTTCCTGGCGACGTAGGAGGCGCCGGCCGCAAACGTGAGGAAGTACCAAAGGTTAACAACGTTCGTGATCACGTTCGCCACCAGACTCACGGACAGGAAAGCCGTCACGCAACCTGCAAAGCCTACCGCCACCCCGCGGACAAGCGACGGACCGTCCTTTACGGCGGCCGTCCTGCGGAGCGCGATATAAGCCAGGCGCATCAGTGCCGCCGCACTGATCAGGTAGGCGGCGAGGCCGATCACGCCGGTCTCCACGAACGCCCGCAGCAGGTCGTTGTGCGGCTGCTTCTCTTCGTCGGTGGACCTCTGCGTCTCACCCAGCCCGATTCCCCAGACCGGGCTTCGCCTGGCCAGCGAGACCACCTCGCTCCAGTAGTCCAGCCGCCAGCGAAGAGAGTTCCCCTCGTTCTGCAGCGAGGAGGTCGATGGCTCCGCCAGCTGCGAGAACCGCGAGCCGAACTGCGGCACCAGCGCCACGGTGAGGGCGCAGGCGAGCAACAGGCCGGCGAGGAGCTTGCGACTTTGGAGGAGGCCCACCACCAGCAGGCCGAGGGCGGTGCCCACCACGGCACTGCGGGTGTAGGTGAGCGGCAGGAAGACTGCGCTGCCGGCCAGGATGCCGCCCATCCATCTCCGGTGGACGCGGTTGAGGTGCGGCCACAGGGCCGCCCCGAAGATTGTGATCAGCATGAGGTAGCGCCCGAAGGTGTTGGACTGGTTGAACGGTCCGAGGATGCGCAGGAAGCCCCCCTTGCCCTCGGTCCGCGGGTTGCCGGTGAGGAACCCGAACGCGGTGAAGAGCAAGGGGAACAGGGCGGAGGCAAAGACGGCGGTGAGCAAGCGGCGGAGCGAGCCGGCGTCGGTCATCATCTGCTCGAGCACCACGAACATCACCACCGCGGTCAGGATCCGCGAAACCTCGACCGAGCTGGCGAGCAGGTCCCTGGTCGAAACGAGGCTGACCACGCAGGCGGCCACGAAGACGAGAAGGGCTCGAGCCGGAGCCGAAGGCGGCTCGAGGACCTCCGCCCGGTGCTGTGCGGCCAGCCAGAAGATAGCCAGCACCAGGAACTGGATGCCCAGGAGGCCGGCCGGGTCGAGGATGCGGGCCAGTGCCCCGCCTCCGGTCTCAGTTGACAGCTTCGCCAGGTCCAGGCTGGCCCGGGCGGCCAGGAGCACGAAAACGTAAGCCTCGAAACGGCTGATCGCCAGGACGGCGAGGGCCAGCGCCACGCCCGCCGCCAGGGGAAGCACGAACATCAGCTTGTTCGGGCCGGCCAGGCCGCTGACCGTCGCCAGCACGGTGGCCGTAGCCACCAGACCGAAAGTCAGGCGGGTGGCGGTTCGGTCGTCGGTGGGGAAGGAGTGGGCGCCGCGCCGGCGGGCGGAGAAGCCTTGTCTGGAGCCCGGTGGACCGGCCATGCGCCATGTTAGCCTAGGGCCCCGTTTGGCGGCCTTTCCCGGCCAACACCGGGACGCCTGGCCAGCACGGCCGGGTCCCGGCACGAATTGAGTTCAGGTGCGCAAGATCAGGGTGGCCATGATTGGCCAGCGCGGGTTGCCTGCAACCTTCGGTGGCATCGAACATCACGTGGAGCAGCTGGGCAGCCGAATTGCGGCGTTCGGGCATGACGTCACCGTTTACTGCCGCTCCAACTACTCCCCAAAGGAGCTGACCGAGCATCTCGGCATGCGGCTCCGGCATCCCCCGACCGTGGGCACCAAGCACCTGGACGCTATTGCGCACAGTGCGTCGTCGACGCTGTCCGCGATGGCCGGCCGCTTCGACATCGTCCACTACCACGGCCTCGGGCCGGGCCTACTGTCCCCCCTGCCCCGCTACCTCTCCGCGGCGGGGGTGGTGCAGACCGTCCACGGTATGGACAACCGGCGGGCGAAGTGGGGCGCCGGCGCCCGGGCCGTCCTGACGGCCGCCGCGTGGGCGAGCGCTCGCGTGCCGGACCGCACGATCGTCGTTTCTCAAACCCTAAAGGAGCACTACCGCGGTCTGGGGAGGAACTCGGTCTACATCGCCAACGGCGTGAGCCCGCGCACGAACCGCGAACCGGACGAGATCGTCCGTCGTTGGGGCCTGGAGAAGAACGGGTACCTACTGTTCGTTGGGCGGCTGGTGCCCGAGAAGTGCCCGGACCAGTTGATCCGTTGCTTCCAGAAGCTCTCCGAGGAGGTCAAGCTCGTGATAGTGGGCGGATCGAGCTTCACCAACGTCTACGCCCGTGGGCTGGCCGAAGCGGCCGCGGACGACGACCGCATCATCATGGCCGGCTGGGTCTACGGCTCGCTGCTGGAGGAGCTGTACTCCAATGCCGCCGCCTTCGTCCTGCCGTCGTCGCTGGAGGGCCTTCCGTTGACCCTGTTGGAAGCAGCTGCGCACGGCACGCCTTGCATCGCCAGCGACATCGCCTGCAACGTCGAGGTACTGGGCAGTGACGGGCCCGGACACCGGCTGTTTCCGGCGGGGGACGACACGGCGCTGGTCGATGCTCTGTGTTACGCCGTCGAGGACCCCGAACGCGAGCGGGCCGGAACTGCCGGCCTCCAGCGCGACGTGTTGAGCCGGTATGACTGGGACGAGGCGGCCCGCAGGACCGTGGAGGTTTACGAAGAGGTGCTGGACCGCTGATGGCCGACGGAACCGGGCGGCCGAGAGGTCCGAAGCCGGACGACAGGCCGAAGAAGCCCAGGCCTCCCCGAGGTGGCGGGCCGGCGAGGAACGCCGCGAAGCCCGCCCGTAAGAAGCTGGCGCCGTTCAACCCCAAGGCGAAGGACGCGCCGGCGAGATCCCCGCGCCGGCCCGACCGCGAAGACCCCCAACCGGACGCGCCCGTCTTCCTGCAGATCTCGGTGAAGCCGCCCTCCCGGCGCGCCGAGGGAGGCGGCTTGCCGGCGCAGCCGGCCGCAGGCTCCGACCGAACGGCGGCGACGGGGAAACGGGAGACGCAGCGCCGCAGCTCTTCGGCTGATTCCCGCGGCCGGGGCACCGGCCCCTCGGGCCCGGCGGGGCAGCGCCCCGCAGGCCAACGCCGGGCCGCCACGGGCGCCCGGCGCGAGGCAGGTCGGGGCGGGACCGACCGGGCCGAAGGTCCGCAGCGCAGAGGTCCGGGATCCGCCCGGAGCCGGGACGGCTCTCCAGCGTCCCCCCGATCCAAAAGTTCACTCGGTGCCGGGCCTGCGGGGGACGGGCGCGGCAAGACCCCGCGTGCCCGGCCAGGCGGGGAGGCCACCGGAGCGCGAAGGCCGGCTCCCTCGACGCGCCAACGGAGCGCTAGCCGCCAGAGTGCCGTTGCTCGAGGGGGCTCCTTCTCGGCGAAGCCGGCACCGGCCCGGCCGGCGAGACCACGCAGCGACCGGCCGGCTAAGCCCCGCATGGCTGCGCCGGGGGGCGAAGGAAGGGGAGGCTACCGCGAGCGCGGAAGCGGCGCGCCGGTCGCCCGCAACGACGCTGGGGTCGCTCAGTCTTCGCAGCGGCCGGAACGGCCCGAACCGGGCACTGCGGCTTCCGGCAAGCGCTTCGACCCCAATCGCCCCCGGGACACCAGGGTGGGCGGGAAGCAGGAGCCGAAGAAGCGGCTCCGGGCCGAGGAGTCGTTCGACCTGCCGAAGCCCTGGGTCGCGGAGATCTCGGAGCTGTCCCGCCCCGGCTCTGCTCCGCGGGTGGCCCGGGCGGTCTCCGAAGCCCTCGAGCTGTTTGCCGAGGAAGAGTACGAGCAGGCAGCCGAGCGGGCGTCCGAAGCAAAAGAGAACGCACCCCGGTCCCCGCG
>DATAAN010000061.1:0-34354 GCA_036260105.1 Actinomycetota bacterium
TGCTGGACCTGTTCGCCGGATCCGGCGGCCTGGGCATCGAGGCGCTGTCCAGGGGGGCGAGCCGGGCCACCTTCGTGGAGGCGAACCCGGACGCGGTTGCCATGATCAAGTCCAACCTCGCGCTGACGGGGCTCGCAGACCGCGCCGAGGTCATCCGGCAGAAGGCCGAGAGCTTTGCCGAGGGGTCGCGCTTCCGGCCGCAGGAGACGTTCGACGTCGTCTTCGCCGACCCGCCGTACGAGCTCGGCATCCCCTCGGCGGCGCTGGAGGCTCTGGCCGGCTCGGGCCGGCTCGCGCCCGACGCATTGGTGGTGGTCGAGGTCTCCTCCCGGCTGGAGGATTTGAATCCGCCGGCCGGATACCGTTTGCTTGAGGTCCGCCGGTACGGCGACTCGAAGCTGCTCTACCTTCAGCCCGAACAAGGAGACCACTGACTTGGCGACCGCCATCTGCCCCGGGTCGTTCGACCCGCCCACCAATGGCCACGTCGACGTGATCCAGCGCGCCTGCAGGCACTTCGACCGGGTCGTGGTGGCGGTCGCGGTGAATCCGGACAAGATCCCGCTGCTATCGGCGGACAAGCGGGTGGAGCTGCTGCGGGAGGTGCTCGGACACCTGGACAACGTGGAGGTCGAGTCGTACGAGGGGTTGCTTGTGAACCTGGCCCGGGAGCGGGGCGCCGGAGTGATAGTGAAGGGCCTGCGGGCGCTGTCGGACGTCGAGCGGGAGCTGCAGATGGCCCAGATGAACTCGGGGCTCTACGGAGCGGTCGACACGTTCTTTGTCACCACCGACCCGCGCTGGAGCTTCGTGTCGTCGAGCCTGGTGAAGGAGGTGGCCGCCTACGGAGGAGACGTCAGCGGTTTGGTTCCGCCGGCGGTGAACCGGCTGCTGAAAGGGCGGTAAAGGGCGGAAGACGCTAGCCCCAAGCGCCCCCCGCCCTGACCGCTCTCGTCATCTCAAACCCGCACCCGGTCAAACCGTCCTCGGAAGGGGTAAGTGCCGGGCCCAGGCTCAAGGCCGAGATCTCAACTTTCAAGTGGCTTTTGTAGCTGGTGGATAATTCCCTCCACGCCCGTACGTAAACATCTGGGGCTAATTTCCAATGCCGTTTTCGGGTCGGGAAAAGGTGCGTTCGGCAGTTCGAAGGACTAGTCTTTACGCATGGGTCTTCTCGAGGACATCGACTCGGTCATTGCCGAGATCCGGGAGGCGAAGCCGGTTCCCCTGTCGGCCTCCGCGATGATCAACAAGAAGTCGGTTCTCGCCAAATTGGAGCGGATCCGCCGAAATGCGCCGGACGAGCTTCACCAGGCCCGGTACGTGATGCAGGACCGGGACGGGCTGCTCACCGGCGCCCAGGCCGAGATAGAGCAGCTCCGGGCTCAGGCGTACGCCGAGCGGGACAAGCTGGTCTCCCGCACCGAGATCGTCGCCGCGGCCAGCCGCGAGGCCGACAAGATAATCGAGGAGTCCAAGAAGCGAGCGCGCCAGATCCGCGTCGAAGCCGAGGACTACGTCGACGCGAAGCTCGCCAGCTTCGAGGTCGTGCTGCAGAAGACGCTGGGCGCGGTGACCCGGGGTCGTGAGTCCCTCCGGGGCCGGCTGGACGTCGCCGGCCAGCAGGTCCCCACCGACGCCCCCGGCGAGGTGACCGATCCCAGGATCGATATCAGGAACACCGGCAGCATCAATCGCGTTTAGTCTGGATGTACGCCCCGGGAGCGGCCCGAGGCGCAAATCTGCGCGCGGAAACCGGGTTTGATAACCTCAATCGCGCTCGTCCAAGGCGGCCAAATCCATGCAATGGTTGGAAGTCGACGTATCGAGTCTGGCCGGAAACCCTGGATCGACCAGGGAGCTGTCCTCGTCGGGGACCGTGGAAGGGTTCCGGAGCGGTATGGGTTGGGTCGAGGACGAGGACCCCGTCCACATCGACCTTTTGTTGCGTAGCGCCGGCGACGGAATCGAGGTGACCGGCGATGCGTGGGGCAAGCTGCACCTCAGCTGCTCCCGCTGCCTGATCGAGTTCGTTCAGGATTTCCAGCTTCAGCTGAACGAGAAGTTCTGGTTCGACCCGGCGGCGGCGGAGGCCGAGGAAGGTTACGAGGTACGGGACCACGTCATCGACCTGGAGCCGATGCTGAGGGACGCGATAGTCCTCAGCATCCCGATGACTCCGGTCCATGCCGAGGACTGCAAGGGTCTGTGCCCGGAGTGCGGCGCCGACCTGAACACCTCGGACTGCGGTCACGCCGAGCAGAAGGTGGACGTCCGCTGGGCGCCGCTGCAGAAGTTGATGGCGTCGCAATTGGGTGGCGACAACGAAGAAGTGGAGAGATAGATGCCCGTACCGAAGAGAAGGAAGTCTCGCTCGACTACCCGCCATCGCAAGGCGCAGTGGAAGCTGTCCGTGCCCGGCCGGTCCACCTGCCCCCAGTGCCACGCCCCCAAGGCCTCGCACCGGGTGTGCGGAAACTGCGGCTATTACGACGGCCGTGAGGTAGTCGAAGTCGAGTAGCGCCCTCAACCTCTAGATGGACGGCACCGAACCACCGGCTCAGCCTGCGGCCAGCCTTCTCGCCCGCCTGGGAGTCGGCTGTTCCGACACGCCCCTCCTGGAGATGGCCCTCTCGCACCGCTCCTTCGCCTTCGAGAGGAAGGGCGCGGCGAACAACGAGCGGCTGGAGTTCCTGGGGGACGCGGTGCTCGGACTGGTCGTTACCGACATGATCTTCAAGGGCTTCCCGGACCTGCCCGAGGGCGACATGGCCAAGCTCCGCTCGAGCTCGGTCAACATGGCGGTGCTCGCGGACGTCGCCCGCTCCGTCGGTCTCGGACAGGAGCTCTTCCTCGGGCGCGGCGAGGAGCTGTCCGGTGGCCGGAACAAGGACTCGATCCTGGCCGACGCCTTCGAAGCCGTCCTCGGCGCCCTCTACCTGGACTGCGGCCTGGAGGAGACCGCGGCGGTGATACGCCGGCTGTTCTCCCGCCACATCAACGAGCTTGTCGACCGTGGCGTGGTGCGCGACTTCAAGACGAACCTGCAGGAGATGTCGGTCCAGCTCCTCGGCGGCCCCCCGGAGTACCGGGTCTCGGCGTTCGGGCCGGATCACGACAAGCGCTTCGAGGCGGAGGTGTACCTCAACGGTAGCCACCGCGGCTCGGGGACCGGCCGCTCCAAGAAGCAGGCGGAGCAGGCGGCGGCCAGAGAGGCGCTCGAGTACCTCTCCACCGCTTACAGCACCCTCAGCTAGCCGGGCGTCCGATGCCCGAGCTTCCCGAGGTCGAGGTCATCCGGCGGGACCTGCTCCCCGAGGTGACCGGCCGCGCGATTGCGAATGCGACCGTGCGCGACATCCCGAACTCGCCCCGGGTGATCCGGCGCCACGGGTCGCCGGCCGAGTTCACCGAGCCGCTTGCCGGGCGCACCATCCACCGGCTGGAGCGGCGGGGCAAGTACCTGCTGTTCCACCTGGACGACTTCGCCGTCCTCGTCGTGCACCTGGGCATGGCGGGCCAGCTCATCCTGAGCGACGAGGACCAGCCCCTCGCCAGGCACACCCACGTGCTGCTGGACTTCGCCGGCGGAGGGCAGCTGCGCTACGTCGATCCGCGCACCTTTGGCGAGATGTTCGTCACCGAGGAGAGCGAGCTCGGCGAGATACCCGAGCTCTTCCGGCTGGGGCTGGACCCGCTGGTCCACGACGTGCCGGTGCAGTTCCTGGCGGAGACATTCGGCCGGCGGAAGACCCGGGCCAAGCCGCTTCTCATGGACCAGACGTTCCTCTGCGGACTCGGCAACATCTACTCCGATGAGGTCCTGTTCCTGGCCGGCGTCAGGCACGACCGCCCGACCGTCGCCGTAACCGCGGAGGAGATCGGCCGGATGCAACGGGCGATCCCCCGGGTGCTGAAGGAGTCGATCGAGCACCGCGGGTCCTCCATTGCCGACGAGCAGTACCGGGACGCCTACGGCGAGGTGGGCGGATACCAGCACCGGCTCAGGGTCTACGGGCGGGAGAACCAGCCCTGCGTCAGGTGCGGGACGCCGATCCAGAGGGGTCGGTGGGGCAACCGCTCCAGCTTCTTCTGCCCCAGCTGCCAGACGTAGGACGGCGATTGGAACACCTCGATTCCTCTCGCCGGCGCCGGGCTTTGGATGCGTCGAGACCTCGTCGCCTCTGCGCTGGTTTGAGCCGCTCCCCTTCGGGCAAATGGTCTCCTGTCAAAAAAGCTCTCACCAAAGGCGTGGGACAAGTGAGCGGAGGCGACAATGCGAAAGTTCTTCCTATCGGCCTGCCTGGCCGCAATTCTGTGCCTTGGGGTCGCCTCGGCGGCCTTGGCCCAGACTGAAGCACCGGCCGCCGAGCAAGACGACGGTGACGGTGACAAGACCGGTCTCCTCGGACTCTTGGGTCTGGCAGGCCTGGCCGGCCTGGCGAAACGTCCGAACAACGACCGCCGGGACGTTCGGTAGCGGAACCGGATCACTAAGCCCCGACCGCTGGCCGGTCAGGGCATTGCAGTAAACGTTAGAGACCCCGTAGGGCTGCGCAACAGCTCTGCGGGGTCTTTGCTTTGACCGGCGTTGTCATTTGGCTGGCGAGTTGCTCCAAGCTGGAGCCCGGGCTCGCCGTTGGCCGAGGAGCCGCATAAGGCCCTGATCTGAAGAATAAGTGCGTCGGAGTTAGGGTCCGTGTCGGAGGGCCGGCTGCCAAGGCGGCTTCGGGTCGGCCCTTAAGGGCTTCCCGCCCGCTTCAGCCCCTCCCTGGGGAAGGCAGGTGTCTCAGGAACCAGTCGCCGGCCGCGGAGCTCACCGCCTCCAGCGCCCCCGGCTCCTCGAACAGGTGTGTCGCCCCCGGGATGACCTGCAGCTCGGCCGGGCACTCCAGCCGCGTCTGTGCCTGCCGGTTGAGGTCTAGGACGACGTCGTCCCGGCCGCCTACAAGGAGCAGGGTCGGCGCTGAGACTTGGGGAAGGAAGTCGCCCGCCAGATCAGGCCGGCCCCCGCGGGAGACGATGGCTCCGATGCCCTCCGGCTTGAGCGCCGCCGCGATGAGGGCCGCCGCCGCGCCGGTGCTGGCCCCGAAGTAGCCGATCGCAACGCCGGGGAGCGAGGGGTGGTCCGCCGTCCACTCCGCCGCGGCGGCGAGCCGCTCCGCGAGCAGGCGCACGTCGAACCTGAGGTGCCGGGTGCGCAGGTCGACCTGCTCCTCGTCCTCCGTGAGCAGGTCGACAAGCAGAGTGGCAAGACCGCGATCGTTCAGGGCTGAAGCGACCGCCCGGTTGCGGGGGCTGTGGCGGCTGCTTCCGCTGCCGTGGGCAAATACGACCACCCCCCTGGGCGAGCCGGGCGCCACCAGGTCGCCGGAGAGGTGGACTCCGCCGGCCGGGATCGTCACCGACTGTGAAGTACCGGTCGCCATGTCCGGTATCTACCCCGAATCGACCGGCCGGATCGGACAGAATTGCCCGATGACCAGCGAGTCCGTTTCCCTCGATGCCGGCGAGCTCAGGGTGCAGGCCGAGGTCGACGCGCCGGAGGGCAAGCCTGCCGCCTGCTTCTTGCTGACCCATGGGGCGGGCGGGGACCGCAACACTGCGGGCCTCCGGGCGCTGGCCGAAGGCCTGGCCGCCGCCGGGTCGCTCGTCGTACGTCCGGACCTGCCCTACCGGGCGGCGGGCCGATCGTCCCCGCCCCTGGCCGAAAGGTCGGTTCCGGGCTTCCTCCGCATCTACGAATCGGCGCGGGAGATGTTTGGAGGAGCCCGGTGGATCGCCGGTGGCAGGTCGTACGGGGGCAGGGTCGCTTCGATGGCGGTAGCCCAAGGCCTCGACGCGGCGGGGCTCCTTCTCTGGTCCTACCCGCTGCACCGGCCGGGCGATCCGTCGCAGCCCCGCGTCGCCCACTGGCGCCGGATCAAGGTCCCGACGTTGTTCCTGGAGGGCACCAGGGACCCGTTCTGCGACCCCGCCACCTTCGCGAGGCACCTGCCGGAGCTGGGCGTCGAGCCGCTGGTCCACTTCGTCGAGGGGGGTGACCACAGCCTCAAGGTGGCGAAAGCCAACGCCCCCGACGGCAAAGGACGATCCGAGGCCTCGGTGGTGGCGACGCTGGTCCCGGTGATCCGCGACTGGGTGCAGACCCTCTAGGCTCCGAAAGTCGAGAGCCGGCCGGCGGCGCCCAGCATGAAGGCCATCAGGTCCTTGGCGAGCTGGTAGCCGAAGGCGCCGTGGCGGGCGGCCTCCTCGTCGAAGCGGTCGACCCCGTCGACTCCCACCCGAGGGCCCCACATCAAAAAAGGGACCGGATGCCACGAGTGTCCCCGCAGCGGGGCCGGAGTGGCGTGGTCGCCGGTCACGCACAGCACATCCGGGTTGAGAGCGAGGATGTCCGGGATGGTCCGGTCCACCTGCTCGATGGCTGCGACCTTGCGTTCGAAGTCGCCGTCCTCGCCGGCCGAGTCGGTGGCCTTCTGGTGCATAAAGAAGAAGTCGTAGTCGTCCCAGGAGGCCTGGAGGTCCTTGACCGTCTCCTCCCAACCCGCGGTCTCCGGCGGCACCTCCATGCCGACGATCTTCGACAGCCCCCGGTACATCGGGTAGCTGGCGATTCCGCGGGCCCGGAGCAGGTAGCGGAACTGGAAGGGCTGGATGTCCCGGAGGGTGTCGAAGCCCCGAAGGAGCAGGAAGTTCGCCTTCTCATTGGCGAGAACCATCTTCACCTGCTCGAGGAACCGCTCCAGCAGCAGCGCGGTGCCGGCCGCCTCGGGGCTCCGGGGTGTCGGGGGGTTGGGCGTGACGCCGACAACCCCGGGATCGGTGTCCCTTAGGTCCGCCGACAGACCCATGCCCCGAAGGACGAGCAGCGCGCGGTGGTCCCTCTCGGTTTCCAGGAAGAACTCGACCTCGCCCTCCATCTTCACGTTTTCCCGGATGAGGCTGCACAGCCGCTCGTTGGTCTCGGTAGAGATGCGGCCCGCACGCCGGTCGACGATGCGGCCGTCGGGGTCGAGGGTGCAGAAGTTCACCCGAGCCGCCACGTCACCGGAGTGAAGGTTGAAGGCGACGCCGGCTGCGGAGAGGGCGCCCCGGCCGAGCAGGTACTCCACCGGGTCGTAGCCGAACAAGGCCATGTGCCCCGCGCCGCTTCCCGGCGTGATTCCGGGGCCGACGACGGTGTGCACTCCGGACGACCCGGCGGCGGCGAGGCGGTCCAGGTTGGGCGTGTCTGCCTCCGCCAGCTCCGACCCCCGCTCAGGCGTGCGCAGGCCGCCCAGGCCGTCCATCACTACGAGGACGATCTTGGTGTCCGCCTTGCGGGCGAGGGAGGGCACGAGCTCAATCACAGCGCAACTATAGAGGCCGAGTGTTAATGGCGGTTTAACGGCCCGTTGGCCAGCGGCGGCAATTCCCCGGGGGGCCCCGGTACGCCTGATACCATCGAGCCCCAGGTATGTTCCTCAAGTCTCTGGTCATCCGCGGCTTCAAATCCTTCGCCGACAAGACCACTCTCGCCTTCGAGCCCGGCATCTCGGTGGTCGTCGGCCCCAACGGCAGCGGCAAGTCGAACGTCATCGACGCCATCTCCTGGGTGCTGGGCGAGCAGGGGCCGGCCACCCTTCGCGGCGGCAAGATGGAGGACGTCATCTTCGCCGGGTCGGCGACCCGTCCGCCGCTCGGCATGGCCGAGGTCCAGCTGACCATCGACAACACCGCAGGCCTGCTGCCGGTCGAGTTCAGCGAGGTCACGATATCCCGCACGCTGTTCCGTTCCGGCGACAGCGAGTACCGCATGAACGGCTCCGTCTGCCGGCTGCTGGACATCTCCGAGATGCTCTCGGACGCCGGTGTCGGGCGCGAGCAGCACACGATCGTGGGGCAGGGCCGGCTCGACGAGGTGCTGAGCGCAGACCCGGTCCAGATGCGCAGCATCATCGAGGACGCGGCCGGGGTCGGCAAGCACAGGCGCCGCAAGGAGCGGGCGCTTCGCAAGATGGCGTCGACCGAGCAGAACCTGGACCATCTGGCCGACCTGCTCGCCGAGATACGCCGCCAGCTGAAGCCGCTGCGGCAGCAGGCGGAGATCGCGGAGCGCCACGAGCGCATGCGCGGGGAGCTGCAGCGGATCAAGCTCGTGGCCGCGGCCCGGCAGCTGGCCGCGCTCGAGGCGGAGCTCGGCTCCCCGGAGGCCGGCCGCCGGGAGGAGGAGCTGAAGGCGCGGGAAGACGAGGTGGGCCAACTCCAAGCAGAGCTCGCGGCGCTCGAGACCGAGCGACTGGAGGCTCTGGCGGGGATCAACGCCACCCGGGAGACGGCCTGGCGCCTGGCCGGCGCCGCGGAGCGGCTCGGCGGGTTGAAGCGGCTCGCCGGCGAGCGGGCCAGGACGCTGAGGGCGGAGCTCGCCGCCGGAAGCGAGGACGTCGAGCAGGCCCGGCTGCTGGAGCTGCAGCGTCAGCAGTCCGAGCTGGAGGTGGCTCTCGCCGAGGCGCAGCGCCACGAGGCAGCCGAGGTGGCCGCCCTGAACGAGGTGCAGCCCGCAGGCGACGCCGCCCGGGACGCCCTGAGCGCCGCCGAGCGCTCGCTCAACTCCGCACTTCAGGGCTCGGCTCAGGCGGCCGCCGAGACCGCCGCACTGCGGCGCAGTCTCTCCGAGGTCCAGGCGGCGGCTCAGGTGGCGGAGATGGAGCGCAAGCGCCTGGCGGAGCGAGCCGAGCAGGCCGACCTCCGGCGCCGGACCTGCGCCTCCCGGCTTGCCGCCGCCGAGCTGGAGCTGGACCTGGCCGGCGCGCGGCTGGGGGCCGCCGAGGTTGAGGTTCGAGAAGCTGAGGGCCGGCTGGAGGAGTTGTCGCACCTGAAGGAGCGGCTGGTGGAGGAGATCCGGCACCTGGAGAAGCAGGTCGCGGTGCTGCGCTCACGTGCCGCCGCCCGGGCCGCCGCTGAGGCCCGGCGAACTCCGGCCGGCGCCGCCGTCGTGCCGCTGCCGGGCACCGTGCTGCTCTCGGAGCTCGTGGACCTGGACGAGCCGCACCGCCGGGCGCTCGAGGCGCTTATCGGGCCTATCGACGGGGTTGTCGTCGCGTTCGACGCGGACACCGCGTGGCAGGCGCTCCGGCAGTCGGACGAGGACGACCCGGTCACCGTGCTCCTCGCGGGAGGAAGCGCTGCTCCCATCGAGGGGGCCCAACCTCTGGCCGACCGTCTCGGTATCTCGGCTCCTGATTCCCGGGCGGCGCTTGCCGGCTTCTTCTACGCCGGGGACGGAAGGAATGCCCTGCGGCTGGCGCAGCAGCACCGCCACGCCGTGTTCCTGAGTGGGGACGGCACCGTCGTGCACGGCGGCCTGGCAACCCGGGGGTCTGCCGAGATCACGTCGGCCATCGTTGAGAACGAAGCGAGGATCGGGACCGCCCGGGAGGCGCTCGCCGGCCTCGAAGCCGAGATCGCCAGCGCGCGAGCGAAGCTGAAGGAGGCGGCGGCCGGACGCCGGGAGGCTGAGACCGCCCGCGTGCGGGCGGCTGAGCACCTGAGGACGTGCCAATCGGAGATGAGACGCGCCGAGGACGAGCTGGCCGCGATCGGCCGGGCGGCCGAGCGGTTCCGAGTGCCTCAGCCCTCGATGGAACGCTCCGAAGAGCTCGAGCGCCGGCTGGACCAGGCGGAGGCCGCAGCATGGGAGGCGGACGCCGCCCTGGAAACGGCACGCGGGGAGAGGGAGCGCTGCGCCGAAGCGTACGAGCGGGCGGCCCAGGCTTCCGAGGCCGCCCGGATGAACGCTGGAATCGCCGCCGAGCGCACCCGCCAGCATCTGAACCGCCTGAAGCAGGTCGTCAAAGGGATCTCGGATGCCGCGAGCCGCCTGAGCGGCCTGGGCGCCCGCCACGAGGCCCTGCTGCGAGCCCAGAAGCAGGTGGCCTCGCTGGCCGCCGTATGTGAGGTCCTGGCCGGGCCGGTCGCCGAGTGGGCCGGCGAAGCGGGCCGGGAGCACCTGAGGGCTGCGGAGGCCGGGGCAGTCCTGGACGGGAGGACGGCCGCCCTCAAACAACGCCTGGCGGAGGCTTCGGAAGAGCTCGACCGCCTCCGGGCGCTGTCCCGCCAGGAGGACCTGGGGCGCAGCGAGTGCAGGATCCGCCAGCGGATTCTCCAGGCGACCCTCGCCGAAGAGATGCAGGTCGATCCGTCGGCGGCCGTCGAGCGGTGGGGCCGGCGCCTTGAGCTGCCAGAGGGGGAAACGCCAGCCGACCCGATGGAGCGGGCCGCCTCAATGCCGGACGATGTCTTGAAGAAGCGCCAGGTCCGGCTGGAGCGGGAGCTGGAGCAGCTGGGCAGCGTCAACCCGCTGGCGGCCCGGGAGGCGGAGGCGCTGGCCGAGCGGGAGGAGTTCCTGGCCGGACAGATGGAGGACGTGCGCGAGAGCCGGAAGGATCTCAGGCAGGTCGTCACCTCGGTCGACGAGAAGATCCGCGAGCTCTTCACGGCCGCCTTCGCCGACATTGCCCGGGAGTACGAGCATCTGTTCTCCATCCTGTTCCCGGCGGGAAAGGGGCGGCTGCGCCTTACCGACCCCACCGAGGTCCTGGAGTCAGGCGTGGAGGTGGAGGCGTCGCCGAGCGGCAAGAGCCTGAAGCGCCTGTCGCTGCTCTCCGGCGGCGAGCGGGCGATGGCGGCGCTGGCCCTTCTCTTCGCCATATTCAAGTCCCGGCCGTCGCCCTTCTACATCCTCGACGAGGTGGAGGCGGCGCTGGACGACGTCAACCTCCAGCGGTTCCTCGGCCTGCTGGAAGACTTCCGGGGTTCGTCGCAGCTCCTGGTGGTAACCCACCAGAAGAAGACCATGGAGATCGCCGACGTGCTCTACGGGGTGGCGATGAGGCCGGACGGCGTGACCAAGGTAATCTCAGAGCGTCTGACGGACTTCTTCCCGGCGTCTGTGTCGTCGCCCGGCTCTGGAATTGGGGTTGATCTGGAATGAATGAGGTTGTTCTAGCGGCCATAGTGCTCGCGCTGCTGATCGTGCTTCTCGTGGCGCGCGCCCGCCGGCCTACCGAGCGGGACTTCCAGGCGCTGGACACCCGGATCGCCGGCGAGGACGTGGTCGACGACGAGCTGGCCGACGAAGATCTCATCGCCGAGCTCGAGGCCGACCTGGCGCTCGAGGAGGCGGTAGAGGAGGCCCTCGAGGAGGTCCAGGTTCCCGAAGCGCCGCCGGCGCCGGTCGTTGCGCCTCCGTCACGGTGGGCGCGGGGGCTGGCGAAGACCCGGGGGGCCCTCGGAAACACCCTCAAGGCACTGGGCCTCCGGGACAAGCTGGACTCCGATGCCTGGGACGAGATCGAGGAGGCGCTGATCCGGGCCGACGTCGGCGTCGATGCCACTGAGCGCGTCCTCGAGGCGCTGCGCGAGGAGGACCCCTCGCCGGACCAGCTCCATGCTGCGCTCCGCCGGGAGCTCGTCGAGATCCTGGAGGCGGGGGACCGGACCCTGCATACCAAGGATGGAGAGCCATCGGTGTGGCTGGTGACCGGCGTGAACGGCGTCGGCAAGACGACCTCGATCGCCAAGCTGGGCCGGCGCCTCAAGGAGGACGGCAGGACCGTCGTGCTGGCCGCGGGGGACACGTTCCGGGCCGCTGCCATCGAGCAGCTCGGTACGTGGGCCGAGCGGCTCGGGGTCCACATGGTCAAGCACGCTCCCGGCGCCGACCCCGGCGCGGTGGTCTTCGACGCCATCGAGCACGCCAAGGCGAAGGACGTCGACGTCGTCATCGTGGACACCGCCGGCCGGCTGCAGACCAAGACGAACCTCATGGAGGAGCTGAAGAAGGTGCGCCGCATCGCCGACCGGGAGGCCGGCGGCGTCGCCGAGGTGCTGCTCGTGCTGGATGCGACCGTCGGCCAGAACGGCCTGTCGCAGGCAAAGGCGTTCCAGGAGGCGGTCGGCGCCACCGGCGTCATCCTCACGAAGCTCGACGGCACGGCCAAGGGCGGCATCGTCATCGCCATCCAGGACAAGCTCGGCATCCCGGTGAAAGCGGTCGGCGTCGGCGAGGGGATCGACGACATGGAGGAGTTCGATCCCGAGGCCTTCGTGGAGGCGATGCTGGCCTGAGCGCCGGACGTCTGGCGTGTGATGCGCCGCCGGGGTGGTAATGCATAAGACGCGGCCCGGACCCTCGTAGGGCCGCCTTAGCTGGTTCCCCGCCCCGACCTCAGGAGGCTGGATGTTCAACTGGCGTTCGTTCGTTCTGCGCAGAGTGCTGGCGCGCTTCCGGGTGCGCAACGACATAGTCCGGCACCTCACGACCTTCCAGCGCCTCGGCGAGCGGCTCGAGGCGACGCCGCCGGCCGGCGAATCGATCCCTGTGGGCATGCGAACGGTTCTCCGAGCCCTGCGGACCCGGGGGGCGGCTCAGATCCGGCCGGGCTGGGTATGGCCGTTCTGGCTGCACCGCCAGCTCGACCCGGCATCGCCCGACTTCACCCCGCGCGGGCACCTGCCTTTCATGGCGAACGTGACCAGCCGAAACTGGACCATGATCGGGCCTGCGCGCTCCGAGTGGGAGGGCATCGTGGACCCCTCCGGGATGGTCACCCCGTGGTTCGACGGGTGGTCGGTCGACTGGTGGGTCGGAACGCCGTCGGGCTGGCGCTACCCGAGTCTGGAAGAAGGCCTCCCTCAGAGGCTCCTGGACGACTCACCCGTAGTGGAGACCCGCATGCCGCTGGAGGAGGGGAGCGTGGTCTGCCGCGCCTACTCGCCTATGACCGAGGATCTGGCGGTCATCGAGATAACCAACGAGACCCCTGCCAACGTGGACGTCGCCCTCGCCATCCGGCCGTACAACCCGGAGGGGCTGGCCGTCGTGGAGAAGCTGTTCGTCGACGGGCAGACCGTCATCCTCGATGGACGCCCTGCGCTCTACCTCTCCCACCCGACGTCGAGGGTCGCCGTCGGAACCTTCGCTGCCGGCGACTGCGCCCGCATGGTGGCCGAGAAGGAGGTCGGCCCTCCACCCCGGCGAGTGGTGAAGGACCCGGCGGGCATGCTGCAGGCTGCGTTCGTGTACGAGTTGGAGCCCGGAGCCTCGGTCCGGGGATTCGCACCGCTTCCGCACGAGCACCGGCACCACGGGCGCAAGCGGCTGACGACCGCCCCCTCGCTGGACGCCGAGGTCCCCGACGCGGGACGGGTGTGCGCAGATTGGGCCACGGCGCTGGACCGGGGAATGAAGGTCTCGCTGCCGGACGACCGCCTGCAGTCGGCGGTGAAGGCCAACCGCGCCTACATGCACCTGTTCCTGGACCGGGACGAGATCACGCCGGGCCCCTACAACTACCACCGCTTCTGGTTCCGGGACGCCGCCTACCAGGTCGCATGCCTCGACCGGTGGGGCTTCCACAGCGAGGCGGCGGACGTGATCCGCGCCTTCCCGCCCCGCCAGGAGCCGGACGGATTCTTCTTCAGCCAGTGGAAGGAGTGGGACTCCAACGGCGCCGCGATCTGGACGGTGGCGGAGCACATCCGCCTGACGCAGGACACGTCCCTGCTCCCGCTACTCGCCCCGGCGGTGGAGAAGGCGGCCGACTGGATCGACCGCAAGACAAAGGAGAGGCGCCGGGACCTGCCTGAGCTGAAGGGTCTCTTCCCGGCCGGCATCTCGGCCGAGCACCTCGGTCCCTTCGACTACTACTACTGGGACAACCTGTGGGGCCTCAGGGGCTTGCTCGATGCCCAGCTCCTCGCCGAGAAGGCGGGAAAGGTCGAGGCGGCGGGGAAGGCGTCCGAGGCGGCGGCCCGGCTAAGGTCGTCGCTGTTGCGGTCGATCGAGATCGCCGCCGGACGAACCGGACGGACCTTCATCCCGGCGGGGCCCACCCGAGGGGTCGACAACGCCATGATCGGCTCACTGGCTGCCTGCTACCCGCTACGGTTGATCGACGCAGAGGATCCGCTGATAACGGGGACCCTGGAAGCCATAGGGCAGTTCTGCATCGGTGACGCCTTCTTCCAGGGCATCTCGCACACCGGGTTGGGGACCTACCTCACCCTGCAGCTGGCGTTCGTCGAGCTGGAACGTGAGGACCCGAGGGCCCTGCGCCGCTTGTGGTGGATGCTGGGGGCGGCGACGCCGACCTTCACCTGGCCCGAGGCCATCCATCCGAGGCTGGAGGGCGGATGTATGGGTGACGGCCACCACGGCTGGGCGGCGGCCGACTTTTTGTCCGTGGTCCGCAACGTCCTCGTCCGCGAGGACCCCAAGGGAGGAATCGCCCTGTTCACCGCCTTCCCCGAGCAGTGGAGGGGCAGAAACGTGTCGGTGTCCGATGCGCCGACCCACTCGGGCCGCATCACCTTCGACCTGCGGTGGGACGGCGGCGTGCCGGTGCTGTCGTGGGAGGCCGAAGCCGCCGGGGTTACGGTGCGGGTGCCGGGCCTGGCGCCGGCCTGGGCAAGCGACGCCCAGAGCGGTTCGGAGAGGCTGCCGGTCTAGGATTCGGACGGGTTCGAGGGGCGCTTGGAGCGCTCGAGCACGGCCTTCCACGCCCATGGGAGCATTCGGTGGCGGCCCATGTAGTAGAGGTAGGCCCACGTCGCCGCGCCGAGCATGAGGACCTTTCGGACGAAGCCCTCCACGGGGTTGCGGAACTTCTTCTCCTTAACCAGGTGCCACATGCCGTCGCACACGAAGTGGATCCGCTTCATGCCCAGGTCGGCGCAGGCGGCGTTGAGGGAGGCCTCCACCTTGTAACCCTTGAGGTCGTCCATGTCGAGGTGCTCGAAGAGCCGCCGGCGCACCGCGCGCTCTCCGGTTAGGACCGGCAGGTACTTCAGGAAGAAGGTGTTCAGGAAGGGCCCGCGGTCGAACAGGCCGCACACCATGTCCGCCTCGCCGTCGAGAACCGGCTTCACCAGCGCGTCGATGTGGCGCGGTTTCAGGCCCAGCAGGTCGGCGTCGAGGAAGACGATCACGTCGGCATCCGTGGCGTCCACGCCGACCTTCATCGACTCGCCTTTGCCGCGAATCGGGTTGTGCAGCACCTTGGCGCCTGCAGCGGCGGCCACGTCGGCGGTGGCGTCGGTCGACGCGTTGTCCACCACGAGAACCTGGTCCACCAGCTCGGCCGCCTGGGCGGCGCGGACCACCTCGTCGACGGTCGCCTCCTCGTTGAAGGCGGGGATGATTGCGGTTGCCCTGCGTTCTTCTATGGCGCCTCCTCGGTCGGCGAGATGTTTATCCGTTCGCCGCAACTCGAAACGGGGCATCCGCCCAGCGGGTAACGCCACGGCGGCGTTGTGGCGGGGCGACCGACATGACTATAGTTTGGCGCGCCCGGGCCTCATGGATCCTGGTACTCCGGCAGCGAGGACACCATGCGAACGACCAGCACGAAGAGGTCCCGGATTCTCTGCATCTCGCTGGTGGCCGCCTTCGTTGCCGTGCTGCCCGGTGCGCAGGCCTCCGGTCAGATCTTCCAGCTGGGGATCAATATTTGCGGCAATGCCATTGCAACCGGAAGCGGAATAGCCGTCCTTCTGGGGCAGGTGGCCTGCACGATGTCTCTCAACGCTGAAGCCAACGCGGGCGGCGCGCCCGACGTCGAATTGTCCCCCGGCAGCGCGGGCGATTCCGGGGAGTCGGGGCGGGCGGGATCCGCCGGCGACACCGGCTCCGGAGGATCCGGCGGAAACGCCGGCCGGGTGGGGCGCTCCGTGGGCGGAGCAGGCACGGGCGGCGACGGAGGATCAGCAAGCGGGGGATCCGGTGGAGACGGTGGCGGAGCAGGCGGAGCCGGCGGTGCCGGCGGCGATGCCGGCGGCAGTGGGAGGTTTGCCGGCGCCACGCTCGGCACCGGCGACGGTGGCGGTGGGGACGGCGGAGCAGGCGGAGACGGAAGCTGCGCCGGCGGCTGTCGGGCCGGCCGGGGCGGAACCGCCCTCGGAAGAAGCGGCGGTGTGGGCCACGGCGGATCGGCGCTAACCGGACGGTCGGGATTCGGCGGCTCCGGCGGCGAGTCGGGTGAAGGCGGCGTTGGCGGCCGTCCCGGCGACACCGGGCGAGGCGGACGGGCGGGCGATACGACCTTTGCCACCGGGCTCGAAGTCGATGTGGTGCAGATCGGCATCAATGTCTGCGGGAACGCCATCGCCCTTGAGGACGGCCTTGCCCAGGTGACCGGCGACGTCACCTGCGTGGTCGACCTGTCCTTCCGGGCCACTGCGGACTTCGACGTGCACGCGGATCTTTCGACGGGCGACGGCGGCGACAGCGGCGAGTCGGGAGCGGCCGGCGACGGCGGGAATTCCGGAGCCGGCGGCAACGGTGGCAACAGCGGCGCGACCGGGAACGCCACCGGCGGCGCCGGCCGGGGGGGCCGGGGCGGCCCGGCGATCGGTGGCAGCGGAGGCGACGGAGGAGGTTCCGGCGGGAACGGCGGCGCCGGCGGGGACGCGGGCGGCAGCGGAGACTTCGCCGGCGCGACCCTCGGAAGCGGAAACGGCGGAGGAGGCAACGGCGGCCGAGGCGGAGCGGGCCGCTGCGCCGGCGGGTGCAACGCTGGCAACGGCGGTCCCGCGGCGTCCGGGGCCGGCGGAGACGGATTCGGCGGCGACGCGCGCAGCGGCCGGTCGGGAGACGGCGGCTCCGGTGGCGAATCCGGCGAAGGCGGAGCCGGAGGCCGGTCCGGGGACACCGGAAGGGGAGGCGACAGCGGCGATGCCGAGTTCGAGCAGAGATTCTTCGTCAACTCGCTGATCGTGGCGGTGAACGCCTGCGGTAACGCAGTGGCGACCGGCGGCGGCACGGCGACGGTGTCCGGCGACGTCGAGTGCATCATCCGAGCCGGCGTCAACGTCGCCCTGAGAGCAGCGACAGACGCAGTCCTCCGGTCGGGCGATGGCGGGAACAGCGGAGACTCCGGTGCCGGCGGCGATGGCGGGGACTCCGGCCGGGCCGGCGACGGCGGTTCCAGCGGCCGAACCGGTGATGCGGACGGCGGATCCGGAAACGGCGGTAACGGCGGCCGTGCCGCCGGCGGCAACGGTGGCAACGGCGGAGGCGCCGGCGGGGACGGGGGCGAAGGCGGCAGCGCCGGAGGCAGCGGCGCCTTCGCCGGTGCGACCCTCGGATCAGGCGCCGGCGGAGGTGGCGCCGGCGGCGACGGGGGAGCCGGACGATGCGACGGAGGATGCAACGCCGGTCACGGTGGCCGCGCGCTTGCCGGCTCGGGAGGCAGCGGCCGGGGCGGTAACGCTTCTTCAGGGCCTTCGGCGAATGCGGGAGACGGAGGCGACTCCGGCGAAGGCGGAGCTGGCGGGGCGTCCGGTGACACCGCTTCAGCGGGGAACAGCGGGCTCGTGCAGTTCCTGTGGAACACGCTCGTCGACTTCGGGATTTCGGTCCCGATAAACGCCTGTGGCAACGCGGTTCAGGAGGGTCCGGGCATCAGTGTCGGGGAGGACGCCGTGTGCGTTATCGACAGCCTCCTGGACGTCGACCTGAGTTCGGTCGTAGCGGCCGCGCTCTTCAGCGGTGATGCCGGCGACACGGGCGAGTCGGGCGCCGCCGGCGACGGAGGCGAATCGGGCCGCGGAGGCAACGGCGGCGACAGCGGAACCACCGGGGACGCCACGGGCGGCAGCGGCGACGGCGGCTCAGGGGGACCGGCCACCGGTGGAGACGGCGGGGACGGTGGAGGCAACGGCGGCTCGGGCGGCGCCGGCGGAGCGGCCGGCGGAAGCGGCGCCTACTCGGGCGCCACGGTTGGCCGGGGGAGTGGCGGCGGAGGCGCCGGAGGAAACGGCGGCTCAGGCGGGTGTGGAGGCGGCTGCAACGCAGGCAACGGCGGCCCCGCGGCGTCCGGCAACGGCGGCAGCGGCAGCGGAGGAACCGCCGGAAGCGGCGGTTCCGGCCGGGGTGGGGACGGGGGAGCGTCTCAGGACGCCGGCCGAGGCGCCGGCTCGGGGGGAAGCGGCCGGAGCGGGGATTCGGGGAACTCGGAGGTCAGGTCGGCGGCGGACAACCCCGGAGTGGAACTCCCGCCCATCGACCTGCCGTTCGACCTGCCGACGGACGACCCTTGATCCCGGGGTGTCCGCTCAGTCGCAAGAGCGGACCTGGATCGTCTTTCCCTCGGCGATCGACACCAGTCGCTGCTGGAGCGCCCAGGACCGTAGAGCGAGGACCAGCTCCTCCTTGTCGGCCCGGCTGTCGGTGACGACGCTCAGACGCACGCAACTGCGACCGCCCTCCTTCCAGGCGACGTAGTAGTCGCCGGCCCACCCGTCGGCGGCGGCCCATGCCTGCTCCTCCGGCAGGTTCCGCAGCAGCAGCGTGAGCAGCCCCCGCTCTCCCCAGACGCCTTCCTCGTAGACGTCGCCCTCAGCCTTCGGTCGGGGCACCTTGACCGGCTTCTGAAGGGTGAGGAACCGTTCCGGATGCAGGACCTGCTCGGTGGTGGTGGGCGGCGAGACGAACGCCTTGTCCAGGCGCTCCTGGCCCCCCGCGGAAAAGACCTCCGTCGCGAACCGGTCTCCTACTTCGTAGGCGAAGCCCGACAGCATCGACAGGGTTTGCAGAGAGTCGTTCGGCTCCTGGTCGAGCTGCGGAACTCCTGCATTCTCCTCGGCTGCCGCCTGGTTCCGCTCATCCGCCGGAATCGACTCCAGGTAGCGGTTCTCGATTCGGGTGGCGTCGCCCTCGACCAGCGCCTCGAACGCCAGGTAGGACTCGTCGAACTCGTTCAGCTCACGGTCCAGGTTGAAGTGCTGGTCCTGAAGCGCATGCGTTAGCTCGTGCACGAGGATCTGGCGTACGAACGGCGTCAGCCGTTTCCCCTGTACGACCAGACGGTTGGTGTAGGCGTCGTAGTAACCCAGCGTGCCGCCGTCCCGCAGCGGGTCCTCGGAGGATTCCAGATCGAGCCGGCGGTCCACCAGGTGAAGGGCCTTGAGGGCGATGTAGGAGTCGGCGGGGTCGATCGAGCCGTACGCCTCCGCCTCCTCGGCGAGCCGCTCCTGGAACTTCTCCTCGGGCTCGACGACCACGGGCACGTCCCGTTTGAAGCTCAGGCCGCGTTCCGCCTCGACGAAGGCCTTGAGCTCGTCGACTGCCGCCTCCCACTCCGGGGGCAGGGGCACGCCCCGCTCGTCGGATGCGATCCGCTCCCGGGCCAGCTCCTGGATCCTCTCGGTGATCATGCGGTACGGGAAGATCAGGGAGGCGAGAGCGGCGATGACGACGACCACGCCGAAGGAGTTGCGTGCGGCCCTGCCGAGATCGCCGTGCATGAAGCCCCCGGTTGTGTGCTGGAAACCCGACCGACAGAATTCCTTAGTCTGCGCAGCATCATCGGCAGGTTGGTGTGAGGGCTAAAGCGCGATTACCAGTTGCGTTGCCTCCCTCCGTACCGGTAGCGTCCTTCAATACTGAAATTCCAGTCGCGGGGGTACCGGTGAAAAGGATCCTGTTTGCGCTGCTTGCCGGCGCGTTGCTTGCCCTCGGGCCGGGTGGAGTTGCCGTCGCCAGCCATTCCGGCGACGTCGACTGCAACGACTTCGACTTCCAGCAGGACGCGCAGGCACACCTCGCCGCGCATCCGGGGGATCCGGACGACATCGACGAGGACGATGACGGGGAGGCCTGCGAGTCGCTGCCGGACCGGCCGGCCGCCAGCCCAACGCCGTCCCCCTCCGCCAGCCCTTCGCCGACCCCTACGACCAGCGCTTCCCCGACCCCCTCGCCGAGCCCGACCGCCACCGTGGTTTGCCATGCGGCGTACGAAAGCGTCTGCCTCCCGGCGAACGCGCAGGATGTCGACTGCGCGGCGGAGAACGGTGACGGCCCCGTGACGACGAGCGACGTGAACATCGTGCTCGAAGACGAGGACGACGATCCTTTCAATCTAGACCCCGACGATGATGGGATCGGCTGCGAGGGAACGGCTCAGGTGGCGGCGACTCCTACCCCTTCGCCCAGCGCCTCACCGTCGGCCAGCCCGACCCCGACCCCGACTCCTTCCCAGGCATCGCCGACGCCTACCCCCAGCGCTACGCCGAGCCCCGCGGCAACCCCGGGCGTCATGGCCCGGACCGGCGTCGAGGCCCTGCCCTTCCTGGCCGCCGGTCTGGCACTGATCGTTCTCGGCTTCGCCTGCCTCACAGGGGCCCGCCGGGCCTAGCGCCCCGGAATCCGAATAAGGACATTGCGGGCCCTGGCCTAATATGGGCTTATGTTCGATGCCCTGGGCGACCGCCTGGACAACGTCTTCAAGCAGCTCCGCAGCCGGGGGCGGCTGACAGAGAAGGACGTCGAGGCTGCGCTTCGCGAGATCCGGCTGGCACTCCTGGAGGCCGACGTTGCCCTACCGGCGGTCAAGGCCTTCCTCAACGCCATCCGCGAGAAGGCGGTGGGCGAGGAGGTCCTCAAGTCGCTGACGCCGGGCCAGCAGGTGGTGAAGCTGGTCCACGAGGAGTTGATCGACATACTCGGCGGGAGCCTGTCTCCGCTGAAGATGTCGCCCAAGCCGCCGACCGTCATCCTGCTCGCCGGTCTGCAGGGCTCCGGTAAGACGACCCTCGCTGCCAAGCTCGGCGCCCACCTGAAGAAGAAGGGGAGCAAGGTGCTGGTCGTCGCCGCCGACCTCCAGCGGCCGGCCGCCATCAGGCAGCTCGAGGTCCTGGCGGGCCAGGCCGGCATTGCGTTCCACGGAGAGACCGGCGAGACCGACCCGGTGAAGGTTGCCCGGAACGGCCTGGAGGCCGGCCGGCGGAGCGCCGACGTCGTCATCGTCGACACCGCAGGCCGCCTCGGTATCGACGAGGAGATGATGGACCAGGTGGCCCGGGTCCACGACACGGTCCAGCCCCACGAGGTGCTGTTCGTCCTGGACGCCATGACCGGTCAGGACGCGCTGAACTCCGCCAAGGCGTTCTCCGAGCGGCTTCCCCTCACCGGCATCGTGCTCACCAAGATCGACGGCGACTCCCGGGGCGGCGCCGCCCTGTCCGCCACCACCGTCACCGGCGTCCCCGTGAAGTTCGCCGGCACGGGGGAGAAGCTGCAGGACCTGGAGCCGTTCCACCCGGACCGCATCGCTTCCCGAATCCTCGGAATGGGCGATGTCCTGAGCCTCATCGAGAAGGCCGAAGGGACGATGTCCAAGAAGCAGGCCGAGGAGCAGGCCCGCAAGGTGATGGAGGCCAAGTTCACGCTGGAGGACTTCCTGACGCAGATCCAGAGCGTGAAGAAGATGGGCGGCATCGGCGACCTGCTGAAGATGCTTCCCGGAATCCCGGGCGTCGGCAAGATGTCCGACATCGACGTGGAGGAGCACGACGTCGCCCGCATCGAGGCCATCATCCGCTCCATGACGCCCCAGGAGCGCAACGACCCGCGCATCATCTCCGGCAGCCGGCGCATCCGCATCGCCAAGGGCTCGGGAAGCCAGGTGCGGGAGGTGAACGAGCTCATCAAGCAGTTCGAGGCGGCCCGCAAGATGATGAAGCAGATGATGAAGTTCGGCGGGCAGAAGAAGGGCAAGAAGGGCTTCAGCCTTCCCCCGGGCCTCGGCCTCTAGCGGCCCCCGGCCGTTCCAGCGCCGGCTTCGCTGTTACACTGCTCCTCTATGGTAAAGATCAGACTTCGCCGCATTGGCAAGAAGAAGCAGCCCACCTACCGTGTCGTCGTGGCGGACTCACGTGCTCCGCGTGACGGCCGGTTCATCGAGGCGATCGGCCGCTACGCTCCCCGCGAGGAGCCCTCGCTGGTGGAGATCGACGCCGACCGGGCCCGCGAGTGGCTCGGCAAGGGTGCCCAGCCCTCCGAGGCGGTGGCCAAGCTCCTCAAGATCGCCGGCGTCCTCGACGAGAAAGGCAAAACCCTAACCTCGTCCGCAAAATGAGCTCGCGCGAGACGCTCGAGTTCGTCGTTTCATATCTGGTTGGCAACCCCAACGATGTGCGGATAGAGGAAGAGGTATCGGGTCGTACAGTTCTGTACGACCTTTTCGTGCACCCCGACGACGTCGGCAAGGTGATCGGCCGCAACGGCCGCATCGCCCGCGCAATCCGGGCCGTGGTCAAGGCGGCCGCCCTGAGGGAAGACCGCAACGCCGTAGTCGAGATCATCGACTAGCTTCCGAGCCAGCCCAGTGGCCCCCCAACGCTCCGAGTTCGTCCTGGTGGGGCGGGTCGTCAAGCCGCACGGCTTGCGTGGTGAGGTGCTGCTCCGCTCGGAGAGCGAGAACCCGGACCGGTTCGCTCCCGGGGTGTCCCTGATGATGGGAAAAGACGCCGATTCGGCGCGGCCGGTCGTGATCGAGAGCTCGCGCAATTTCAAGGGAGCACTGCTGGTGCGGTTCGAGGGCATCGGCTCCATGGAGCAGGCGGAGCCTCTACGGGAGCTGCTGCTGTTCGTCGACAGCTCCGAGCTGGACGAGCTGGATGACGAAGACGCTTTCTGGGAGCACCAGGTGGTGGGACTGGAGGTCTTCGACACCGCAGGGGCGCCGCTCGGGACCGTCCGGGAGGTGTTCCTCCGCCCGGCCCAGGACCTCTGGTCGATAGAAACTCCCTCCGGCGAGGTGCTGTTCCCGGCCGCCAAGGAGCTCGTTGTCTCGGTCGACCTGGAGGCCGGCCGCGCGGTGGTGGACCCGCCCGCAGGGCTGTTCGAATCTTGAGATTCGACGTCCTCACGTTATTCCCCGAAGCCTTTGACTCGCCGCTGCGAGTGAGCCTGCTCGGCAAGGCAATCGAAGCCGGCATCCTGACAGTTGGCGTCCACGACCTGAGGAGCTGGGCCCCCGGACCGCACCGCAAGGTCGACGATGCTCCGTTCGGCGGCGGCGCCGGCATGGTGATGGCGCCCGGTCCGGTGGTCGAAGCGGTCGAGGCGGTCCGGCGCCCGGGAGGGCGGGTGATCCTGCTCGCGGCGTCCGGGAGGCCGCTGACGCAGGCGCTGGCCGCCGAGCTGGCTGCCGAGGAGCAGGTAGTCCTGGTGTGCGGCCGCTACGAGGGGATGGACGACCGGATCCGCGAGGTCCTTGGGGCCGAGGAGGTGTCGATCGGGGAGTACGTCCTGGCCGGCGGGGAGATGCCGGCCCTGGTGCTCATCGAGGCGGTCTCCCGGCTCCTTCCGGGAGTTATGGGAAACGCCGAATCGCTGGGAGAGGAGTCGTTCGCCGACGGCCTGCTCGAGTATCCGCAGTACACCAGGCCCGCCGACTTCCGGGGCCACAAGGTGCCCGACGTGCTGGTCTCCGGGCACCACGGCATGGTGGCCAGGTGGCGGCGGGAGCAGGCGCTCAGGCGCACATTCGAGCGCCGCCCGGACCTGCTCGCCAAGGCAAACCTTACGGAGACCGAGCGCGAGCTGGTCAGATCCTGGGAGGCGGGCGGCTGAGCGCCGCGCCGGGACGATCCTTCGCGCCTTCGGCTATCATCTGTTTCAAGCGCAAATCTGCGTAAAAATCTTCTGAAGTCCCCAGAGACTTTTCGACCCGAATCAAAGGGGTGAACACATGACAAAGGCGGACGTACTACTGCGCCCCGTCCTAAGGGAGGACATTCCTGATTTCCGCCCCGGAGACACGGTCAAGGTCCACGTTCGAGTGGTTGAGGGCCAGCGCGAGAGGATCCAGGTCTTCCAGGGCATCGTGATCCGGCGCCAGGGCTCCGGTGTGAGGGAGACCTTCACCGTACGAAAGGTGTCGTTCAACGTAGGCGTCGAGCGCACCTTCCCGGTCCACTCGCCGATCATCGCCAACATCGAGGTGGTAACCCGCGGCGACGTCCGCCGGGCGAAGCTCTACTACCTCCGCTCCCGGGTGGGTCGAGCCGCCAAGGTCAAAGAAAAGCGGTTCTGACCCGATGCAGACGAGGTCTAGATCCGCGCGACTAGCCCAGCATCCGAAGGAAAAGGAATCAGCCGGTCAGTTCTTCAAGGAGCTGCCGGTGCTGGTCGTGGTGGCGCTGGGCATCGCCATCCTCGTCAAGGCGTTCGTCGTCCAGGCTTTCTTCATCCCCTCCGGCTCGATGGAGGACACGCTCCAGATCAACGACCGGGTCCTGGTGTCCAAGTTCAGCTACCGGCTGGGGGAGCCGGAGTATCCGAACGTCGTGGTATTCGAATCGCCTCTGTCCGAGCGGATACCGGAGCCGGAGCCGGGCGTGCTGCAGAGGCTGATGGACAACATCATGCAGGGACTGGGCCTGAAGTCGTCCGAGCAGGACTTCATCAAGCGGGTGATCGCGACCGAGGGCCAGACCGTTCAGGTCAAGAACGGAGCGGTCTACGTCGACGACCGAAAGCTCGACGAGCCCTATCTGAAGGACCAAATGCCCATGCAGGACTATGGCCCTACGACGGTGGGTGCAGATAAAGTGTTCGTGATGGGAGACAACCGCAGCAACTCGGAGGACTCGCGGGTCTTCGGCCCTATCCCCGAGTCAAGCATCGTCGGTAAGGCGTTCGTCCTCATCTGGCCGCTCAATCGATTCCGCTGGCTTGGCTCTAGCTAGGCCCGTTCGGCAGGACACCGAGGTAGCAAGTGCCTGAAAAGCATGTTCCGAAGCACCGTGCCCCAAAGCGCGAGCTCTTCGGCCGGCGAAGCTCGCCGTCCCGCTCCAGCAACGGCTCATCGGCCGCCGCATCGGAGGATCTGCTGAGCCGCACGGTGTCCATAGTCGATGCGCCGCAGCGCCCGGCCGACCGCCCTGCTGCCGCCAAGCCGGCGACGGAAGCACCGGCTCCCGCAGACCCCCGGCCGGCCAGGAAGCCCTCTGCCGGCGATACCCTGTTCTCGCCGGAGTCGCCCCCGGTGCCTAGATCGTCCGAGGACTACTTCGACTTCCTGGCCGCATCCCGGCAGGCACCTGCTGCTCCCAAGCCGCCTCCAGCGCCGGCGGCCGCTCCGAAGCCCGCGGTGCACCGGACGGAGGAGTTCGTGCTCCCCGAGCCGGCGCAGAAATCCAACGGATCCGCCGTCTCCGCCAACGGGACGAACCGTGCCACAGACGCCAGCCCGCTGTCGATCAAGTCGGCCATCAAGGCCGACGGCAACTCGTGGGACCCTTTCCTCAAAGATCCCGAGCCCGAGCCGGGCCGCCGCTTCAGCCTTAGCAGGAGCTCCTCGGACATGGACAAGGTCAAGACCAGAAAGAGGGCCCGGCCGATTCAGCCGGTGAGGCCGGACGAGCGCCACGACCACCAGAGCCTCGGCCAGTGGCTCAAGGAGATCCTCATCCTCGGCCTCATCGCCATCCTCACGGCCGTTCTGCTCACCAACTACGTCGTCCAGGCGTTCTTCATCCCGTCCGAGTCCATGGAGGACACGCTCCTCATCAACGACCGCGTACTGGTCAACAAGGTGGTCTACCGGCTCCGGGACCCGAAACCGGGCGACATAGTCGTGTTCACCTCGCCCGACAGGGCCGCGGTGGCCGAGGACGACAAGGGTCCCTTCGCCAACGCTCTCGAGGAGGCAGCGCAGGGTCTGGGCCTGAGATCCTCGGTGCAGGACCTCATCAAGCGGGTCGTGGCCGTGGAGGGCCAGACTGTGGAGGTGAAGATCGGCTCGCTGTTCGTCGACGGCAAACAGGTCGACGAGCCGTACCGGAAGGACTTCCTTCCCATGCCGAACTTCGGCCCGGTTACCGTGCCGCCGGGCCAGGTCTTCGTCATGGGCGACAACCGCGGCGAGTCGCACGACTCCCGGGCGTTCGGCCCGGTGGACAAGGACACGATCGTAGGCAGGGCCTTCGCCCTCATCTGGCCGCTCCAGCGTTTCGACTGGTTGAGCAGCTAGGAGCCCGCCGAGCGCCGTGGCGTACAAGGCGACGTACCGGACCCGCACCTACCGGGTGCGCGGAAAGGAGACCAAAGGCCGGACCAACCCGGTCCCCGGGATGAAGCACGAGGCGGCTCTGCGGGACGCCGGCGCGGAGCTGATAGCGGGAGTCGACGAGGTCGGGCTCGGGGCGTGGGCAGGCCCGGTGGCGGTCGGCATCGTGATCCTGCGGCCGGGAACCCGCATCTACAAGGTCCGTGACTCGAAGCTGCTGGACGAGCCGCGGCGCGAGTGGCTTTCGGCCCGGATCCGGGACCAGGCGCTGTGCTGGTCAACCGGCCTCAGCTGGCCGGATGAGATCGACCGGGTCGGCCTGTCGGAGGCGATGCGCCGGGCGGGCGCCCGGGCGCTGGACGGTCTGGACCTATGGCCCGACCACTTCCTGATCGACGGCCAGTGGAACTTCCTGAAGACCCACCCGTCGCAGCCGAGGGTGAAGATGATCGTCCGCGGCGACTGCGAGTCAATCTCCGTCGCCTCGGCCTCGATCGTAGCCAAGGTCATGCGCGACCGGCTGATGGGGCAGCTGTCGCAGCAGTACCCGCCCTACCTGTTCCACCTGAACAAGGGCTATCCCTCGCCTGCGCACAAGTGGGCGCTGTCGGCTCTCGGTCCCTGTCCGGTCCACCGGCGGCTTTTCGCCCCGGTCCGCAAGCTCGCCGAGGAGGGGACCCAGGGGCGGCTGCTGCCGTACCTCGGCTCGCAGGCCGGTGTGCCGGCGGTGCCGGAGCGGGTGCTCGAAACCCTGCGCGGGTAGGGAGCCTTCGTGAGCCTGCCTGCCGAGGAGTGCCTGTCGGTGGTCATGCCGTGCTTCAACGAGGCGGCCACGGTGCAGACCGCAGCCAAGCGGGTGCTGGAGTCGCCGTACACCCAGGAGCTGATCATCGTCGACGACGGGTCGACGGACGGCACGGCCTCCATCGTCGAGTCCATCGACGACCCACGAGTGCGGGTGCTCCAACAGCCGCGCAACATGGGGAAGGGCGCGGCGCTCAGGCGAGGCTTCGCCGAGGCGCGGGGCCGCTTCGTCGTCATCCAGGATGCCGACCTGGAGTACGACCCGGCCGACTACGCGCTGCTGCTGGAGCCGCTTCTGGACGGCAAGGGCGACGTCGTGTACGGCTCACGCTTCCTGGGCGACCGCCCGCATCGGGTCCTCTACTACTGGCACTCGGTGGGCAACCGGTTTCTCACGATGCTGTCCAACATGGCGACCAACATCAACCTCACCGACATGGAGACCTGCTACAAGGCGTTCCGCCGTGAGGTCGTGCAGAGCCTCGACCTCAAGGAGAACCGGTTCGGCATCGAGGCCGAGATGACGGCCAAGGTGGCCGGCGGCGGATGGCGGATCTTCGAGGTTGGCGTCTCCTACGCCGGCCGCACCTACGAGGAGGGCAAGAAGATCGGCTGGAAGGACGGGCTCAGCACGATCTGGTGCATCCTCAAGTACTCACCGCTGCTCCGGCGCTGACAGCGTCCTTAACAAGGCTCACCTCGCACGCCCGCCGCACCTCCTGCACGGTGGCCGGCGCATCCATTCGGAAAAGGCCGCTGAGCCCCCGCTCCAAGCGGGAAGCGCGCACCGCAGCCTTGACCGCCAGGAAAACGCTGCATGCAAGAACCAGCGGCGGCTCCCCTACCTCCTTGGAGGACAGCACGTCCGTGGGGTTCTCCGGTACCTCGGGGGCTAGATTCCTCGGGAACAGGTAGGTGTTCATCTCCAGCGGGATGGTGGGGACCGCCGGCGGCTTGTAGCGCCACGTGTTGTCGGTGTTCAACCGGCCCTTCTCGTCACCGTCGGGTTGGTAGACCAGCCACTCGCTAAGCACGTATCCGACGCCCTGGACGAACGCGCCCTCTACCTGGCCGACGTCCAGCGCCACGTTCAGGCTCCAGCCGATGTCGTACACGAGGTCGGACGTCAGCACCTTGACCTCGCCGGTGAGGATGTCGACCTCCACCGTCGAGCAAGCCGCCGAGTAGGTGAAGCCGGAAAACGAGTCGACGGCTCCTCCAGGCATCGCCGTACGGTCAACCTGGATGCCGGGGATGTCTCGCTGCTGGTCCATGGGTTTGAAGGTCAGTGCCGGTACGGGGGTCTCCCCGCCCTGCATCCGGGCGTTGTAGGAGGCGGTCAGGTCGATGCGCCGGGCGTACGCCTGCTGGACGAGCTTCTGCCAGATGAGCTTGGGCGTCCCGTCGAAGTCGGCGATCTCGGCGGCCCATCCCTGCTCTCCGTAGTTCCAGAAGTCCACGTTGTTGGCCTTGCACCACTCCTCGCCGTTTTCCCTCAGCAGCGAGTAGCCGAACTCGGTCATGCGGGCTCGCATCACCTCGCACACCTGCCTGACCGCCTCTGCGCTGTAGGTTGTCCCGGTCGAGGCGCCGGTGCTGGTGGGGTTGGGGATGACGCTGGTGTTGGGACCCCGGACGTGAAGCAGCTCGAACGGCAGGTTGAGGATGTAGGAAGCCACCTGCTCGACTTTGGTAACCAGTCCCTGGCCCATGTCCACGCCGCCCTGGTGGATGACGACGCTTCCGTCCGCTGAGTAGATTGCGAGATACGCCGCCGCCTGCTCTATCTGCACGAAGTTGTATCCCGATCCGTACTTGACCGGCACCATCGCAATGCCGCGCTTGCGCCATCGGTTCCGGCTGTTGAAGGCGTCCACGGCGGCCCGCTTGCCGTCGTAGTCGCTCACCTTCTTGAGATAAGCCCAAACCTGCTTCATGTAGCAGTAGCTGAGCGCCTGCCCAAAAGGCGTGACGTCGCCCCGGTCGTACAGGTTCTTCTCCCGCACCTCTTCGGCCGTCATCCCGATCGAAAACGCGGCGTCGTCGACGGCGTTCTCGACGATCAGCTTCCCCTGT
Organism: Actinomycetota bacterium; assembly: GCA_036260105.1. Lineage (GTDB taxonomy): Bacteria > Actinomycetota > CADDZG01 > JAHWKV01 > JAHWKV01 > JAJCYE01. The sequence goes on from DATAAN010000061.1 coordinate 28,722, forward strand.
ATGTCGCCGAACGCCCGGAAGGCGGTGTTGGGAGCGGTGTTCGTGCGGCACACCTCGATCTCGTTGGAGAAGTTCGCCACGTCGTAAGCGTTGTCCGCCCGCAGCTGGATGCAGTTGGACACGATGAACGAGCAATCGTAGAACGCCCCTCCGTCGCCCCACATCCGGTTGTAGAAGCCCCGGAGAAGGCCTCTGTCTTGCCGGCGGGCAATACCGGGATCGATCGCTATCTGGTACGTCCCGTAATAGGGGTGCCGTTTGCCGATCATCGCCGTGTCGTCGTCACGCGGCATCACCACCCGAACCGGCCGCGCCAGATGATTGGCCGCCACCACGGTGGGCCCCGTAACGAATCGCGCCGGCTCGGTCTTGCCCCCGTAGCCGCCGCCGACCTGTCTGACCGCAACCTCGATCCGGTTGTTCTGGAACCCGACCGCCATCGCCGAGGTCTGGTGCATCTCCATGGGGCTCTGGGTGGACGGCTGCACGAGCAGCCTCCCGCCATCCATGGGTTGCACGAAGCACGCCTGGGTTTCCATGTAGAAGTGGACCTGACCTCCGACGGTCTGGGTCGACTCGACGACGAGGCACTCCACTCCATCGACTTTCGCGGTCCGGCTTGCCGGGGAGCGGTCCAGCGGCTTTCGGTCCGGGTTCACCCACTCGAGCACGCTTCCGGGCCGGACGATCTTCCAGATGTGTGAGACGAACGGCGCCGCCTTGGGGTAGTCGGGAAAGACGCTGCCGACGCTGATCGCCTCCTCCAGAGACAGGACCGGCTCGGTCCAGGGTGGCTTGTTCCACGGGTCCGGCCACTCCACGGGCCCGTACCCGACGCACTGGGCGGCGACGTAGTCGGCGATCTCCTCCGCCTGCTGCTCGGTAGCGGCGATCGCCAGCGCCAAAGACTGCCCGACGTAGCTGACCTGATCCACCGCGAACAGGGGCTGATCGCTGCCCATGCCCTGCAGGTTGATACCGCCGGGAGGGACCTGCTCGGCGGTGATCAGATCGACGAAGTATGCAAACCGGCCGGCGAGATGCTTGCAGAGCTCCGTTCGCGAAGCTTTTTGGGAGCCGCCGGGGACCTTGAACCAGAAGCTCGCCAGCGCCCGCCGGCTCAGCACGAAGGCACCGTTGACGGTGGTCGGCGGAGGCGGTATCTCGTGGGTGTAGTGCACCTGCCCCGACGCCTGGTACATCGACATGATCTTGACGTAGGGCTGCGAGACCGGAGTCTTCCAGTCTTGGATCTCGTAATGCTGCATCCCGTCGCTCAACGGCCAGCGCCCCCACGTGATCTCGCCGCTGGAGCGCACCTCTGGGGGGACTTCACCGGGAGCGAACTTCAGAAGGGCGTTGTCCACCGCCTTATAGAGCATCGACATGGTCAGGTCGATGCGGTAGGAGTCGGTGATCCCCTCGTACGGAAGGCTCTTCATCCGATCGCGCCACCTGCCCAGCTGGTTCGTCACCTCGGATTTCAGGACTTCGAGCGCCCGCGGCAGTACCGCCATTGCGAGCCGGGTCCCGGTCAATGACGCCTCGGTTTCTCGCGCTCGCCATGGATACGGCGCGATGCCGCCGAACGGGAGCACTGCCCGCTGGATCGTAAGGTCCGGCGCGACGGTCAGCCAGCTGGCCGAGTTGACGAACGAGTGGGCGTTGACTTCGCGTAAGGCGACTTTCTGAGGCACGACTACGTCTCGTTCGCCGCCCCCGGGGATGAAGTACCGGAGCAGGACGAGGCGCGAAGCCATGCGGGGGTCTGCCGCGCAGAGCCGGACCAGCTCCTCGATCGGTACCCGACCACGCTTGCCGGTCGTGGCATCGAGGTAGTCGATCTCCGCTCCGACCGCCACAAGCGCCGTCAGGACGTCCGACGGAAACGGCTCCCCTTGGTGGATGTGCGAGAGGACAAGCATCGTGTTGCCGCCGATGGAGGCCGCGTTTCGGACGAGGGTGCCCGCGGTTCTTCGCGCCATGAACTCCACCGCGCCGAGGGGCGTGGTCTCCCGGCCGGGTGAGTCCCCGAGTACTTCAGCCAGGACATCGAGAAGCTCCGAGTATGAAACGCCCGCACCGGAGTCGATCTGGCGGAGGCTCGCCGTGCCGCCGCTGAGCTCCGGGATCAGACGTATGTCGACCAACAGGTCCGCCGCCTCCACCTCCCCTCGGTAGATCCCAAACGACGTGTTGCCGTGCACCATCCGGAGGCGCCGGCCCTGGTTGTCACGGATCAGCCCGGCAAGCTGAGCCAGCGACGTGGGCGTGAACCAGCTGCGCCCGCCGATAACCGTGACCGGGTTGGGCTCGACCCGGGCCTCGGGCGGGAAGGGGAGGATGATGCCCTCCGAGACGGGCTGCGTCTGCGACGGGTCGTCGGGGAGGCACTTCATGCGGCGCCTTTCGTCCTCCGGCGTCCAGTCCACGGCGAAGGTCTTCATACCCGTGAGGATCGGACGGTAGCCTGTGCACCGGCACAAGTTGCCGTCGAAGACCTCCTCCACCTGCCGCTTCGTCGGCTTCGGGTTGGCGGCCAGCAGTGCCGACATGTTCATTACGAACCCAGTCGTGCAGTAGCCGCACTGAGTTCCGTTGTTCATGGCGAGCCGTTGCGCCACCGGGTTTAGAAGAACGTGGCCGGAAGCGGTCCGGGGGCGCTCGGCCGGGCTGCTTGTCGGCACCACGGGATCTTCGGCGGTGCTTTGGACCCGCTGTTCGACGTGTGAAGCTGCGGTCGCCACGGCCGCCGGGAGCGTCGAAAGCTGCTGGTGCGGCAGCATCCCGGTTCGGGAGTAGGAGGCCCGAGTCGCCAGGTGGACCGGAGGCGGCTGCTGCACTCCGCTGGTGCCCTCCACGGTGGTCACCGAGAGGCCGTCGAGGGCGCAAACAGGCCTGAGGCACGAGTTGATGGCCCGATGCTCTACCGCATCCGATTCGGGGAGCCACCGAGAAAGGATCACGGTGCAGGCGCCGCACCCTCCTTGCCCGCAACCCTTCTTGGCCCCGGTAAGTGCCACCTCCGGCGAACGCAGGTAGTCGATGAGAAGCAACTCCGGAGGGGGGCTATCCAGAACAACCCGGTGCCCATTGAGGAAGAAGCTGACCTGATTGGTAGACATGAGTGCCCCCTAAATCGACGTGGTCAGACAGATACTGTCAGACGACCACGCCGTGAGGGAAGTTCTGCCTCTCGCTCCCCGCAACAAGGCGACCGGTTGCGGGTACCATTTTCGGGTCGGGAGGAGAGCTATGAGTGCCGAAGACCTAGAGCAGTTCGAAACAGACCTGGAGCTTGCCCTGTACCGCGAGTACCGGGACGTCCTGCCCATGTTCCGCTACGTGGTGGAGACCGATCGCCGCTCCTATCTGTGCAACAGCTACGAGATGAAGGCTCACCCGTCGGCATCCGGGACGTGGTTCGAGCTGGTGCTGAAGGACGCCTGGGCGTGGGACATCTACCGGCCGACCCGGTTCGTGCAGGAGGTGAAGATCCACACAGTGCGCGACCTGAACATCGAGGAGCTCGCCCGGCCCGTGGACCGCAGCCCCAACATGGGGGACCTCCAGGACCTCTGATTGTCACCCCTGGGGGCTAGTCTCGTCGCCGTGACGGGACGACAACAGGTTCAGCTTCTGGGAGAGGACTCCGCCGCCGGCCTGCTAGAGAAAAAGGGCATGACCATCCTGGCGCGCAACTGGCGCTGCAAGCTCGGTGAGCTGGACCTGGTGGCACGGGACGGTCCCACCCTCGTGTTCGTCGAGGTCAAGTGCCGAAGCAGCGCCCGGATCTACGACCCGGGGCTGGCCGTCGACGGCCGCAAGCAACTGCGTCTTCGCCGGGTGGCGCAGGCGTTCCTGGCCGCTGAACGGCCGAGGTACCTCCAGTGCCGGTTCGACGTCGTCTCGGTGGTCGCCGGCACCCAGGCCCGTATCAACCACATTGTCGACGCGTTCTAGGGGCCTCGCCGGGCGGCGGAAACGGTGGCCGCTCGGTTTGGCGGCCGTCCTCGGATTTCTCCTGGTCGGCTCGGTTGTGGCTGCAGTTCTGAACGCCCGGCGGCTGGAGGGGTCGGTTCCCGGCAAAGCGCCGATCCTGGGGCTGGCGGCCACGCCGGAGGGCTTTCTGATCGGAACGGCCAACGGGGTGCTGTCGAGCGCGGACGGGAGGGAGTGGCGGCGCGTCGCGGGCTTCGAGGGTGAGAGCCTGGTGGCCGGCTCGGGAGGCACGGTGGCCGTGCTGAGCGGGGGCCGGGTTGCAGTCGCGTCAAACCTTCAGGACTTCACCCCTGTCCCGGGCGAGGTCGAGCAGGCGACCGCCTTAACCGTGACTCCGGCGGGCCGGATTTGGGTCGCCGGGGGCGCCGACCTGCTGCTCGCGGGGGATCGGTCGGGCCTCGGGGCCGCAGACGTGACACGAGACGACGGACCGGAGGAGGTTCTGTCCCTGGGCGTGCGGGGAGAAGCGGGCACCACGGTCCTGGCCGGGGGGCTCTCGTCCGGGCTCTGGCGCTTCGATGGAGGCTGGCAGCGGATCCTCGGAACCCCCATCCGGGCGGTCCTTATCGACCCCGCCAGCGACGACCGGTACTTCCTCGGCACCTCTGCCGGGGTGCTGGTGGCCGGCCGCACCGCGCCCGAGTTCACCGATCTGCGCCTGCCGGTGGAGGCCCTGGCCGAGTCGGAGGGAACCTACTACGCGATCACGGCCGACCGGCTCCTCTACCAGTCGAGGGATGGTTTGCAGTGGGAGGCCCGCACGGCGGGGGAGTAGAGACCTAACCCGGCTCCTGAAGGGCAGCGTCGACCGCGCTGCGGACGTGAAGGGCAGTCGACGGGAACAGGACCACCGGCGTGTGCTGCTGCTGGACCAGTAGCTCGATCTCGGTGCATCCGAGCACCACACCTTCGGCGCCGGCTCCGGCCAGGCCCTCGATGACCTTCAGGAAGTAGCCCCTGGAGGTTTCGCTGCAGATGCCGACGCACAGCTCCTCGTAGATGATCCTGTGGAGCTCGTCGCGCTCTTGCTTACCGGGAACGAGCAGATCGACTCCGTGGCGGCTCATCCTGTCCGCCCAGAACGCCTCCTCCATGGTGAACCGCGTTCCCAGGAGCCCTACCCGGCGCATCCCCCTCGCCAGCACAGGCGCCGCAACGCTGTCGACGATGTGGACGAACGGAATCGTTACTGCGGCCTCGAGCTGATCTGCGACCTTGTGCATCGTGTTGGTGCACAGCACCAGTACCTCGGCCCCCGCTCCTTCCAGTGCCACCGCCGCCTCGGCCAGCACGCTGGCCGCCTCTTCCCACGCACCTGCTGCCTGAAGCTGCTCGATCTCGTGGAAGTCGGCCGACCAGAGGAGCAGCGGTGCGGAGTGGAGCCCGCCCAGGCGGTCTCGCGTCTGTTGGTTGACGAGCCGGTAGTACTCGACGGTCGACTCCCAGCTCATTCCGCCCAGCAATCCCAGTGTCTTCACAGCAATCTAACAATGACGGGCGCTGGAGAGATTTGTCACCCCCGGCAGCTAGCTTGACGGCATGTTCGCCAAGGTCTCGTCGGTTGCAGTGGTGGGGATGGATGCCCGTCCGGTCGACGTAGAGATAGACATCGGGGGAGGGCTCCCCGACTT